>CAYLVJ010000025.1:0-1816 GCA_964387175.1 uncultured Candidatus Saccharibacteria bacterium | reverse complement strand
ACATATCGACATAACATGATATTTGTAGTATCTCCTCTTTTGTTTTGATTTTTGTACCACCCCTGTATACAGAACTCTAAGAGATGTTAAGTTGATGATAGCTCTATTACCTCCTCAGTTTGAGCAAACTCTTGCTTTATTTTTTTCCAATCCATCGTTTTAAAATCGTCCCATCGTTCCCGCTTACGGCACAACTTTTAAAAAGTTGATATGTCTCTCCATTCCGTTCTTATTTACTAAAAACTTGCGGCCTCTTATACTATATTCATTGTAAAGACAACCCCTTCTTTTTTTGGATGTTTTGTGTTATTATTTTTTTAATATGGTTGAAGAAAAAGAAATCAAAGAGTTGGTTCGAGAGATAGTCGAAGAATATAAGCCGGAGAAAATCTATCTTTTTGGCTCTTACGTTTGGGGAGAGCCGGACGAAAACTCCGATTTAGATATCTTTATTATCAAAGACACCGAGAAGAGCAGAATCGAAAGACAGTTAGAGGTCCGGAGGCTGATAAAAGGAAGATTTCCCGTTGATATTCTTGTTTATACCCCAAAAGAGGTGGAAAAAAGATTGGAGATGAGAGATTTTTTTATTGAGGATATTATTAAAAAGGGTAGATCTGTTTATGCCTGAAAAGAAGTTAAAAAACCCAAGATTGGCAAAGGAATGGTTTACGAGAGCGCAGGACGATGAACTTTCTATGAAAGATATTTTAGAAGATAGAGGTGGCTCTCCAAATACTGTTTGCTTTCTTGCTCAACAGATGGCAGAAAAGTATTTGAAAGGGTTTTTGGTTTATCACAAAAACAGGTTTCCTAAAATTCACCAGCTGGATCGGTTGTTAACGCTCTGTAAAGAATTTGATCCGGACCTGGAAGGCTTGAGAAGAGAGGCAGAAGAACTAACGGAGCTCTATATCGCAACAAAGTATCCCGGGAACTATCCTCAATTTAGTTTCGAAGATGCTGAAGATGCTTTTAACAAGGCTCAGAAAATCAAAAGTTCCGTTTTGAAAAGGGTTGAAGGTTAATCTTCTTTTAAGCTTTTCATTGCAATACCTATTTTATCACAGTCTCTTTGCATGTTGTGTTGTTTGTGTACAGCGGTGACGAGCAATGCTTCAATGCGACTTTCGAAAAGCTAGGCTCCTGCCTGGTTTTTTGCTTTGTGGGGATTGACAAAAATATGCAACCATAATATTATTGTAACAATATGTATTACAATATAATTAGACTAAAATGAGGAAAGTAATAAATATTTCTCTACCGCCTTCTCTTGCTTCCGAAGTAGAAAAGATGGTTAAAGAAGGTAAGTTTGCTACCAGGAGTGAGTTTTTTAGAGATTTGTTGAGGAAAAAGTTAGAAGGTAGATTATTGGAGAAGTTGAAAAAAAGCAGAGAAGAGATTATAAGCGGCAAAGGAAAATTGCTAACCTCTCTTGATGATTTGGAATAAATAAATGGAGATTTATTATTCTTCTAAATTTAAGAGAGAGTATAAGAAACTCAGTCAAAAAGTAAAACAAAGAACGAAAGAAAAGGTTGGCTGGTTTCGGCGAGACCCTTTTGATGGGCGGCTTGACACCCACAAACTAAAAGGAGGCCTTGATGGTTTTTGGTCATTCTCTTTAGACAACAAACACCGCATCATATTTGAGTTTCGTAGTAAAAATGAGGCTTGGTTTCATTCAGTTGGAGATCATTCGATATATAAGTTGTGGGATTAAGTTTATGCGCTTGGCACTTCCTCAAAGTACTAAGTTCGAATTGCGTCCCACAATCCTTGCCCCAATTACCCATCCTTGTGCTGGGTTTTTGTT
>CAYLVJ010000024.1:0-2019 GCA_964387175.1 uncultured Candidatus Saccharibacteria bacterium | reverse complement strand
GTTTTTGTTTTGGGAACATTCTGCTAAAATTAAGAAATATGAAAAAAGAACTTAAAAAATTTTTAGTTGATTTTAACAAGGTCGGTTACGCAACCGAAGAAGAAGAGAGGTGGGTCAAAGAAGAAGACAGCTCGAAGACCATCTCTTTTGAAAGAGGAAAGTGGAGAGCAAAGGATAATTTCTTCGGTGGGGAGCCTTACGGGGAAGAACGGTTGTTTTTTACGAAGATAGTCCATGCTGGATCATGGTTTATTACGGGTGGGTAGAAAAAGGAGTTAAGGTTGATCCGATTTATAAAATTCTACAAGAGGCTTTAAGGAGAATGCCGGAAGAATATCCCTTTAGGGGGCCTAAAAAACACGAAAGAGGTGGTTATGTCTATCGAAATTTGTGGAAAGGAAATATTGAAAGGTTTTCAGGGGAAGAGAAAATAAAGAAAGAGGGTGGGTTGGTTTACAAAGCTAATTACTTGGGGGGATTCATAGATTTATGAATAAATACATAGGAAACGGAGCTTATTGCTACGCTAAATCTGCTTCAATACTTCTAGCATCTACCAGAAAAAATATTTCTATAAAAAAGACATTGGGAATATTTAAGTTAAGTGAGTTTTAGTTTCATATAACAAGATGTTCATAAGTTTGTAAGTTTATGATATTCTTAATTTAAAATGAAAGAAAGCAATACTCACAACGTACAAAACAACATATTTCGAAAAATGTCCGCCGAAAAGAAGGTTAAGCTAACCTCTCAGTTAGCTCATTTTTGTTTAAAACTAAACAACTTAAATGACAAAAACAGCTCACGAGAAATTACTGAAAAAGATCAGTCAACTTCTTAACAAATTAGAGGTTGACTATTTTGTCACGGGTGGTTTTGCAGTTTCGGTCTGGGGTCGACCTCGGGCTACTTTTGATATCGATATTCTTGTTAAAATGGAGGGGGTAAATATCACCGTCTTTGTTGATAGATTAAAAAAGATATCGGAAGAAAACTATATTGACGAAGACATGGTGAGAGAAGAAGTAAATAGAAAGAGAGAGTTTAATTTTATTGATTCCAATACGGGTGTTAAGGTGGACTTTTTTGTCTTAGGGGAAAGTGAATGGAGCAAAAAGAAGATGGAAAGAAAGGTTGTTAAAAATATCGGAGGAACGGACATCAACTTTATCTCACCCGAAGATCTGGTTTTAAGTAAATTAAAGTGGTATGAATTGACGGAATCAGATCGACATTTGAGAGACGCTCGGTCGGTTCTAAAGATTTCTAAAGACAAGATAAACAAAAAGTATCTAAATTTTTGGGCAAAGAAGATGGAGCTTTCCAGTTATTTAAAAGGAATAAATTAGAAGAAATTTTAATGACTGCAAGCTGGCAAACCTCCGAATCTTTTTTGAAAGTAATCTAAGAAGAAGTTCACCACTTGGTGGATTTTTTAGTAAAGTTGACTTTACTAGACAGTTTTCTTTGATTTTTATAATATGAGATTAGTTAAAAGATATAAGAAATTTTTATGCACGACTTGCAAAAGAAAATATTAAAGGTGTTGTTGTTAAACGAAAAAGCTAGGTTTTCCGAGATGAACCTGGAAAATATTACAAATGATCATTTCAGCTTCCACGTCAAGAGACTGTTGAAACTTGGTCATATTTTAAAAGATGAGAAAGGTTTTTATCATCTGACTGACAAAGGAAAAGAGTATGCAAACAGGTTTGATGTGGACGGGGAAAAGATAGAACTTGAAAAGCAGGCGAAAATAGGGGTGTCGGTGGTTTGTATTAAAGAAAAGGGTGACAAGAAGAAATATCTGGTTCAAAAGAGACTGAAACATCCTTACTACGGTTACCACGGTTTTGTAACCGGTAAAGTAAAATGGGGAGAAAAGATCTTTGAGGCTGCCGGAAGAGAGCTGGAAGAAGAGGCGGGATTAAAAGGAAGTTTGAGATTGGCAGGGGTAGAGCACAAAATGGACTTTTCTAAAGAAGGTAAACTGTTAGAGGATAAGTATTTTTATGTAGT
>CAYLVJ010000023.1:0-2096 GCA_964387175.1 uncultured Candidatus Saccharibacteria bacterium | reverse complement strand
GTGGTCGAAGCTTTAGAAAAAACCAACCGTAAAGTGGAAGATCTTTCCCGAAGGATATCCAAGTTGGAAAAAGACAACAAAAGAGTTTTAACAGCCGGGGTGATAAGGTACAACGCTTTTTCCCAGACGGGAGGAAACCAAAGTTTCTCCCTCGCCTTAATTGACGAAGAAAAAAACGGGTTTGTTGTAACCAGCTTGTACCGGGATGATAAAAGCAGAATTTTCATAAAACCCATTGAAAAAGGAGAATCTGAATACAAGCTTTCACCAGAAGAGAAGAAAGCAATTAATAAAGCCGCGCTATGAACAAATTAAAAGAAAAACAACCTGTAGTCGTGATGGTCGGACACATCGACCATGGTAAAAGCTCAATCCTCGAAGGATTGAGGGATTTGAGTGTGCTTGAAAAAGAGTCGGGGGGTATAACGCAGCATATCAGTACTTATGAGATAGAAGAAAAGGGGCAGAAAATAACACTTATCGACACCCCGGGCCACGCTGCCTTTTGTGAGATGAGATCAAGAGGGGCCAGCGTAGCTGATTTGGCTGTTTTGGTTGTGGCGGCTGACGAAGGCGTCAAACCGCAAACTGAAGAATGTATTTCTCACCTAAAGGAAAGCGAGACCCCTTTTGTGGTTGCTATTAATAAAATTGATAAGCCGGAGGCCAACGTGAAAAAAATTAAAAGTCAGTTGACCGAATACGAGATCGTAGTTGAAGAGATGGGTGGTGAAGTTTTGTGCGCCGAAGTTTCTGCCGAGACCGGCAAAGGACTTTCCGATCTTTTAGACCTCATTCTTTTAAAAGTTGAACTTATGGAATTAAAGGCGGACTTTGAAACATCTTTCGAAGGGGTTGTTATAGAAGCCTTTCTTTCCACTCAAAGAGGTGCGTTGGTTAATATCTTAATCAACAAAGGTGTTTTAGAAGAAGGAAAAATAATTTCTGCCGGGGGGTGTTACGGAAAAGTTAGAAGGATGGAAAATTACAAAGGGAAAAGAATAAAAAAAGCTTTCCCGGGTCAAGCAGTTCAAATCTTAGGAATAGGGGGGGTGCCGGGGGTTGGAGAAAGAGTGGTTGAATGCGGGGAGGTAAGCTCAGCAAGGCAATTGTCAGAGGAAAGCCAAGAAAACGTCTGCTTGGAAGCTCCTAAGGGGTGTGAGAAGGTTTTAAATATCGTTTTGAGGGTTGATGTAGGAGGATCGACCCAGCCCATTCAAGAAGTGCTTTCAAAACTTCCTCAGGAAAGAGTTGGTTTGAGGGTAGTTCGTTCGGGAGTCGGAAAGGTAACCTTGTCTGACATTGATTGGGCGGAAGCGACCGAAGCGGTAATTGTTGCGTTTCGGACGGATATAGAAAAGGAAGCCGAAGAAAAGGCAAAAAAGAAAGGAGTTAGAGTGTTTTCCTTTGATATTATTTATGAACTTAAAGAGGGGGTAAAAAAGATAATGGAGGGTTTTCTAGGCCCTCAAAAGGTCAGGGTTAATGTGGCCAAGTTGGAAGTTTTAAAGATTTTTAAAAAGGGCAAAAGAAGACAGGTGATAGGGGCCCATGTGGAAAAGGGAGAAGTGAGAAAAGGAAACAAGATAGAAGTTTTTAAAACAAGCGATGAAAAGAAGATAAAGTCCGGAGAAGGAGTGGGAGAAGGAAGAATTGTCGGTCTTCAAAGCAGAAAAAAAGATATTAAAAGCGGAAAAGAAGGAGAAGATGTCGGTATACTTTTTGAAGGAAAGGGAGATATAGAAGAGGGGGACACCTTAGTTGCCTACGAGATCCGCTCTAAGATGATGGAGCTTTAATCTTTAAAAAAACAAACTCCTTTGGTATTATTTAACCAAGGCAGGGTAAGGCCAGGTAGCCAAGTGGGAAGGCGGTGGTTTGCAAAACCACTATTCGCGGGTTCGAATCCCGCCCTGGCCTCAGCCGGGGTGGCGGAATAGGCAGACGCGAGAGGCTTAAAACCTCTTGGGCTTTTAGTCCATGCGGGTTCGATTCCCGCCCCCGGCACAGCTCTTCTTTGCGGGCGTAGTATAGTGGCTATTACATCGGCTTGCCATGCCGAAGACGGCGGTTCAATTCCGCTCGCCCGCTCCAAT
>CAYLVJ010000022.1:0-2235 GCA_964387175.1 uncultured Candidatus Saccharibacteria bacterium | reverse complement strand
TCCGCCCTTGCTCTGAATTTCGCCTCCCACGCGGCCTTAGAAGATAATGTTCCGGTTGGGATTTTCAGCTTAGAAATGTCTAAGGATCAGGTAGTAGACAGGCTAATAGCGGCCGAGTCTGGCATCGATCTTTGGCGTCTTCGAACCGGAAGAGTTTCAGGTGGAGAAAAAAGCAACGATTTTGAAAGAATTAGAAGAGCCCTCGGGGTTTTATCCGAAGCCCCTATTTACATTGACGATTCCGCGACCTCTAACATTTTACAAATGAGAGCTATGGCAAGAAGATTGCAGGCAAAAAGAGGGCTGGGTCTTTTAATTGTTGACTACTTGCAGCTTGTTGAACCAAGAATTATGGCTGATAGTATGGTAAGACAAATTACAGAAATTTCACGTTCTCTCAAGGGTCTGGCCAGGGAACTTGAAATCCCGGTTTTAGCTCTTTCACAACTTTCAAGAAGAGTTGAGCGAAGAACTCCCCCCCGTCCCATTTTGGCCGATTTAAGAGAAAGTGGAGCCTTAGAGCAGGATGCGGACGTGGTTATGTTTATTTACAGAAAAAGAGAAGAAAACAGCAATCGGTACAAGAATAAATCAGAGATTATTGTCGCCAAACATAGAAATGGACCGGTGGGGACAGCCGACCTTTACTTTGACGAACGCACAGTTACTTTTCGGGATGTTGAAACCCGTTTTGACGAAGAGTAATAACGTGATATGTATTCTGAAGAAATTGAAAAATTAATAAAAAAATTTTCTGACTTTCCAGGAGTGGGTCCTAAAACTGCTGCTCGTTTTGTGTTTTATCTTACAGACCTTTCCAAAAAAGAGACGAAAGATTTTTTGAAAGCTGTTGCGGAGGTTAAAAATAGTCTCAAAAGATGCAATTTTTGTTTTAAGTATTTCAATTTTTCTTCCCAGAAAAACAAAAAACTTTGTGAAGTCTGCAGCGACCCAGGAAGGGACAAAAACAAAATATGCGTAGTTGAAAAAGAAACTGATCTAGCTTCTATTGAAGAGAAGAATCTTTACAAAGGACTTTACTTTGTTTTAGGGGGCAGTGTTTCTTCTCTGGAGAAAAAAGACCTAAGAAAACTGCGGATTGAAGAATTGAAAGAAAGAATTAAAACTCCTGGTAAATTTGGAGTTCAAGGGGAAATAAAAGAGGTTATTTTAGCCTTAAACCCCACTACTGAGGGTGAGGGAACAACCCTTCTCCTTCAGCGGAAGTTAAAGGAGCTGCCTGTTACTTTGACTCGACTGGGACGTGGTCTTCCCAGGGGAGGAGAAGTAGAATATGCTGACAGGGAAACCCTTTCTTCTGCTTTTAAAAATCGGAGTTGAAACAAATTAAAAAAACAGGCCCTTTCGCCTGTTTTTAATTTTTAAGAGATCGATTTGATTTTTACTTTCATGTAAGGTTGCTTGTGCCCCTTTTTAGTCATCTGCCTCGTTTTGTTTTTGAATTTTAAAACAGTGATCTTTTTTCTCCTTCCCTTTTCACTAATTTCACCTTTTACTTTTGCTCCCTTCAAAAAAGGTTTTCCTATATTGGTTTTGTCCTTTATTTCAGTTAACAAAACTTTATCGAAGATCACCTCGTCTCCTTCTTTTTTGTTTTTTATTTTTTCTATTTTTACTTCTTCTCCTTCTTTAACCAAGTATTGCTTCCCCCCTGTTTTTATAACTGCCGAGTTCATAGATTTTATTTAAGTTTTAAACTATGCTTATTTCTAACAAATTTTTAATTTATTTTCAAGTTTTTTGAGTTTGAGGTCGGAAAGGGTGATGGCTTTTCCGACACTATACGAGCGCCTTGTAGGCATCATTGATTTTCTCCTCCCAGGTTTTTATTTCCTCTTCGGTACTTGTTTTTTGCACCAGGTACCGGTTTAGAGCAAGCATTTCTGCTTGCGTCAGGCCGATAACTTCTCGGCCTGTTTTTTCTTTTTTTGCGATCTCTTTTACCCTCTTAAGGTACTATCTTAATACTACCTTTTTTGAGTTTAATTTCAAGTTAAAACTTAAAAGAGTCGAAAACGACTCTTTTTTATTTAGCAGCCCCACGGGGATTTGAACCCCGGTTACAAGGATGAGAACCTTGCGTCCTAAACCACTAGACGATGGGGCCTTCTTACAAATTTTAACTTTCTTTTTTGTGCTTGTCAAAGTTTTTTAATTCTTTGTCAAGTAAAACCGATAAAACATTTTGTGCATTTCGTCCGTCTCTCAATCTTT
>CAYLVJ010000021.1:0-3626 GCA_964387175.1 uncultured Candidatus Saccharibacteria bacterium | reverse complement strand
TCCTCAAAAGAGAGCATGGCGTTAATTTTTGTTCGGGTTGTTTTTCCCACGTACCCGGTGCCCCGTTCAAGGTCCCAGGGAGAAAGCACTTCTTCCTTCCATCTTTCCTGAAACCTAATAACGGCTTGTTTTGTAAGGGGTCCGAAGTAACCGGTTACAAGACCTTCAGGATAAATATCTTCGCCTTGTGACTTTAAAAACTCCTGCAGACAGGTTACCTTGTCTCCACTCACCCCGTAACTTAAGTCACTTTCAAACGCCCCGCAGGAAATTTCAACCTCGATTTCTTCTTCTTTTTCTCCTTCCACTTCTTTCAGTTTACCTTCAAGACGACCCAAAAGAGCTTTGATCTCTTCTATCTTGGCGATAATTTCTCCCCGGCTCATTTCAGTAAGAGGTCTTTGAAGATAATCCGAGTTTTCCTCTTCTTTTAAGTCTTCTTCCTCTGTAATGGTAGTTGCTTCCCAAAAATAAGGGACGGAGTCTTCCTTGCCGTTAAATCCTTCCGTTTTAGTTTGTACGGAAGGCATGATAACCACCGAGCTTATATCCGAGCCGAAACCGGAGATTAAAACCTCCCCTCTTTGGCTTTCATCCAGCTCGAAAAAGTCAAGCGAGTAATCACCGGAAAAACTTCTTACAAGATAAGGGATTTGGAATGTGTTTTGAGGATTACCGATAAAATTAATTCTTAGGGCGCCTTTTTTACCCCCCACGAACTTAAACCACCTTCCCTCCCACGGTTTGGAAGACTGGTTAAGGCCCAAACTGCTTCTTCCTCCTAAAGGAAGAAAGTTTACAGCCGGAGAAACATTCAAACTCGATAAATCATCGTCTTCGTAGCAGTAATCTTCTCCAAGCTCACAGTCGTTGGCCAGCACCGCAACCAGCCAGTTGGTGAAAATATCACCGAAGCGGTCTTCGTAACCGTTTTCATCCAGCGCTTTGTTTATACTTTCAATCCCTGTTTTTTCACCTTGCAAGGAGTCACTTAATATTTCAACACCATATTTTTCAACCAAAAAATGTGTAAAAATGTTTAAAACTCCGTAATCGGATTCCTCGCTCAGCCACTCGGTTAAAGAATCGGTGGGGTTGTTTAAGAAAACGTTCACCCTTTGGGCTAAGTTGCTTTCTTCATACTTTTTGTAACCGACAAGGGTCGGAGCATACTCCGCCCGGGCTTCATTAAGCCAGACCTCTTCTGTCACCCCTCTTAACACGTTTTTCTGGTTGTAGGTGATAAGGTGGGTGAATTCATGTGCCAGGTAAGAAGAAGACAAAGGGCTTTCTATAGCCTCACTGCTTAAATAAACAATTTTTCTTTCGTTGGAGCCGGGCATCTGGTAGGAAGAATAACCGTCAATCTCTCTGAAATAACCTTTGGCGTCTCCTTTTAGGGGGTGAAAAAGAACCGTTGTTCTTTTGTCTCCGTTTTCACCGTATCTTTGCTCCTTTCCGTATTCTTCGGTTAAGGTGGGGTGAATCTTGTTTGAAAAATCACGGCTCAAGTCGTCAAGTTTTTCTTCTAAATCATCTTTTTCTTCCCGGCTCAGGTCACTCCACCAAGACTCATCAATATAAAAGTAGGATTTGCTTCCTATCTTAACAAGCTCGGCGGTTATTTCTTCCCGGTCTTTCTCGTCATATTCGGGGTCAACGTAAAAATTTTCCTCTTCTCCCAAGGACAAAGCCCGCACGCTAGAAGCGCCTGCCAAGAAAAGGAATAAGCAAAAACCGAAAAGAATTTTCTTTTTACTCTTTTTCATCCCCTCTATTCTAACAAAAAGAAAATAAAAGAAAAGGGGTCAAAAACAAAAGAAAGGCCCTCGAGGGGCCTTCCTTTTGTAACCTTTTAAAGTTCCTTCTCGGATTGTTTTTTGGCTATCTCTCCAACAGCCGGCATCATGAATTTCTCTCCCTGGTAAGCCTTGTACATCAAGAAGGCCCACAGGAAAAGGGACAAAAACCAGATAATGAAGTTCAGTAAAGGAACAAAAGAAAGAACGGTTAAAATACCGAAGGTGATCACCGACTGCCAAGCGTGAAACTTAACAAAGTCGCTCTTCTTTTCAGTCAAGATGAAAAACAAACCGGTAAGCCATCCGAAGAAATAACAGAGGGCGCCGGCCACGTTCTCCTCCAACCCGCTGGATGAGGTTTGTGTTTCGGCTACCTCGTCTTCCATTTGGATTTCTCCTTTTTTCATTTTCTCTTCCATGTTTTTTATGTTTATTTATTTTTTTAATAACCGACCTTAAGTTTTATTCTCCCTTAAATTCCTCTTTTGTGGTTTCAGCTGGGTTTTCTGTTGGGGTTTCAGTTGGCTCTTCTTCTTTCTTTTTCTTCTTTTTCTGCGACCTTACAATAAAAAATATTATTATTCCAACTATAATAAGGGCAATAAATATCTTTAAAAGGCGGAAAAACCAACGAATAAGGCCTCCGAAAATACCAAGAACCTTAAAGGGTAAGAATCCGTCTTGTCCGGTAAACTGCTGGATAACCCCCCCTATCTCGTCTCCTTCGGGCATATCATAATCTCCCGGTCCGTCAGAAGTTGTGCCAGTCGGGCCGGTAGGTGTTTCACCGTCTTCAGATAAATCTTCTTCTGTTAACTCTAATGTGTATTCTCTTTTTTCCACTTTATTTGTATATCCTCCCTCAAGACAAAGATAAACAGTGGTTCCTTCTGGATCCATTACTCCCTCCACTATAGCTCCTGGGTTGCTGGCTTCTTTCCAAAATATTTCCTCCCGGGCTGTATTGTAGGCATTAAGCTTAGCGTAAAGATTAACCGACGGGGTTACCCTAACCCCTAAAGCCTTGCCGCTTTCAACATCAACTTCGTAGCAGTCAATTTCGTCGTTTCCTTCTTTCCCGGAAAGATAACCATCGTACTCTCCCAAATCAACTCTTAGGGCGGTTGGAATCGAGTGACCCGCGTCCTGGTTGGAGCCGGCATCAAAGTAATTATCTACGTTGTAACTTAACGTGAAATTCTCGTTCGAACTTGTTTGCGAAGTAATTTTAAGATGATAATCTTCCACGCCTCCCTCACTTCCTTTAGACCAGGAAACATTGAAGGCTCCCTGATCTTCAACGCTTGAAACCTCCTGGCGCTTGCTGTCAAGAATAGCGGCCCTCATATACTTCTCCCCCTCGGTAGTTATTTCTATATTCACCTCTTGGCCGGGTTTAACATCCCCCAAGAAGTAGTAGGCCTCGTCACCATATTCTGAAAACCAACTCGCAATGTCCGTATTGTACTCGTAATCTCCCTCTTCCATCAAGACAGCGTCGGAGAAACCGCTTCCTCCTTCGGGTAAAATTTCTTGACCCGAAACAAAAAACGGACAAGCCAATAAAAGACTTACGCCTAAAAGCAAGGCGTACTTTTTAAAGCTAATACTCATAATCTTATCTTTAGTTAAAAAACTAAATGACCTTTGTGACATTTTACCACAAATCTTCTTTTGTCAAAAACCTTACCTTTTTTTAAGGTCCTCGATTTCTTCTTCAAGGCGGTCCAAGCGCTTGTCAAGTTTTTTAAACTTGTTTTCAAGCTCGTCTGAAAACCTTTGGGCCGCTCTTTCGAAGTCGTTTAAGATTCTTTTTTTAACCAT
>CAYLVJ010000020.1:0-4183 GCA_964387175.1 uncultured Candidatus Saccharibacteria bacterium | reverse complement strand
CGTAAGAGAGAGAATCCAAAACAGAGTCCAAGAGGTAATTGAAGGAGAAATGCCTAGCGGGCCGGGAGCACCTGAAGAGCCTGGAATGCCTGAAGAGCCTGGAATGCCTGAAGAGCCTGGAATGCCCGAAGAACCGGGAGCATCGGAGGAGCCGGGAGCGTCCGAAGAAACAGGAGCACCTGAAGAAACAGGAGTACCCGAGGAGCCGGGAATACCTCAAGTCCCGCAAGAAGGCGAAGATGAAGAAGAAGTGGTAACAAGCTGCAGCGAGGATAATGAGTGTCAGTGGGTTAGCACGAACTGCTGTCCTGAAAACGCGGGAGCGCAGTGGGAATGTGTGAATGAAGGGGAGACCGAAATAACTTGCCCCGACAACCCTTTTTGCCTGCAGGTTGTAAGTCCCAAGCCAAGCTCTTCCTGTGAGTGTGTTAACGGAGAGTGTCAGGAAAACTGAATCAACTGTTTTAAATGTGTAAGAAAAAGGCGCCTTTTAGAGGCGCCTTTGCGCTTTAAAAGAAAATCTTCTTGATTTTTAAAGAGAAATGAGTAAGGATGAGTTATGAGAGACAAACAAACAAAATTCGTATTTTTCGATATCGGCGGGGTTTTCTTTTCTTACCGTTTTGCTTTAAAAAAGTTAGCCGCCAAGCACGGGGTTTCAAAGGAGGATCTTGGGGGAGCTTTCAAAAAATATGACCCTGCCGCCTGCCGGGGGGAAATTTCTCCCTCAGATCTTTGGAGTAAATACCGAAAAGAGCTTGATATTTCTTCCCCTTCCGGTTTTCACTTGAGAGATTTTTGGATGGAAAACCTTTCTTTGATTAAAGAAAGTCATCTTTTAGCAAAAGAGGTTTCAAAGAAGTACCCGGTCGGACTTTTAACCAATGTTTATTCCGGCTGGTTTGAAGAAACCTTTAAAAAAGGTTTTATCCCTGACTTGAACTACAAGGTCGTTTTGAAATCCTGCCAGCTGGGTCTTATCAAGCCGGAGGAGGGGATTTACAAGGCCGCTCAAAAAAGAGTGGGAGTTAAAAAAGAGGAAATTCTTTTTGTGGATGACACTCCTGAAAATGTCTTGGGGGCCAAAAAAGTAGGATGGAAGGCAATCCGTTTTAATGAAAAGGATCCGAAGTCTTCAGCTGACAAGGTAAAAAAGGCTCTTGGTTTTACTTCCGATTAAAATTTTGATACATTGGTCTAATGAAAATTAAACGAGCAATGATAAAAATAGGGGGAGAGGCTTTGCTTGACTCGGGTGATTTTGGAATTGATTTTAAAGAGGCCCTTAAAATAGCGGAAAGGTTGAAGGGGATAAAAGATGCGGGGTATGAAATCATGATTGTTATGGGGGGAGGGAACCTTTGGAGAGGGGCTGAACACGTTAAAGAAGGGATAAACAGAGTGACCGCTGACGAGGTGGGTATGCTGGGAACCGTCATGAATTGTTTAGCCCTAAGAGATGCTTTGGAGCAGGCAGGGATTGAGGCCCGCCTTCACACCTCTTTAAACATGTCTCCTTTAACGGAGCGTTATAGTCGTAAAAGAGCTCTTCATCAGCTTGAAAAAGGATACGTTGTTATTATCGGAGCCGGTACGGGTCATCCTTTTTTTACAACCGATACGGCGGCGGCGCTAAGAGCCTTGGAGCTTGACGCGGATGTTTTGATTAAGGCGACCAAGGTGGATGGAATATATTCAGAAGATCCTGAAGAAAACGAAAACGCCCGTCTTTTAGACAAACTGACTTACCTGGAGGCTATAAACAAAGATATCGGGGTGATGGACAAAACAGCTGTAACCGTTTGTATGAATGAGGGGCTGCCCATTATTATCTGCAACCTTAAAAAGCCTGGGTGTCTGGAAGACGTTTTAAAAGGAAAAAAAGTAGGAAGTCTTGTCGCGGCGGAAGGTTTTGAAAGATAAGAAGGTTTTAAAAATCGGTGGGCCACCTTGGGGTGGCTTTAAGTATTTAAATAGCAAAATAATCTAAGTTTTTTATGGAAATAAGAAAAGCTCAAAAAGAGGTTGAAAAGTTTTTGGAGGAAATAGGTTACACCGAAATAGAAACTGAGCCCATTCAAGCCTTTACCCACTTGGTGGAGGAGGTAGGGGAGGTGGCAAGAGCCATTTTATACCGCGACACTCAAAGAGGAGAGCTCACCCGCTCAACCGAGCCGGAAGAGTTGGAAGACGAGGTGGCGGATATTTTTTGGCAGACCTTGAAGCTTGCCATTTATCTTGATATTGATCTGGAGGAGGCTTTTTTAAGAAAGTTTGAGAAAAACAAGAAAAAGATGGTATAAAAAAACAAAGGAGGTGGGCTATGAGGTGGGTTGCGATAGTCGTTTTGGGGCTTTGGGTAGCTCTTTCAAGTTGCGGACTCAGTTCGCAGATTAAACTCGAGTTTGAGCTCGAGATCCCAGAGACCATCGAGTGGGCGGGGGCTCCGGTTGAACCGGAAATTCTGCCTTTTATCTTGTTAACCTTTAATTTTTAGTTACTTTATGTTAACCTTTAAATAATAGTTAACCTAAGATAACTTAATAAAAAATGAAGGAAAAGAATTTTTTATCCACAAGCGAATTAGCGGAGATTCTGGGAATAAGCAGAGTTGCTGTTTACAAGAGGATTAAAAAGGGAGATATAAGGGCGGAAAAGGTGGGAGGGAGTTATATCATCGCCAAGGATGATTTGGGTGGGATCTTAAAAGAAAACTTGAGTAAAGAAGAAAAAGAAGAGGTTGAAAAAGCAGTAAAAAGAGCGGTGGAGGAGTACGGAGAAGTCTTTGAAAAATTAGCCAAGACATGATAAAAGGGATATCGATAAAAGAAGTAGAGAAGGTATCTTTTGTTTTGGCAAGGGAAGTTATGGAAAAAAGTGAGTCAATGCCCGCCTTTCAAACCCGCTCTCCAGGGGTGCTTGAAAGCTGCCTTGTAACCCCCTTTCAAAAGTTTGATAAAAAACGGGTGTATGAGGGGCTTTTGGAAAAAGCCGCTGTTCTTTTTTATTTGATGATTAAAAATCATCCCTTTCAAAACGGAAACAAAAGAGTAGCTGTTGCGACCTTGTTGCTTTTTCTTCATAAAAATAAAAAGTGGTTGAGGGTTGAAGGTCAAAAGCTTTACAACCTTTCCTTATGGGTTGCCCAGAGTCCGGCGGGGGCCAAGAAGGAAACGGTCTCAGCTGTTAAAAGTTTTTTGAAGAAAAACCTGGTTGATCTTGATTAAAATTTTTAGAAGACATTGTTTTGTTGTAAGATTAATATAATTCCTTAAGAAAATTATTTTATGAAATATTCACATCTTTTCGGTCAAAGTAGAAAAAGCTCCAAAGAGTATGACTCGGTGAACGCCACCCTGCTTGAAAAGGCCGGGTTCATTGAACAGGTGATGTCCGGTGTTTACTCCTTTTTACCTCTCGGCTGGCGGGTGATAGGGAAGATAGAGAGTGTTATAAGAGACGAGATGGAAAAACTGGGAGGACAAGAAGTTTTTATGCCGGCTCTTCAACCAAAGAAAAACTGGGAGAAGACAGATCGGTGGGACACACTCGGCATACTTTTTAAGTTGGAGGGGGCGGGAGATAAAGAATACGCTTTGGGTCCGACCCACGAAGAGGTGGTGACTCCTTTGGTTAAAAACCATGTTTTTTCTTACAAAGATCTTCCGGTGGCTTTGTATCAGATACAAAGCAAGTTTAGAAACGAGCTTAGAGCCAAATCAGGGCTTCTTAGAGGCCGTGAATTCCTTATGAAGGATTTGTACTCGTTTCATGAAAACAAGGAGTGTCTAGACGCTTTTTACGAAAAAGCGCAAAAAGCCTATCACTCCGTTTTCAACCGCTTGGGGGTGGGGGATATAACTTATCTTACCTATGCTTCCGGAGGCAGTTTCAGTAAGTATTCACACGAGTACCAGACCATTTGCGAGGTGGGGGAGGACACCATTTATCTTTGCCGGGACTGTGAGGTGGCGGTAAATGAAGAAATAATTAAAAAACAAAGTGAGTGTCCTGAATGCGGGAAAAGTGATTTTCAAAAACTAAATGCTATTGAGGTGGGAAACATCTTTAAGCTCGGAACCAAGTTTTCCAAGGCTTTTTCTTTGACTTATACAAACGAAAAAGGAGAAGAAAACTTAATGGAGATGGGGTGTTACGGTATCGGGGTGCCCAGAGTCATGGG
>CAYLVJ010000019.1:0-4373 GCA_964387175.1 uncultured Candidatus Saccharibacteria bacterium | reverse complement strand
TCTGGAGAAAAGCTGGAAAGTGCCTTCACAGGGCAGTTTCTTGTTTGATGGAAGATTAAATTAATTATTATGGCTGTACCTAAATCAAGACACACCAAATCAAAACGGGACAGAAGACGTTCTCAAATTTCACTTACCAAGAAAGAGCTTATGGTTTGTTCCAACTGCGGTGAAAAGAAACTACCTCACCGGGTGTGCGAGGAATGCGGGCACTACAAAAAGGAAGAAGTTTTGAAAAAAGACGAAGAGAAAAAGAAAAAGACGGAAGAGAAGACCTCCGGCCCTTTGGGCGGGGGAGCGCTGGATTGGAGGAAGATGAGCAAACCTTCCTGAATTTTTTTGTAATTTAACATTTTATGGGCTCAAGACATCTTGCCAGATCAATAGTGATGCAGAGTTTGTGGGAGTGGGACTTTTGGGGGAAAAAAAAAGACCTTCAAGAGATTCTGAAAAGAAATCTCGGTTTTTTTGCTCCCGGGCTTCCCGTAAAATTCCCGCTTAATTTGGGCAGAAAAATTATCACCCATTTGGATGAAATCGATGAGATTATTAGAAAAACCGCTCCCCAGTGGCCCCTGGATCAGATATCGGGGGTTAACCGCAGCGTGTTGAGAATAGGGCTGGCGGAGCTTCTTTATTCGGACGAAAAAGAAGTTCCCCCCAAGGTGGCTATTGATGAAGCTATTGAGCTGGCTAAAAATTTTGCGGGGGAGCCCTCGGGTAAGTTCGTCAACGGGGTGCTTGGAACGGTTTACGAACAAATGAAAAAAAGGAAATCATGAAAGATTTTTCGAAACTGGAAGAAAAATTAGGAATAAAATTTGAAGACAAGGGACTTTTAAAGCAGGCTTTCTGTCACCGTTCTTTTGTAAATGAAAATGATGACTTCGAAAGAGGGCACAACGAACGTCTGGAGTTTTTGGGAGACGCCGTCTTAGAACTTATCGTTACGGAGTATCTTTTTCACAGCTACACCGACAAGCCGGAAGGAGAGTTGACCAACTGGAGAGCGGCTCTGGTTAACACCAAAACCTTGGGAGAGGCGGCGCGGGAGCTTGATTTTGATAACTTTATTCTTCTTTCCAAAGGAGAAAAAAAAGAAAAAGGAAAGTCCCGCACTGGAATGCTTTGCGACGTTTTTGAAGCTTTTTTGGGAGCGGTTTACCTTGACCAGGGATATGAAGAAGCGAAGAAATTCATTGAAAAAAATCTTCTTCCTAAAACAAAAGAAATAATGGAAAAGGGCCTTTTGAAGGATCCCAAATCCTTGTTTCAGGAAAAAGCCCAGGAAGAAGAGGCTTTGACTCCGGAGTACAGGGTGTTAAACGAATGGGGTCCCGATCACGCCAAGCATTTCCTGTGCGGTCTTTTTATCGGGGAGGAGCTGGTAGCCAAAGGAGAAGGGTCTTCAAAACAGGAGGCCGAAGAGAGAGCGGCCCAAAGAGGTCTTCAGAAGAAAAGTTGGGAAATAAAAAAATAATTATTATTTATGCTTAAAATCAGATTCAGAAGAGCGGGAAGAAAAAACAACCCCTTTTTTCAAATAGTCGTTGTTGAAAAAGGATCACCACCCAGAGGAGGAAATGCGAAAGAAGTGGTGGGTACTTTTGATCCCTTAAACAAGGAAACAAATGTTAAAGGAGAAAGGGTGAAATATTGGATTTCGGTGGGGGCTAAGCCTTCAGACACCGTTTACAACCTTTTAATTTCAGAAGGAGTTATCGAGGGAGAAAAAAGACCGGTTCACAACCTCCTTGAAAGAGTTGTTGAAGAAGAGTCACAAGAAGCGCCAGAAAAAGAAAAAGTCTCAACCGAGGAAAAAAAAGAAGAAAAACCTGAGGAAGAAATTGAAGAAGAAGAAACGGAGGAAGAAAGCGAGAAAGAGCAACCCGAGGCGGAAGAAGATGGGGAGAAAACGGAAAGCGGGGAATAAGAACCTCCTCTTGACGTTAAGTGATATTTTTTGTATAATTTTAGTGGATAGAGGTTGCAATCGCCCTGTTTTTACAGGGAGGAAAGTCCGGACACTCATCTAGTTGCATCTTGCAAGAGCAATTAGAAAGGGTAGCAGGTAACGCCTGCCGGTCGCAAGGCTAGGGGTGCGAACAGAAACGTGCGAGGCGCAAGCTGAGCAGCCCTTCGGGGTGATTCCTGTAGAAATACAGGAATGAAACGGCCAAATCCCTACCTGGGTGTAAGAACAAAATTGGTGGTTTGCTTGACCCTTGGGGTGACCCTGGGGCTAGATAAATGATTGCTTAAAACAGAATCCGGCTTACAATCTATCCACTAAAAGCCGCTTTTCGCGGCTTTTATGTTTTGATAAAATGAAAAAGATGATAAAAAAGATTTTAAATTCTAAGACTAAAAGTGTCGCTTGGGCGGCCGGCCTTATTGCTTTTTCTTCTTTTCTGAGCCGCCTGCTTAGTATTGTAAGGGATCGTCTTTTGGCTAGCACCTTTGGAGCGGGGGAGAGTTTGGACATGTACTTTGCGGCTTTTAGGGCTCCCGATTTCTTGCGAGCTATTCTTGTTACCGCCGGGATCGGAGTTGCTTTTTTACCTGTTTTTTCAGAAGAATTTGAAAAAAACCGTAAAAAAGCTTTTCTTTTTACTAATAATCTACTTAACTTTTTTCTAGTCTTTATTGGTATTTTTTCTCTTTTGGGAATGATTCTTGCTCCTTTTCTCGTAGGGTGGGTGGCTCCCGGTTTCACTTCCGCTCAAAGAGCGAAAACAGTCGTTTTGATTCGTATTCTTTTTCTAACCCCTATTCTTTTTGCGATAAGTTCTGTTTTTTCCGGGGTTTTACAGTATTTCGATCGTTTTCTTCTTTACAGTTTGACTCCGTTTTTTTACAACTTGGGAGTGATAGGAGGTATTATTTTTCTTGCTCCCAGATTCGGTCTTGAAGGATTGGCTTTCGGGGCTGTTTTGGGTGCAGTTGCGCATTGTTTGATTCAGCTCCCCGGTGTTTTAAAGGAAGGTTTCAAGTGGAAACCTTTTTTAACTTTTAAAAACTATCGCTTGAAGAAAGTTTTAGAGATTATGGGTCCTTCTTCTATCGGTGCTTTATTCTTACAGATGACTTGGTTGGTTGTCACCGCTTTGGCTTCCCGTCTTCCTTCAGGCAGTATTGCCATTTTCAATTTAAGCAAAAACTTGGGGTTAACTCCCGTGAGTTTGATTGGAGCTCCTCTTTCCGTGGCTGTTTTTCCTCTTTTGTCTCGTAAGTGGGCTCAAGGGGACAAGGAGGGGTTTTGGAAGGAGTTTGCCAAGGTTTTCAGGATGATTTTGTTTTTGGCTCTTCCTTTAGGTGTTTTAATTTTCGTTTTGAGGGCTCAAGTAGTGAGGCTTATTCTCGGGGGTGGGAAATGGGGATGGAGAGCCACTCGTTTGAGTGCTGCCAGCTTGGGTGTTTTTGCTTGGGCTCTTTTTGCTTCTTGCTTTATTCTGCTTTTTAAAAGAGTCCTTTATTCCCTTCAAAAACCAAAAACACCCGCTTTAAGCGAGGGTGTTAATTTTATAGTCACGGTAAGTCTTTCCTTTCTTCTTTTGGGTTGGCTTGCTCCGGGTGGAGTTTTGGAAGAGTCCTTTTCTCTTCTTTTAAAGGTGGAAGGAAACATTCAAGTGCTTGCTTTCCCGCTGGCTCTTGCTTTGGCAACCATCGTTCAGTTTTTATTTCTTCTTTATTTTTTAATTAAAGAAACAAAAACGAAAGAAGAGCTTGAAATACTGGCCTCTTTCGGTAAGACGGCGGTGTTGTCCCTTCTTTCCGGGTTGACAAGCTGGGTTCTTTTAAGACCCTTGTCTTTTTTGTTTCCCCTTGAAACCTTCTGGAACGTTTTTCTTCAAGCCGGTTTTTCTTCCTTTGCGGGGATTTCCTTTTATCTTTTGTCAGCTTGGCTTTTGGATCTGCCTGAGCTTGATCTCTTTGTTTCTGAACTTAAAAAAGGTCTGTTTGAAAAATATCAGGCGGGAGGTTATAATAAGGGCAGGACTAAATAAGACAGCATGCTTATTACCGTAAGAGCTGCTACGACTATCCAGACAACTTTTAAGATTTTTTGTTTTTTTCGCGGATGCATATTTATTTAAAATGATTAAGAAAAAAAGAGAAAAAAGATTTTTTTCCGCTCTCCTTGGTACCTTCCTACTTATTCTAACAGTTTTATTATTGTTTTCAAATTGGAAGATAGGAAAAAAAAGAAAAGAAGTTCTTTCTCGGATAGAAGAGCTGCGTGGGAAGATAGAGGAGATGGAAACACAAAAAGAGCAGCTTGAAGAAGGTCTCTCGGACGCTGAAACGGAGGAGTACTGGGAGGAAAGAATCAGAGAGCAGGGTTACAAAAAGCCGGGGGAAAACGTGGTGGT
>CAYLVJ010000018.1:0-5333 GCA_964387175.1 uncultured Candidatus Saccharibacteria bacterium | reverse complement strand
AATAGGAAAACGTAAAAAAACATATATGAAACTTTCAAGAGAAGAATTTTTAGAATTATATAACGATCTACCCAAAGAACTTCAAGACGCCATGGAGTCGGACAAAACGGTGACTACCACCGAACGTCTTATCGATCAGCAGGATTTAGACAACGACCAGGCAGCCGCTTTAGTGGATTTAATCGGTGACTCTTTAATGGGGCTTCTTCCTCCTTCGGAGTTTGAGGGCGCCTTAAAGAAAAGAGGAATCCCAGAAGAAAAAGCAAAGAAAATAAAGGAAGCGGTAAGCCGATTTGTTTTTTATCCGGTCAAGGAAACCCTTTCCAACCTTTACGAAGAAGATGTGGAAAGTGATAAGGTGGAAGGTGATGAAAAGCAAGAAAAAAGGGGGCCAAAGAAAAAATCAACAAAAGACAGATACAGGGAGTCTATTGAAAAATAATTAATTTTTCATGCGTTATAGAGTACCTCAATTCATCGAAAGAGACATTAAAGTGGTCGGACCCATGAGTTTCGGCCAGTTCATTTTCGTGGGAAGTGGTGTTGGGATATGTTTCGTCCTTTATTTCGTCCTAGCCTCAAAAAGCTTTCTTGCCTTTATGCTCCTTACTACGGTCATTATGGTCGGAAGCATAGTGCTTGCTTTCGGCAAGTACAGAGGCTCCCCCATGCCCAAAGTAGTTATGAACCTTTTTAAATACACCTTTATGGGAAGAACGTTCCTCTGGAAGAAAAAGGCGATCGTCCCCAGGGCTCACATGTTCGAACAAGACACACCCGAAGAAAGGGAAGAAGAATGGCAGCCTGAAATAAGGGAGAAGGGAAGCCAACTGGGAGATTTAGCAACCCGTGTTGAAACTAAAAGTTAAATTAAAATGCCAGCAACCCAAAAATTCTTACCAATTGAAGAGATAAGAGAAGGAGTCATAGTCCTTAAGAACAAAGCCTTAAGAGGGGTTTTAATGGTTTCCTCCATTAACTTTGCTTTGAAATCACAAGATGAAAGAAAAGCCGTTATCTACCAATTTCAAAACTTTTTAAATATTTTAGACTTTTCCTGTCAAATTCTTGTTCAGTCACGAAGACTTAATTTAACCAACTACATCGAGTACTTAGAAGATCTGGAGCAAAAACAGGAACAGAAACTCTTAAAAGTTCAAACAGAAGAATACAGAAAATTTATCAACGAACTTTTAGGACAGGGAATCATCATGTCCAAGAAGTTTTTCGTTGTTGTGCCTTTCACCATTTGGGACGTCAAAGGAAAAGAAAAGGATAAAGGAATTTTAAGCTCCGCCAAAGTTCCCAAAATGACCGAAGAATCTTTTCAAAGATGCCGCTCGCAACTTTGGCAGCGGATGGAGTTTGTAGCCATGGGGCTTAGAAAGTGCGGGTTGAAAAGCGTGCCTTTAAAAACAAGCGAGTTGATTGAGCTTCTTTGGACGCTTCATCACCCGGAACAAGCGGAGGTCGGGCATTACCCGAGAATTCCGCCTGAATTGATAAAATAAGATATGGATATTTTTAAAAAAATCAAAAAGGGAATAAGCGGGGACAAAGTTGACGTCCCGGAGTTTGAAGTAATGGACGTTAGGGATTTTGTTGCACCTCCTTCTTTAAAAATCGGATCGGACTATCTTCAAGTGGGGGAACGTTACGCCCGAACATTTTTTGTTTTTTCCTATCCTCAGTACTTAACAACCGGATGGTTTTCTCCCATCGTCAACCTCGACACACCCATGGATATCGCTTTCCACGTCAACCCCGTTGATACAAGCGAAGTATTAAAAAACTTAAGAAAAAGAATCACCGCCACTCAGGCGGAGATGATGGAAAGACAGAAAAAAGGTTTAATCCGCGACCCGAAACTTCAACACTCTTATCAAAATATGGAAGATCTGCGGGATCGTCTTCAAACCGGCCAGGAAAAAATGTACAGTTTGGGTCTTTATCTCACCATCTACGGAGAAGATGAGAAAAAACTAAGAGAAATAGAAACAACCCTGAGATCAATCCTTGAAGGAAGACTCATCTATATCAAACCCGCCGTGTACCAGCAGGGAGACGGGTTTGTTACTACTTCTCCCTACCTTTTGGATCGAATTTTAGTCCACACTCCGATGAACACCGCTCCCCTTTCCAGTGTTTTTCCTTTCATCTCTTTTGACTTAAGTTCCAACAAAGGAATACTTTACGGCATCAACCAGCACAACAACTCCCTTATTCTTTTCGACCGCTTTGATATGGAAAGCTACAACGAAGTCGTATTCGGTACCTCTGGCAGCGGGAAATCGATAGTAGGAGAAGAAACCGTTTTGGTTAGAAATAAGGAGGGACTCTTTAGGACAAAGATAGGGAAATTAGTAGATGAGCTTATCGACGAGAAAGGCGCAACGCGGATAGACGAAGAAATGGAGGGAGTGATAGGGCCAGACCTTGAAGTTTTTACTTTTAACGAAGAGCTAAAGGGTGAGTGGTCTGAAGTTAGCGTAGCAGCCAGAAAAGACGCCCCCGAAACCCTCTATAAATTCAAAACTAAAAGCGGAAGGGAAATTACAACCACCGGCGACCACAACTTCGTAGCCTTAAAAAACGGAAAGGTAAAGGTTACAAAAAGCACCAACCTTAAAAAAGGTGATTTTATTCCTTTGCCAAGAAAAGTAAAAAATGAAAAAAGTGAGAAGATAGAAGAGATAAACCTTTTAAACCTTTTAAAAGATTCAAAACGTATTTATGTAGAAGGGGGAAGGAAAACAATAGAAGAAAACTGGGAGGAAATAAGGAAAATAAATATAAATGAAAAACTGGACCCTTCCCTTTATAAATACAGACAGGGAAGAAGAATGCCCCTCCCCTATTACCTCAAAATTCTTAACGCTTTAAAAATCAAGCCTGATTTAGAAAACATCAAACTCACTTCACAAAACGGAACGTTTTCCTTTCCGCCGATTTTAAAAACAACCAAAGATTTTTTTGAAATACTGGGGCTGATTTCCGCTAACGGATCAATTTCTGAAAAAATTGTAGTAATCACCAGCACCCGGCCCGAAACCGTTTCCCGCATTAAAAAACATCTAAAGAAAACAGGGATACCTTTCTTTTGTGGAGTAAAAGACGTGAGAATAGGAGCGAGAGTGCCGGTGGAAATCTTCAAAAAATTATGCGGGAAAGAAAAAGCAGAAAAGAAAAAAGTGCCCTCTTTGATTTTTGATGCCAGCAAAGAAAAAGTCGCTTCATACCTTGCAGGATACTTTGAAGGAGACGGAACCACCAGCCAAAACGGGGGGGTAACTGCTGTTTCAAAATCAAAAGATCTAATATCAGACATTTCCTATCTACTTTATCAATTTGGGATTGTAGCCAGAATTAAAAAAAGAAGAAAAAGAGCTACAAACAACACGCACCAAAAAGAAACTTATAATCAAATAAAAATATCCGGAAAAGAATTCGTAGAAAAGTTCAAAAAAGAAATCGGCTTTCTCTCTTCCGAAAAAAGAAACGTCTTAAAAAACAGATTAAAAGAAAAGGGTAATACGAATATAGACGTGACACCCGAAATTTCCAGCGTTTTAAACAAGATCAACAAACATTTCGGCTTCAACCTGGGAGGCATCGACAACTTCCACGCCGTAAGAAGAAGAGACTTCAACCCCTCCCGAAAAACTCTGAAAAGAATCGTCAAGGAAATAGAAAAAAGAGTTGAAGGCTACAAAGCCTTGAAGCCGAATTTAGAGGTTTTAAGCTCCTTGCCAAGCTTAGTGGAGGTGATAGATATAGCAGGGGCTAAACCGGAAGTAAACCGCAAACTATGGGAGGAGCTTGGCTCCAGTTGGGCCTTCCTGCGGAAAAAACAAAGACCTTTCAGTAAAAACGCTTTTAAAGCCATTGAAATCAGCCAGGGGAAAATGTTTTCGCTTCAAGAAATTAAAAGAGCTCTTTATGTAGGCTTTCAAAATACTGATTTAACGGTTTCTTCTACCAACCAGTCACTGCAGAAAGCCTTGGTTGAAGAACCTCAAGGCAATACCAGTTACAAAACTTTGCGCCGGAGCAGTCAGAAGGTCTGGAAAAAATACCAAAAAATCTTAAAAGAAGACCTGCCGGTGGTTGAAGAAAATATTTTGACTCTTAAAAAATTAACCGATTCGGATCTTTTCTGGGATCCCGTAGTGGAAATTGAAAAACTAAAAAACAAAAAACACAAATACGTTTATGATCTTCAGGTCGCAAACGAAGTTTTCTTAGCTGGAAACGGAGGCCTTTTCGTTCACAACTCTTTTATGATCAAGTTGGAACTTCTAAGGTCTTTAATGACCGGAATAGATGTTATGGTTTTGGACCCGGAAAATGAATACGAATTTTTAAGTGACGCGGTGGATGGATCCTTTTTAAACATGTCTTTAACTTCACCGAATCATATAAATCCTTTTGATCTTCCCAAGCCCCGGGAAGGAGAAGATCCGGAGAATGTTTTGAGATCGAATATTATAAACTTGGTTGGTTTGATGAGAATCATGATGGGGGGGCTCAACCCGGAAGAAGACGCAATAATAGACAGAGCTTTAACGGAAACTTACCAGGCCAGAGATATCACACCTGACAGCGACCCTTCAACTTGGGAAGAAAATACACCCATTATGAGCGACTTGGAGAGTGTTTTGGAAACCATGGAGGGAGCGGAAAGTTTGGTGAGAAGAATAAGAAAATTTACTGAAGGAACTTACTCCAGTTTTTTCAACCAGCCGACCAATATTTCAATGGACAAAAACTTCGTTTCTTTCGGCATTAGAGATATGGAAGAAGAGTTAAAGCAGTTAGCTATGTTTGTTATTATGCGCTACATCTGGAAAGAGATTACTTCTGAGCTTAAAAAACGAATTTTAGTTATTGACGAGGCCTGGTGGATGATGCAGTCGGAAGACGGCGCCTCCTTCCTTTACGGGTTGGTTAAAAGAGCTCGTAAGTATTGGCTGGGGGTGACAACCATCACCCAGGATGTTGGGGACTTCATGCGTTCGGAATACGGGCAGCCCATCGTCGCCAACTCCGCTATCCAAATTCTAATGAAACAAAGTCCTTCAACCATTGAAATTGTAAAAGACACCTTCAACCTTACCGAAGAAGAAAAAATGAGGCTGCTTGAAGCTTCCATCGGAGAAGGTTTGTTTTTCGCCGGAGCAAAGCATGTAGCTATTAATGTAGTCGCCTCTTACACCGAAGATCAAATAATTACTACTTCTCCTGGAGAAGTGCAAAAGATTAAAAAAGCTAAAAAAGCATTAGGTGGAAATGAGCCCGGAAGAAACACAAGAAGAATCTAAAGAAACACAAGA
>CAYLVJ010000017.1:0-5599 GCA_964387175.1 uncultured Candidatus Saccharibacteria bacterium | reverse complement strand
TGGAGCGGGTGAGCGGGATTGAACCGCCGTTTCCACCTTGGAAGGGTGGTGTTCTACCACTGAACTACACCCGCCTTTTTTCAATCGGGGCGCTGGGATTTGAACCCAGGATCTCGTGCTCCCAAAGCACGCATGTTAGCCACTACACCACGCCCCGCTTATCTTTCTTTCAGTCTAACCAAAAAAACCCGCGGTGTAAAGAATTTAAGTCACCTGTAAAGTTATGCTAAAATGAATCAATGATCAGAAAAAAGATTAAAAAAGATCTCGCCCAAGCCGTAAAAAAAGCAGGAGAAAAGGCAACAGACGTCCAACTAGAACAACCCTCAAACCCGAAACACGGTGATTACAGCTCCAACTGGGCCCTCGCTCGTTTTCCCGAAACTTCCGGTTTCAAATCCCCTTTAAAATTAGCAAAAGAAATAAAAGAAAACCTACCTAGTAAAAAATACATTGAAAAAATAGAAGTCGTAAAGCCCGGATTCATCAATTTCCACCTTTCCTCTCGTTTTTTCCTGGAGAACATTAAAAAAGTGTTAGAGGAAAAATCAAATTACGGATCTTCAAATCTTGGAAAAAAAGAAAAGGCGGTAATAGAGTTCGGACAACCTAACACACATAAACTTCCTCATATAGGACATTTCCGTTCTTACAGCTTGGGAGAGTCGCTGGCCCGTCTTTTAGAATTTTCAAACTTCAATGTTTACAGAGCCAATTACCAGGGAGACGTCGGTCTTTTTGTTGCTAAAGCTATTTGGGGGTGGAAAAATAAATATGACAAAACCAATACAAAAAAGCTTTCCTTGAAAGAAAAGGTGGATCTTCTTCAAAAAGCTTATGTTTACGGATCAAAAAATTTCAAGGAAGACAAAAAGGCGGGAGAAGAAATAAAAGGGATCAACAAAAGAATATACGCCAAAAAAGGGAAAGAGTACAAGCTTTGGAAAAAAACAAGAAAGTGGAGCCTGGATTACTACCGCGAAATGAACAAACGCCTTGGAACCACCTACCACAAAGAATATTTTGAAAGTCAAACCGCCAAAAAAGGAAAAGAAATCGTCTTAAAAAACTCAGAAAATATTTTCCAAAAAAGCCAAGGGGCTGTCATTTTCCCCGGGGAAAAACACGGTCTTCACAACCGGGTATTTTTAACTTCAGCCGGCCTTCCAACTTACGAGGCTAAAGATCTTGCTCTCATTTTCTTAAAAAAGAAAGACTTCGATTATGATCTTTCTTTTATCTCAACCGCGGTGGAGCAAAAAGAATATTTTAAAGTGGTTTACAAAGCCGCTGAAAAAATTGCCCCTGAATTAGCGGAAAAATTTATCCATATTCCTTTTGGACTGGTCACCGTCAAGGGAAAAAAGATATCCTCTCGTAAGGGAAACATTCTTTCAATTGATAAGCTCTTAAAAACTACCGAAAAAGCCTTGATTTCTCTCATGAAAGAAAAAGACTATCCTCGCAAAAGAATTCAAGATATAAAAGAAAAACTCGTTATCGGGGCAAGCAAATACTCTGTTCTTAAAACAACGCCGGAGAAAAACGTAGATATTAATCTTGAAGAAAGCGTCAAGTTTGAAGGAAACAGCGGGCCCTACCTTCAATACACCCACGCCAGAGCAAAAAGCATTTTAAGAAAAGAAGGGAGAAAATCTTCTTCTTTTGACCTTACGTACAAACCAAATGAAGAAGAAATCGCTTTAGCTAAATCAATTCACCGCTTCCCTGAAATAGTAGAAAGATCCGTCAAAGAATACGACCCTTCTTTAATCTGTAATCATCTTTTTTCCTTAGCTCAAAAATTCAATTCTTTTTACGAAAAACATTCCGTCTTAAAATCCAAAGAAAAGACAAAAAAGACAAGAACAGCGCTTGTTAAAGCTTCGGCTCAAACTATTAAAAACGGACTTTATCTTTTAGGAATCGAAGCTCCTGAGAAAATGTAACTTACACAATTTAAAAAGGAGTCGAAATCGACCCCTTTTTTAATTTTTTTTACTTGGCGTACTCGGTTATCCTTTTTTCTCTTATCAAGGTCACTTTTATCTTTCCCGGGTATTTCAACTCTCTTTCAATTTTTCCTACTATGTCCCGCGCCAAACGATGAGCTTTCAAGTCATCGATTTCATCAGGGTGAACAAAGACCCTGAGTTCTCTTCCGGCTTGGATAGCAAATGCTCTTTCCACCCCTTCAAAAGCCCGGGCTGTGTCTTCCAGGTTCTCCAACCTGTTAAGATAGTTCTCTAAGCTTTCTTTTCTTGCTCCTGGACGAGCGCCCGATATCTGATCGGCCACCTGAACCAAAACCGCTTCAATACACTCGGGTTCAAAATCTCCGTGATGGCATTTCATGACGTCAATCACCTCGTCGGACTCTCCGAACTTCTTCAAAATTTTCTGTCCAATATCAACGTGTGATCCTTCCACCTGATGATCAACCGACTTCCCTATGTCATGTACAAGTCCGGCTTTTTTAGAAAGATCAACGTCCGCATCAAGTTCCGAGGCCAAGGCTCCCGCCAGCTCCGCTACTTCTATGGAGTGAAGCAAAACGTTTTGACCGTAGCTGGTCCGAAAATGAAGACGCCCCAGAAGCTGCACCAGCTTGTCATCCAAGCCTAAAACGCCGGTTTGAAAAACCGCCTGCTCTCCTGCTTTTTTAACCTGCTTTTTAATGTCTCCCTCCGCTTTTTCAACCTCGTCTTCAATCCTTGTCGGCTGAATACGTCCGTCTTTAACAAGCCGCTTTAAAGCTAACTTGGCAATTTGTCTTCTTATGGGGTTAAAACCGGAGATCATAACGGTTTCTGGTGTATCATCCACCACCACCTCCGTCCCCGTGAGTTTTTCCAAGACTTTAATGTTTCTCCCTCCTTTTCCAATTATCCTGCCCTTGATATCATCATCGGGCAGATGAAGTGTGCTGGTTGTAATCTCCTGCGCCTGAGACAATCCGTAGCGCTGGATGGCTGAAGCTAGAATTTCTTTCGCCTTGGCTTCAAACCGTTCTTCCCCTTCTTTTTCCAACCTCCTTATTTTCTCTAAAATATCCTGTTTATACTCCGCCTCCGTAACTTCCATTAATTCTTCTTTTGCCTCTTCTAAGGTTAACCCCGCTACCTCTTCCAGCTCTTTTTCACGCTGCTTTCTCAAGCGGCTAATCGCCTCTTTGGCTTTTTTAAGCTTACTGGCTTTTCCCCTTATGACTTTCTCTTTTTTTGCCAAAAAATCATTTCTTTCTTCCAGATTGCCTTCCTTTTTCCTCAAGAACTTTTGATTCTTCAAAAGTTCTTTTTTCATTTCTCTTTCTTCCTCTTCCGCCTCTTCTATTATCTTTCTTCTTTCTTCTTTAGCCCTTTTTAATATGTGGTCTGCCTTCTCTTTAGCTTCAGTTAGTTTCTGATGAAGAGTCGCTTCTAAGTTGTCTGCTTTCTTCTGGGCAACTCTCTGACGGGCAAAGTAGCCTAAAAGAGCCCCTATTATAACTCCTAATACCCCTACTGCTAAAAGTAAGATGCTGCTCATAATTTTTGACTTGGTAAATTCCAAACATGTTAATCGGTTCCAATGTTTTTGTTACCAGTTTAATCTTAATTTCTATCTACTTTAAAAATAGCACAATTTGCATACTTTTATCAAGAATTAAAAAACCACGGATCTCCCCGTGGCTTTTTTAAACACCTCTTTTTCTTTAATCAAAGCCCGGTCTTATCTCGTCCCACTCCGGCAGATCCAAGCGGGGGGATAAATCTTTACTCACACAACACTCTCCATTATCATCTGTCACACACAATACTGCTGTATAATCTCCAGCAACCTCGTAGGTGTGGGTTACGTCTCCTCTACATTCGGGGTCGTTGTTGCTGTCACAATCTACCACCCCGTCGCCTTCAAAATCCCACTTATATCGATTATTCTCATCGTCTTTACAGTTATAAGAAGAAGTACCATACCAACAAGTAGAAAGATCAGTAAACTCAGTCAGCCCTCCTACAACCGGCGGGTCGGGTAAATAGGAGAAATCAGGCGCCGGCCACCTCGAATCAGTGGTAAAACTGTCACCATAAGCCCAATCCGACTCGTTGCCTTCTTCGTCTCTAACCCTAACTCTCCATTCATAGGGTGTATTATGGTCAAGTCCCGAAACAGCGTATTCCTCACTGGAAGAGTTTCGCCACCCTGTATCATGAGAAGGCGAAGTGAAGCTAGAGTCGGTGTCAACTTGAACCTGATAAGCGCTTTGAGAAACCCCTTCTTGAGGACTATAATACTCCCAAGAAAGATATATACTCCAGTTGCCGCAATAATCTGAAGGATGCTGCCAGCTTAGATTCCTTGCCTCCGGTTTTCCATAAACAATGCTTGTGTAAATCTTGTAGTCTACTGAACAAGACTCTGTGTCGAGACAGTTAAAAGAGGTCCAACCTACAACAGATTTTTTAGGGTCGTTTTCAGGATCCCCTCCCCAGCCCCAGTCCCCAAACTCTGAAGGCTCAGGATCGGAATTAAGCCAAACCTGGTAATATATAGAGCTTAAGCTTTCTAAACTTATCCAACCCTCCCAGCCACCTGGAGAACCCACGCCAGCTAAAGCCCTTGCCCAACCGGAAACTTCCCCCGTGGCCTTATCTATCGTAGCCGCACAAGGAGAATCAGGACAACCGCTTAACTCCGATTCATTAAAACTGACCCATCCGATATTCTCCGACCAGGCATATCCTTCTAACGTATAGGGGGTGGCGCTGTCATCTATGTCAACCCCGTAATCATAACTGGAACCCGTGTCTTGGCAAGAAAAGCTGATCCATCCGATGTTCTCCGACCAAGCCCAACCCCACGTATCGTGGGTTTCACACGACTGAGCCTTAACAAATCTTACAACTCCTAAAAGCGCAAAAAAGAGTAGAAAAGAAAAAAACACAAAAAGAAACCGATAACTTCCACTTCTTTTTTTAATCTCTTCTCTTATCATGTTAAATTGGCATTTCTTCCCACATAATCTTTGTCGCCTCAAAGCTTTCCTTTCCCTTAATATTTTCACCAGCCTCTACACTAACCCATTGCCCTTCTTCAATTTCAGAAAGAGAAATTTCTGTTTCCGTGAAGGGATCGGGCAACTCTCCTCCCGTTTTTTCCGCTTCTTCAATTAATCTATCCAACTCTTCCGGTGAAATTTCTTCCATCTTAACAACTTCCGTCTCGTCCGTTACCCTTACCTCCCAGTCTTTTGCCTCCTCTCCTTCGATAGGATTAGATTCCTTTGTCTCCCTAACCACTAAGCTGTCTGATCCTGTCTCTACAACTTTTCCGTGGATAAACGTAATTTCTTCTTCCTCAAAAGAAGGAAAAGCCTCCTCTATTTTTTCTTTGTAATAAGCTTCCATTTCTTCCTTGCCTTGAGTCAACCCCTCCTTAAAAGCTGCTTCTTTACTTCCAATACCTAATAAATATCCCCCGCCGGCTCCCACTAAAAGGCCGATAACAGCTGCGATAATTAAAAAGTTTGTTGAAATATTTTTTGTTTTTGTTTCTTCAGTCATTTTTTATATTTTTAAATAATTACTAATTTGACCTTTGTTAATATATTGTTGATAAA
>CAYLVJ010000016.1:0-6326 GCA_964387175.1 uncultured Candidatus Saccharibacteria bacterium | reverse complement strand
TAATATTTTAAAATTTAGATTTAAGTAAGTTTTTTAAAGGAGAGAGTAAGATGTTTGACAAGTCTTCTTTTGTCTGGGAGAGTGGATTAATTAAGTTCGATTTTAAAATATGCTTTTTTTAAAAATAAGATTAAAATAGTGGGTAAAATAAATAAAAAAATTAAGTCTTACTAAAACGTGAAAAAAATATTTTTAATTTTAGCGGGGTTAGTCTTAATTGTTTCAACAGGATATCTTCTTTTAAATAATTTTTCTTATAACAAAGAAGAGGTTGTAATGAAAAAAGAAAGCATAAGAAGCGATCTGAATAATAAGGAAATCGATGAGGAAACAGGTGAAAATCTTTTAGCCTTGACTCAAAAGGCAGAGTTAAGTGAATTTGAGGACGTTTATTACTTTATCAAGGATTATTGTTTTCAAAAATATAGGTCAGAGGATGGGGAAGAGTGCGCCGCATTATTTTCAAGCTTAAGAGAAAGGGGTGATAAATTAAAGGATGATATTTTAAAAAATATTGATTCTTCGGACCCCGATCTTATCAAGAAGTTGTCTGATCTCCAGAATATTCTGGAGATTCAAAGAACTGCTTCTGGTAAGGATAAATATTTTAGCACAGAAAACGTGGAGTTTGTTAATAGGGAAACAAAAAGAATGATTAAAGAAAGACTTATGAAAGACATAGAAGAGGGAAGCACCTCAGATCTTTACGAATGGCTGAACTTAATTTTAGCTAAAGTTCCTGCTTCTTGCGATACAAAATATTTTGAAAAAGGAAGTAAAACCTCAAGCGACTTTGGTTTATTTCACTGGGATGAGATTTGTGATCTGCCTGGCCTTGTAAGAAAGGAAATTAAAAGAAGGTTGTTAGAGAAAACAGCAACCGTGGACCCTTGCAACGTTTCTTCAAAAGAAAAGGAAGAGATAAAGAACTTTGTTGGTAATTGTGAGAAAAACATTAATGATGAGTTCATCTGCGAAGCGGTTGAAGAGGGTGAGCTTTTAAGCCTTTACAATTTCTTGGTGGAAGAGCTAGATACTGACCTAGAAAGTGTAAGCTGTGAAGGGGGTATGACGGAGGAGTGCACTCCCTTTTTAGATGATACATGTGAATTGTTTAATTGTCTTGAGCCCAATTGTTTCTGCGACGAGATATTGTTTGAGACAGGTCTTGAAGTTGAAAACAAGTTGGATGCAGAAAACGCCTTGATTTCTTATTTTAATGAAGAGGGCTTAGCGCATGAGGAGATTGAGGTTATAGAATTTAATCCTTGGTTTTATAGCGCCTCTGTTGGAGGTGAAAACTTTGTAATAAGTAGTAAGGGCGTGATATTTAAAGCGTCTTGCGGGGTTTAAAGCGCTTAAGAAAAACTGTATGGTTTTTTGAAAAAAAATGATTATGAGCAAATTACCGCTGCTGCCTGCAAGAAAAAATATCCAGGCAATAAATGTAACCTGGACAGCTGGCGATAAACGCTGTTTATCAGAAGCTTATAAAAGACGCTCATAAAAAAATAATGCCCAGGCATCAGCCTTTTCAGCCAGACTTATCAATTTCAAGTTTGAGTTGAGAGATAACTGTCGAAAATAAAAAAGATTGTTTCAAGAGAGTTAATTAAACAAATTATTTCTTTCATTTCTTCGAAAAATAAATACGGATCTTATCATGTCTTGGCTCGTTATTATGACGAGTTGATGAACGCCGAAAAGTATAAAGACTGGCTTAATCTTTTAAGAAAGGTTATCAAAAGATATAAGGTGGAATCTGGTTTGGCCCTTGATGTGGCTTGTGGAACAGGGGAAATGTCAAACCTTGTAAGTAAAGAAGGGTTTAAGGTAATCGGGATAGACAAATCAGAAGAGATGTTGAAGGTTGCAAAAGAAAAGTATCCCTCGTTGGAGTTTGTAAAGGCTGATATGTGTGATTTTAACTTGAAACATAAAGGGATAATACTGGCTTTCTCTTTTTATGATTCCTTAAATTATCTTTTGACCAAGGAAGACCTACTTAAAGCTCTTAGATCTGTGAGTGAGAATGTTGCTCCTTCGGGACTTTTTGTTTTTGATATCAACTCTTTGGAGAAAATAAAAAATATGCAGAGAAAACCTCCTCAGGTGATGGACAAAGAAAATTATTACTGTATATTTCGCCACGGGGGAAAGAAGTGTTTATGGGTATTAGACATGGATTTCTTCCTAAAGAAGAACGGCGACTACGTTCTTAAAAGAGAAAGACATGTTGAAAGAGGTTACATGGAAGAAGAAATTAAAAAGCTTCTTCGGAAAACAGACCTTGATCTTTTAGAAGTTAAAAAAGAAATAAAAGAAAACTTTTTATCCCGACTTTATTTTATTACTAGAAAGTCTTCATGAAACAACAAAAAAAAGAAAAATTAAAAACTATTCTTGAAAATATTTTCTCCGATACCTGGGAAAAAGGAGGGGGCTATCAATATAGGTATGACCATGGAGTAAGAGTGGCTGAATACGCCTTAAAGATAGCAAAGTTAGAAAATCTTGAGGTAGATAAAGACGCTCTTTATTTAGCTGGTCTTTTTCACGACATTAAAAAAGTTGACGCCGCTAATGACGAAGGAGAGATAATATATGAATCCTTGGAATGCAAAAACCACGGAGACGTTGGAAGGCAAGACATCGTTCAACGGATAAAACCTTATCAACTTCCTCTATCTCAGGAAACTCTGGAAAGAGCTGTTGAGATTATAAGGGGAGACGGGTCAATTGAGTCAAAAGTTTTAAGAGACGCTGATGAAATAGGCAGCCTAGGTTATTTACAAGTTTTTAAAGCCTGCGCCTATGCAGTTCTTTCCTGTAAAAGAGTAAAAGCTGTTTTAGATCACTGGCTGGGACCTCCCCTGGAAGACCTTAAAAACAAGGAGGAAAAGTTAAACTTTGAAACCTCTAAAAAAGTCGCCCGAAAGAGAATTCAGTCATTTGCCGATTTTGTATTTGGTCTTAAAAAAGAGATAGAGGGTGAAGATATAAATTAAGTAAAATAAGAAAAATTAAAATGGGTAAAATTGTAAAGGTAAACGATAAAATGCAGCAGGATTATCAGTATGAGTTGGTTGAACCTGCTGGTGAGAATATGGATTTTAAGCCGGAGCTTACCCCCAAAGAAATGTTGAAGTTGGGGGTTTTCGGTGGTAGATATATGAGAGATTGTCGGGATGAATTTCCCGACGATTGGTTTAAAGAAGCAAAGCTTCATCCGGAAGGAGAACCCGGTCATAGTAAGAAGCTAAATTATTTTGGTGTTGATGCTTCCCAGCCTCTTTCAGTTTGGAAGAAAAAGGGGTGGGTTTATTACGGGGATCCTCGAGGTTGGTTTCAGTGGTACTGTCGTTATTACATGGGGCGAAGGATACCGGAAGAAGACGAAAGACAGATAAAACGTTGGCGGGGAATTAAAAGGCACAAAGCACAAATTGAAAAAAATTGTAAAAAAGGTGACCTAGATTGTAGAAAGAAACAACGCCAAGTTCTTTTACACTGGGCTTATGATTCTAGGAAGATATAATTATATGCAAAACAAGGTTAAAAATCATTACGAAGAGTTGGTCGACGTTTTAAAAAACAAAGATTCCAATCCCAGCAAGCACAGTGATAGTTATGGGGGGAACAAAGATAATAAGCTGGATCTTCGCATGTCAACCATAAGAAGCGTTGCCAAGGATTTTGTAAGGGAAAATGAAAACCTTAAAACAGAGGAGTGGTCAAAACTTTTACTTCTTCTTTCCTGGGGTGATTTTGATGAAGAAAAACAAATAATAGGAAAGATTCTCGAAAGTAATCGAAAGCTGAGAAGAAATATAGACCTAGAGGTTGTAGAAAAGATCTTGTTCGAAATGAAGGGTTGGAGTCAGGTGGATTCCATTTGCCAGTCAGTATTTAAAGCAGAGGATATGTTGGCTCGTTGGAAGAGCTGGGAAAAACTAATTAAGAAGCTTTCAAAAAGCGAAAGCCTAAACAAAAAAAGAGCCAGTTTAGTTTTATTAACGGCTCCTCTTAGAGAAAGAAGAGATGAAAGATTTTTAAAACTTTCCTTTTCATTAATAAAGAAACTTCAAAACGAAGAGGATAAACTTATAACCAAAGCTATTTCTTGGCTTCTGCGGGAAATGATTAAAAACTATAGAAAAGAGGTTAAAAACTACCTTGATCAAAACGAAAAAAATTTGCCGAGGGTTGCAGTCAGGGAAACGAGAAATAAGCTAAAAACCGGGAAAAAATAATTTTAAGATCAAGTTTTCTCTTTTTTGGAATGTCGTGTAATAAAAAACTCTTAAAATTGTATTAAAATAAAAGATAGGCATCTTGATTGTTTTTAGATTTCCCTTATATTTCAACAATGAATCTTAATTCGAAAAAGGACGAAGAATTAGCAAGATTAGTTCAGAAAGGTCAAAAAGAAGCCTTTGTCGTTTTGGTAGAAAGATACGAGAAAAAACTTAAAAGGTATGCCAAAAGATTCATTTTTAGCGCAGGAGAGGAGGACATAGAAGATATGGTTCAAGAGGTTTTTTTAAATACTTATCAAAATATTCAATCTTTCAACCCTCAAAGGAGTTTTTCTTCCTGGATATATAGAATTGCCCACAATGAATTTGTAAATTTTTTAAAAAAACAAAAAAACTCTCCGGTTTTACCAATAGAGTTTGATGTTTTTCTTCCTTGCTTGGGCGAAAAAGAAGAAATCACTCAAAAACTGAGAAAAGAGAATTTAAAAACATTAATGAAGGATTGTTTGGAAAAGTTGGACGATAGGTATAGGGAGGTTTTAATTCTTTTCTACTTTGAAGATTTGAAGTACAAAGAGATCGCTGATGTTTTGCATATCCCTATTGGAACGGTCGGGGTACGGCTTAAAAGAGCCAAAAAAGAAATGCGGGAAAAATGTAAACAAGTATCAAAATATGATAGATGAAATTGAAAACAAAATAGAAGAAAAGATAAAAAGGGGAGAGGTAAAAATGAAGCCCAAAGTAGTGTTTTTACTTAGAAGGGTTTTATTCATGGTATCTTTTTTGCTTCTTTGCGCCCTACTTATTTTTCTGCTCAGTCTTTTACTCTTTTTGTTTCAGAAAATGGGTTTTCGATTTTTACCTTTTTATGGACGATGGGGGATTTTTGTTCTTCTCAAATCCTTCCCTTGGGGGTTTGCTCTTTTTCTTTTAGGAGGAGTGCTTTTTTCGGTGTTTATTCTTTCTCGGCACACAAACGTATATCGGTATCCGGTTGTCTATTCATTGATTGCCATTTTTATTCTTGTTTTAATCTTTGGATTTTTAGTTTACAAAACTCCCTTTCATTTTGAATTGAACAAAAGAGCTTTAATGAAAAACAACGGCTTGTTTTTCCAATCTCTTTACACCCCTGCCTGCCCCAGGGAAATTCACACTGGAACGATTGAGGAAAAAATAGAAGAAGGGTTTAAAATAAGAGAAAACGGGAAAGTCCTTACTGTCTTAACCTCCGATTTGCGCAAAAACAAAGATCAGTTTGAAGTTGGAGATGAGGTGGTGGTGATTGGCGAACAAGAAGGAGATGTCATAAGAGCGTTCGGTATTCACGGAGTGGGAGAAAGGTTTAAAAACATCCATCGGGAACCCCGCGGGGTTGAGGGGGCGCATTCTTTCCCTGGTGGCCCTTCCCAACGAAGGATGAAATAAAATGGGAAGTTACTTGTATTAATTACAAAGGTCGGAAGGATTAAAAAAACAAATCACCATGAAAAAAACACTAACTTATCTTCTAATTGGAGGGTTAATCGTTTCAAGCTTAGCTGTAGGTTTGGTTGTTGATGCAGATGAGCGCGGAAGAGGGATTTCTTCCATGCGCGATTCTTTAGTAGAAAGATTCAACCTTGATGAAGACGAGGTCGAAGAGTTCATCCAGGAAAAACAAGGATCCTTCAGGGCTCAGCGAGAATCTCATTCTTGCGATTCTTGTGGGAGGTTGGAGCAGATGGTTGAAGAAGGGTCTTTAACTGAAGAACAAAGAAACACCTTGGAAGAAAAAAGAGAAGAAATAATGGAGGGATGGGAAGACCTTTCGGTGGAAGATAGAAGAGCCAAAAAAGAAGAAATGAGAGGAGAGATGGCCAGTTGGGCTGAAGAACAAGGGGTTGAGTTCGGCCTTATGGGAGGAGGAAAAATGAAAAGAGGCGCCCACGGCTGCCGGTGAAAAATAGGTGAAGCCAATCAGCCCACTTATGTGGGCTTTTTGGTTTTCTCTTGTGTTTTCCCTCAACCTTAACTAAAATTAAACAAGAGAGGTTATTAAAAAATAAAATAAAAGATATGAAA
>CAYLVJ010000015.1:0-10617 GCA_964387175.1 uncultured Candidatus Saccharibacteria bacterium | reverse complement strand
GGCCCTTATGACGGCACTTTCCCCTGGCAGGATTCGGGAGTCAAGGGTGTTTTCCGTTTTTTAAGCAGACTTTACTCTTTTGCGGAAGAAAAAATAAAAAAAGAAGAAGAAACTGAAGAAAAATTAAAAAGAAAACTGCACCGGTTGGTTAGGGATGTGGGAGAAGATATTGATGAGATGAAGTTTAACACCGCCGTGGCTAAAATGATGGAGTTTTTAAACGGGGCGGAAGGTGAGAAGTTTTCTTTAAAAGATTTAAAAAAACTATTAAAGCTTGTTGCTCCCTTTGCTCCTCATTTGGCGGAGGAGTTTTGGAGTGCGGTTGGAAAGAGTGAAAGTATACACAAATCCTCTTGGCCTTCTTACAGTGAAAAAAAGGCGGAAAAAAAGGAAATCACATTAATTATTCAAGTAAACGGTAAAGTTCGAGGCAAGGTGAAAATTGACGTGGGGTTGTCTGAAGAAGAAGCTGAGGAGAAAGCGTTGAAAGAAGAAAGAACAAAAAAGTGGTTGAAAGAGAAAAGTGTGAAAAAAACAGTTTATGTCCCTGACAAGTTAATTAATTTTGTAACAGACTGATATGTGCGGCATCGTAGGCTATATCGGCAGGGAGAAAGATCCCCGGGTGGGGCTTGATCTTTTGTCCCGCCTGGAATACCGGGGGTATGACTCATCCGGGATGGCTGTTTGGGACAAAAAGAAAAAAAAGATAGAGTGGCTTAAGGCGACTGGAAAGATTGTCAACTTGAAAAAGAAATTTGAAAAAAACTCTTTTCAAGGTTCTCCCGCCATTTTTCACACCCGGTGGGCGACCCACGGCGGGGTGACGGAAGAAAACGCTCATCCTCATTTCGGCTGCTCGAAGAATATATTTCTGGTTCACAACGGAATCATTGAAAACTACAAAGTTTTAAAAACCCGTCTTGAAAAAGAAGGACATAAATTTACCTCCGAGACCGACACCGAAGTCTTGGCTCATTTGGTGGAAAAGTTTTTTGAAGGAAATCTAGAAGAAGCTTTAAAGAAAGCTTTTAAATTAGTTGAAGGAACTTATGGGCTTGCCGCTTGTTCTGCCGGGGATCCCGGCAAGATAGTGGCCGCCCGCAACTCATCCCCTGTTCTTGTAGGGTTGGGAGAGGAAGAAAATTTAGTCGCCTCCGACGCCTCGGCCATCATTTCAAAAACAAAAAGAGTCATTTATCTAAAAGACGGGGAGATGGCTATTTTAACTCCTGGTGACGTGGTGATTACGGACCTTAATTTAAACGCGAGAAAAAAATTAATAAAGGAGATAGAGTGGGAGATCGAGGATGCTCAAAAATCCGGGTTTCCTCATTTTATGCTGAAAGAGATTTTTGAAGAACCTAAAGCCCTTCAAAATACTTTACGGGGGAGGCTTGTTTCCAAGAAGGGAGAGGTGAGATTGGGCGGCGCGGAAGAGGTGGAAAAAGAACTTGAGGCGGCAAATCGTCTTACCCTTTCAGCCTGCGGTACCTCATATTTTGCTTCTTTAGCCGGAAAGTATATCTTAGAAGAGGTGGGAAGGATACCGACGGAGGCAGCTTATGCTCCCGAGTTTAGATACAGAAAAAGGCCTTTGGAAAAAGGCACTGTTTTTATGGCTGTTTCCCAGTCGGGAGAAACAGCTGACACGTTGGCTGCGCTTGGCAAAGCTGAAGAAGCCGGTTTGTTAACAATGGGAATCGTTAATGTTGTCGGCTCTTCCATTGCCCGAAAGACACAAGCTGGAACCTATCTTCACGCCGGCCCTGAGATCAGTGTTGCCTCCACCAAGGCCTTTATCTGCCAACTTGCGGCCCTTACCCTTTACTCTCTTTTTTGGGGGCGTAAAAGAGGTTTAAGTAGAAAAAGAGCTCAAATGATTACTGAAGAGTTGGAAATTATTCCAGAAAAGATAGAGCTCATTTTGGAAAAAAGCGAAAGTATAAAGAAGTTGGCTGAGCGGTACGCAAGATATGACAACTTTTATTACATAGGAAGAAAATATAATTATCCGGTTGCTTTGGAGGGAGCTTTGAAGTTAAAAGAAATTTCCTACATTCACGCTGAAGGCTACGAGGCTGCGGAAATGAAGCACGGCCCCATAGCGTTGATTGATGAAGATTTTCCCACCTTCGCTCTTTGCCCCCAGGATAGTGTCTACGGAAAAACCGTCTCCAACATTGAGGAGATAAAAGCAAGAGGAGGCAGGGTTTTGGCTCTGGCGACGGAAGGAGACGAGAAAATTAAGAAAATAGCGGATGATGTTTTGTATGTTCCTTCTACGCTGGAAGTTCTTTCTCCTCTTTTAAACGTTGTTCCTCTTCAGCTTTTTGCTTACTATGCCGGGGTTGCCAAAGGCTTTGATGTGGACAAGCCCCGGAACTTGGCCAAGTCGGTCACGGTGGAGTAAAAGTTTATGTTATAATACCTATATGAAAAACATTTTAAAAGAAAAAGGGAAAGTGATTCTTTTAGGAAACGAAGCGGTAGCAAGAGGTGCTTTGGAGTCGGGGGTTGATTTTGTTTCAACTTATCCGGGCACGCCCGCCTCTGAAATCGGAAACAGTTTTTATCTTATTAAAGAATCGGATGAAAAGGTGAAAAACACCTTTTATTTCGAATATTCAACCAATGAAAAATCAGCTATGGAAGCCGGGGTGGGGGCCAGCTTTTCCGGGCTTAAAACATTAGTGGCCATGAAACACTTCGGTCAAAACGTGGCCCAGGAAGCTCTGCTTCCCTTTCTTTACACCGGGTCAGTGGGGCCGACTGTTGTGGCTGTTTCGGATGATCCTTCTTGTCATAGTTCCGCTCAGTCGGAGCAGAACACCCGTTTTATGGATCGCTTGGCTCATGTTCCCACCTTGGAGCCGGCTACTCCCGAGGAAGCGAAAGAATTCACCAAGCTTGCTTTTCGCATCTCGGAAAAATTTAATCTTCCTGTTGTGGTAAGGCTTACAACCAGGGTTTCCCATCAGAGAGCACCCGTTAAATTGAGTAGCCTCCCGGAAAAAGGAAAACCAAAAGGAAAGTTTCATAAAAACCCTGAAAGGTTTATTACCATGCCTCCGCGGGTTCTTGAAATGAAAAAAGAACTTTTGGCCAAGGAAGAAAAAGTAAGAGAGTTTGTTAAAACAAAAAACGTTTATCCCGGGAAGAAGAAAAAATGGGGGGTTTTAACCTCCGGAGTTTCTCATCTTTACGTTTTGGAAGCGATGCGGGACTTGGATATTTCTTTGCCTGTTTTTAAGAATAATTTATTCTTTCCCCTTCAAGAAGAAAGAATAAAAAAGTTTTTAAAAGGGAAAAAGAAAGTTCTCGTTGTAGAAGAACTTGAGGGTATTCTTGAAAAAGACGTTAAGCGGCTGGTGAAAGAAGTAAACTGTAATCTTTCGGTGCGTGGCAAGGATCTACTTCCCCAAACGGGAGAGTTAACTTCTGACTTGGTTTTAAAAGCTTTTGCTGATTTTACGGGTAAAAAAGTGAAAAGTAATCAATTTTTTTCACCTGAACTTCCTGGAAGAAGCCCCCGGCCCTGTCCGGGTTGTCCTTATTGGACGACCTTCGGGGCGGTAAAAAAAGCTACTGAAGGAGAAGACGTTGTTTTCGGAGGGGATATAGGTTGTTACATGTTAGCCGGGATTCCTCAGCTCGGCCTGCAGGATTATCTTTCCTGTATGGGGTCGGGAGTGGGGATAGCGCACGGCATTAAAAAAGCTTCCCCCGATCAAAAACTGGTTGCTTTTATAGGGGATTCAACTTTTTTTCATTCCGGAATGACGGGTTTGGCCAATGTGGTTTTTAACGAGTCCGATCCTTTGATTATTATCATGGACAACAGCACTACAGCTATGACCGGGCAGCAGCCTAACCCCGGCGGGAAAATGAAGATCGAGGAGGTTGTTAAGGGGTTGGGAGTTGAAAACTTGGCTGTTTTGGATCCGGTAAAAGAGGTTGATTCTTTGAAGTCAACCATTAAAGAGTTCTTGAAAAAGGACGAGGTGGGGGTGATAATAGTTCGCAGTCCTTGCCTTTTCATTAGAAGAAAAAACTAATTATGAATAAAAACTTCAACATTATTTTATCCGGGGTGGGGGGGCAGGGGGTGATTACTCTTCTGCGTATTCTTGCCGATGGAGCCTTAAAACAAGGTTTGGAAGTTAAAACTTCCGAGCTTCACGGATTGAGTCAAAAAGGAGGAACCGTTCAAGCTCACGTTCGGATGGGGAAGGAGGTTCATTCTCCTCTTATCGGCGCGGGCAAAGCGGATCTTGTTTTATCCTTGGAGCTTAACGAAGCGTTAAGAACTCTTCCTTTTGCCGGAAGCAAAACAAAAGTCTTGGTTGATGACAAGGTGATTTCTTTTGAAGGTGGTTTAGGTAAAAAAGAAATAGCGGAAGAGTTTGAAAAACTGGATGTTGATATGGAAATTATTCCTGCTTCTTTAAAATGCAAGGAGGAGTTAGAAAACGAAATCGTTGCCGGGGTTTATCTTTTGGCTTTTGCTTCTTTTAAGGGCATTATCCCGCTTGAGGCGGATCGTCTTTTAAAAGCGGTTTTAGAAAACGTCCCGGAAAAATATCAGGATCTTAACGAAAAAGCTTTTAACCTTGCTCGATGAAGAACCTTGTGAAAATAGTCTGTTTTGGAGGAGGAAACGGTATGCCGAAGGCGGTTCTTTCAGGCGTTAAAAAGAAGCCGGCTGAAATTACGGCGGTGTGTGCCATGTTTGACACCGGCGGTTCCTCCGGCAGGTTGAAAAAAGACTATGGAATAAGGGCCCCCGGTGATCTTCGTAGAGCCCTTCTTGCTTTAGCCAACACCTCCCCCGTTATGGAGGAGCTTTTTAATTTTAGGTTTGAAATGGGAGAGTTGGCTGGACACAACTTCGCCAATCTTTTGATCACCGCTTTGGAGTTGAACCTTAACGATTATGAAAAGACGATTGACGAATTGAAAAAGTTCTTAAATGTAGAGCACGAGGTGCTGCCGGTAACTTTGGAAAAGTCCAACCTTTATGCTCGTTTGGAAAACGGAAGGCTTGTGGAAGGAGAGGGGAATATAGATTGTCCGAAGCACAACCCGGAGATTGGTATTGAAAAAGTTTTTCTTGATCCTTCGCCTGAAGCTTACAGTAAGGTGCTTGAAAAAATCGAAGAAGCGGATATTGTAACAATCGGTCCGGGTGATCTTTATTCCACCATCGCCCAAGTTCTTTTGCCCGAGGGTATTTCCGAAGCCCTCCAACAAACAAAGGCGAAAGTTTTTTATCTAGTCAATTTAATGACAAAAAAAGGAGAAACAGACAATTTTTCTGTTGAAGATTTTGTTTTTGAAGTTGAAAATTGGATTGGCAAGAAAGTTGACAAAGCGCTTTTTAACAATAACTTTCCAGATAAAAAAAGAGTTGAAGATTACAAAAAAAGTCATCCTGAGCTTTCTTTTTTAGTAAGGCCGGAAAAAGAAAAAGAAAGGTTTGTTGGTTTTGATTTGGTTAAAGACGAAGGCCCTATTGAACACGACAGTGAAAAAGTAGCTAAAACTTTGTTTTCATATTATGAAAAAGATTAAACAAGCGGTTGTCCTGGCGGCGGGAGATGGAACTCGGATGTGGCCTGTTTCTGCAGGAAAATCAAAGGTGCTTGCACCTCTTCTTTCTTCCACCATCCTGGAAAGAAAATTGAAAAACCTTTCCTCTTTTGTTGGGGAAACTATTTTGGTAGTGGGAGAAGGCGAAGAAAAAGTGAAAAAAGAAATCGGGGGAGAGTATGAAAAAATGAAGATTCATTACGTTAGTCAGAACAAGCGTCTCGGCACCGCTCATGCCCTGCGACAGTGTGAAAGTATTCTTAAAGACAAGTTTTTGGTTGTAAACGGGGATGACTTTTACGGAGCATCGGATCTTAAGCGGGTAGCGGGTGAATTTCCTTCCATTTTGACCAAAAAAGTGGAGGATATATCCTCTTTCGGGGCGGTGTTTGTCGAAGGCGACCTTGTAAAGGATTTGATTGAAAAGCCGGACAGAGTTTCTCCCGGTTTGGCGAATGTTGGAGCATATTTTCTTCCCAAGGAAGTTTTAAGCCAGAGTTTTGAAAAATCAAAAAGAGGAGAATACGAGATAACGGATTTGGTGAGAGATTTCGCACGAAAAAACAAGTTGTATTTTAAAAAAGCTAAAAACTGGTTTCCGCTTTCTTACCCCTGGCACGTTTTGACAATCAACAACTTCCTTCTTTTTCAAAAGAAGGAATCTTTTATCGGGGGAAGGGTGGACAAAAACGTTGACATTGTAGGCCCGGTTGTAATTGAAAAGCGGGCGTTCATTAAAACCGGCACCCGTATTGAAGGGCCGGTTTTTATAGGAAAAGACGCAGTCGTGGGCCCCAATGCTTATATCAGAGAAGGAAGTGTTATGAGAGAGGGCTGCAAGATAGGTCATTCGGTTGAGGTGAAAAATTCGGTTATCGGTGAAAAAAGCAGGGTTTCTCACCTTTCTTATATCGGTGATTCCATTTTAGGAGAGAGGTGTTCTTTGGGGGCGGGCACTATAACTGCTAACCTACGTTTTGACGGTAAAAAGGTAAACTCCAAAGCTAAAGGGAAAATAGTAAATACCCGGCGGAGGAAGTTCGGTTGTGCTTTGGGGGAGGGTGTTAAAACAGGTATTAATGTTTCTTTGATGCCTGGGGTTTTGATCGGTAAAGACGCCGTTATCCATCCTCACATGAAAGTTTCACGCAACGTGGAGGATGGTCAGGTTTTAAGATAAAAGTTTGGTTGAGGCCTGCCCTTGACAGGGCAGTTTTCTCTTTATATTAGAAGCTCTCCCGCGGGGAGAACTTTTTTCTTTGAAGTGAATAAATTTGATATAATTAAAAAAATGAAAAGTAAGAAAAAAAAGAAAGCTCTGGTGCTTTTTTCAGGAGGTCTTGACTCTATTCTAGTGGTGGAGGTTTTAAGAAGACAAGAGGTGGAGGTTCACCTGGTTTCTTTTACAAGTTATTTCTTCTCCGCCGAGGAAGCTAAAGAATCCGCCCGGAGGTTGGGCCTTTCTTTGGAAGTTGTTGATATTTCAGAAAAACATTTGGAGACTGTAAAAAACCCTCGTTTTGGAAGAGGGTCGGGGGTTAATCCTTGTATCGATTGTCATCTTTTGATGCTTAAAAAAGCAAAAGAGATGATGGATAAAGAGGGCTTTGATTTTGTAGCGACAGGGGAGGTTTTGGGAGAAAGACCGATGAGTCAGAATAAAAAAGCGATGGAGCTTATTAAAAAAGAGTCAGGGTTGAACGGTTTTTTGCTCCGCCCTCTTTCCGCCCGTCATCTTGAACCTACAATTCCGGAGGAAAAAGGATGGGTTGAAAGAAAAGAACTTTTCTCCATTAAAGGAAGAAGCAGAAAAAAACAGATTGAGCTGGCCAAACGGTGGGGTATTAAAAAATATCCTCATCCTGCGGGAGGATGTATTTTATGCGAGAAAGAATTTGCCCAGCGTTTTAAGAAATTAACGGAAAGGTCCGAACCTGAAAAAAACGATGTCTTGCTTTTAAAAGTAGGAAGACATTTTTGGTGCGGGGATTTTAAAATAGTGGTGGGAAGAGATCACGAGGAAAACCTTGAGATAAAAAAATTGGCGGGGAGGGAAGATTTACTTGTAGAACTTGAAGCCAAGCCCGGCCCCACTACTTTAGTTAGTTCTTTTGATGGTAAAATAGCTAAAGATGCTTTGAGAAAAGCAAAAAAACTCACAAAAAAATATGCTAACGAAGAGGGGGATATAACTTTTAATGTTTTTAAACCATGAAAGAAGAATTTGTAATCGGAATTGACGGAGGAGGAACAAGAACCCGTGCGGTTTTAGCTGATTTAAAGGGCAGGGTGATAAAAAAAGCTGAGGCGGGACCTTCTTCCCCTCGTAATTTGGGAGCGCGTGAAGCTTCTCGTAATATTTATGAGGCCATTTCCAGTGTGATCCCGGAAGAAAAGAATGTGGGCAAGATAATAATCGGGTTGGCGGCTGTTTCCGAACAGCCCGATTTAAAAAAAGAGGTGCTGAGTTTTTTACAAGAAAACGGGATGAGTAAATTTCTTTTGGACAGAACCAGGGTGATAAGCGACCAGTTGGTGGCTTTTAGAGCGGGGACAAACTCTAAAGAAGGGGTGGTTTTGATCGCGGGCACGGGTGCGGTGGCCAGAGGCTGGAAGGGAGAAAAAGAAGTGAAAGTAAACGGCTGGGGATATTTAGCGGATGAAGGATCAGCTTACTGGGTGGGGAGGCTTGCCTTGGAGGCGATTTTTAAGGATATTGACGGCCGGGGGAAAGATACGAAAATCACGGAGATCGCTTTTGACGAGATTGGTGTAAAAAGCAGAAAAATTCTTTTAGACGAGATCTACAACTCTCCTCCTACTTTGTTTGTGCCCCGTTTTTCTGTTTTTTGTGATGAGGCGGCTTCCGAGGGGGATGAAACCGCTATACTTATTCTTCAAAGGGCCGGAGAAGAGCTGGCTCTTTCTGCTTTAACCGTTATCCGAGAGTTAAACCTTGGAAAAGAAAAGTTTCCTCTGGTTCTGGTCGGAGGGATGTTTAAGTCACAGGTTGTTTTGCAAAAAACAAAAGAAGTAATTGAAAAAAACGTAAAAGGAGTTGAGTTTTTAGAGCCCAAAGAAGAAGTGGTTGAAGGAGCGATAAGAATTGCTTTGGAAAGTTATGAAAAAAGGTGAGATAAAAAAGTACCTTGAAGTTTTAAGATCAGAGGGAGTGGTGGTTTTGCCCACCGACACCGTCTATGGTCTTTTCGCCAACGCTTTTAATGAAAAAGCGGTGGATAAAATCTTTAAGATTAAAAAAAGACCAAAAAGAAAACCCATCGGTGTTTTTGTAGGCAGCGTGTCAGCAGCCGGAGAAATTGCCGAAACAAAAGGTAGGGAAGATATTTTAAAGAAATATTGGCCTGGGGATTTTACCTTTGTTTTAAAAAGGAAGTTCGAGTTTCCCGAAGGGGTGGGCACCAAAGAAACGATAGGAATTAGAATTCCAAAATATCCTTTATTTGAGGAGATTTTTAAGAAAACAGAGTTTCCTTTGGCGCAAACTTCAGCTAATATTAGCGGTGAAGGTGCGGTTAGGAGCTTTGAGTCAGTCCAAGAAATTTTTAAAGAAAGAGATTTTTCACCCGATATCATTATGGACGCGGGGAAGCTGCCAGCTAAAGAAGCTTCTACGGTAGTGGATCTTACCCGTCATCCTTTTAAGATAATTAGAAAAGGATCAGGTTATGAAACTTTTAAAAACGATTTACGCGGTTGATAAGTTTTTATTTGGCAAGGTGAACGGATTAGCGCGGAAAAGTTTAGCTTGGCGCAAGTTTTTCATTTTTTGTGCCCGTTATTTGGAGATATTCTTTTTGGCGGGAGTATTTTTTGTCGCCCTTTCAGAAAAAAAGATAAGAAACAAATTGGTTTTTAACCTTTTTTTCGCGGGGGCTTTTTCTCGCGGTATTTTAGTGCCCCTTTTCCGTTTCCTTATCGAAAGACCGAGACCTTTTATCGCGGGGGAGGGAATAAGGTTCATCCCTCTTTTTAGAAACTTTGGTTTTCCCTCCGGACATGCTTCTTTCTACTCTTCTCTCGCTTTTGTCCTCCTTCTTTTTTTAGGTAAAAAAACGCTTCCCTTTGTTTTGGGAAGCTTTTTAATATCTTTAGGAAGGGTCGGGGTTGGGGTCCACTGGCCCCTTGACGTTTTGGTCGGTTGGGTTGTAGGAATAATTGCGGCAGTAACTTCAAATCTTACTTCTTTTCAGTTGGTGCATTGGTTGGAAAAAAGAGGGACTTCCATGTAAAGATCGTCTGATGTTTGAAGTTGTCTGTCTGGCCCGGCTGATCTTATTTCGTCTTTGGTGCAGTCATCTTCTCCTCCTACTAATTCTCCCTCTTTAATAAAGTAAGTAAAATTTCCCCATGGGTCCTCTATCATTCTAGCCTTTATTGCGTCAAGAGCGTTTTGCATTGAGTTCTGACATGTTGTGCCCGGATCTTTTAAATCATCTTCCGTTTCGCAAGGGCACTGGGAACAATTACTACCGGTAATTTCTTTTAAAACTTTATCTTCGTCCAGCCTTTCTATCTCTATTTTGTAAACCAGTTGACGCATCTGAAGGTGAGCTCTTTGTGTTTCTGCCTGTCTTTTGATGGTTTGGAAAGTAAGCATGATAGTGCTTCCGAAAAGACTAATTAAGGCTGTAACTAGTAAGAGCTCCACTAAGGTGAAGCCTTTTTCTTTTTTATCTTCCATATTCAAGTTCTGTTCCTGGACGAGAAGAAGCGTCTTCTCTTTTCCCAGGTGTTGTTAATATAGGTCGAGTGATGATAAAGAAAAGCGAAAGAGCAATTAGTAAAAAACTTACCCCGATTATTATGAAAAGTGCTTTTTTGGGGGTATCAACAGTTTTTCCGGTATTTTGAATTACGTATTGGATAGCTTTCGAGTCTTTTAAAGACCGGGAGAAAGAAAGTTCTTTTTTTTCTGCTTCGCTCCTCTTTTTAGTTGTTTTTCCGAATTGAGAGAGATCAATTGGTTCTTTTTTAGTAGACATAAGTTTTTTAATTTAATTA
>CAYLVJ010000014.1:0-10827 GCA_964387175.1 uncultured Candidatus Saccharibacteria bacterium | reverse complement strand
GTGTCCCCGGCGCGATTCGAACGCGCAACCTACTGCTTAGAAGGCAGTTGCTCTATCCAGTTGAGCTACGGGGACCCTTCTATTTAAATCTTAAAACAACTACCTAAGTTAGTCAACTGAGGAGCTTTCTTCTTCAAACACATTCTCTTCCGGAAAAAAATCAGGGTAGGCCTCTTCTGTTTCTTTAAACTCTTCATTTTTTCTTTCTTTTGCCTCCCCTACGGCTTGTTCTAGGACTTCTTTTTCCAGGTTTAATCTCTTTTCTGGTATATAATCACTGGGGAAAGAGTATTGATAAAAAACCAGAACCCCAACTACAATCTCTAAGGCAAAACCAATAAAAAACACCCAAAAAGCATTGGAAGCTAAAAAATCAGGTGTCTTTTTAGCTTTTCTCAGTATCGATTTCCCGAGTTTCTCCAAATCTTCTTTTTTGAAGCTGGTTTTAATCTTCATATCCTAAAACTTCAATTTTTAAATCCATTCTCGCTCCTTCTTCTCCGCCCCTCCCTGTCCGCTCCCCATCAACGCTTGAAAGGGAAAATTCTTCAACAGACAAAAGGTAATGACTTTTCTCCACCCTGTCAAGAAAAGCAAGACAGTCTTGATCTTCCCCCCAACCAGTTATTCTTATTCCCAAAGGTATAAAAAAGGAATCTTTTTCTTCCTCCGAGGAAGAAAGCAAAGAAACATTAACCTCCACCTCGTAATAAGAAGCCGCTTCTTCCACAAACTCTATGAACTCAACCGGCATATCGGGATTAACCAAAACAGACTCTAATTCCCGCAAGTGATTTTCCAACTCCTCTTCTCGCGCGCGCCAATAACTAAGCTCCCTGTTCTTGCGGACCATTTCTTTAAGATCCCGCTGGGTCGAGAAAAGTTTTTCGGAGCTTCTTTTTATTTCATTAAAGAAAGGAAAAACAACTATAAGAAAGCCGGTAACAACAAAGGCAGAAACCAAGGAAAGAACAATTATCATTTTTTTCTTATCCTTCATTTTTCTTCCATTTAAAACTTACTTGAAATTCAATGTCTTGCGACTCAACCCAATTAGAAGGAGGAATTTCAACCTCTCCAAAATCCTCTTTCAAGAAATCCTTAAAGGAAAGAAGATCCCCGCGGGTTTTTGCAACACCTCGCAGACGAATGGAGTTAGACCCTTCTTCTGCCACATATCTTATCTCTTTTAACGTTATTCCCTCGGGAATTCTTTCACTAAGATCTTGCAGGAAAGAGACTATATCATCTCTTTCCTGATAAGAATCAAGGGTTGTTTTAGAAACCTTCTTGTAAAGATCAGTTTTTGTTTCTAGATCCTTTTGCTTTGAAGAAGCAAATTCCTTTTCAATCTGTTTTAAAAGCTCCTCCTCAAAAGAAACCCTAGCCTGTAAGTCAACCTTAATGGCAAAGAGAATAAGGGATATGCTCATTAGCCAGAAAAGGCATACCATAACCAAAACCAAACCTTTCTTTAGGTTTTGTAAAGCTTCCAGTCTTCTTTTTTCTTTTGGGGGTAAAAGATTAATCATTTTTCAATTTTCCAGTTAACACCTCTTAGAGCTAAGCCGACAGCGGTTGCGAACTCTGTTTTTCCATCGATTTGTTTTTCCTTGTCTCCACCCGAAATGTTTATAAGAGGATCGGCCTGCTCCACCTTAATTTCAAGTTCTTCTTCTAAAAAACGATCCAACCCCTTTAACCTTGACCCGCCACCGCACAAAAGTATTTTCTCGATTTTATTCTTCCCGACTGGAAGATGTTCATGAGAGGCGTGTGTGGAATAATAATCAATAGTTTTTTTAATTTGCTCCATCAAATCAGTGACAGAGGGAATCAAGGCTTCAAAAACCGCTCCTTCTTCTTGTTCTCTGCCGCTATCTATTTTTATCTTCATCTTTCTACTAAGACCCTTCTTCCTTTTTATCTTTTCCGCTTCTTTTTGGGAAGCATCAAAATGTTTCACAATCGATTGAGTGAAAATATTTCCCGCCAAGCCTATGGAAGAGATAAAGCGAACATCGCGCCCGGCAAAAATTATAAACTTTGTTCTTGACTTTCCTATATCCATTATCAAAATTCTTCCTGGAAACAAGCCGTCTTTTATCACGGAACGAGATATGGATTGAGGCTCAAGTTCAAAAGCCATCGGCTGCAGGCCTGCGTTCTTTAAAACAGAAAAGTAAGAATCTGCGACATTTTTAGGGAAAGCGGAGATAAGAATATCTTTATGATCCAAACTGTCTACAACCGGCTTTACAACTTTAAAATCTAAATAAACTTTTTCTTTGGACATGGGGATATAATTTTCCGCTTCAAACATCACTGCTTTCTTTAAGTCTTCTTTCTCCATCCTGGGCATTTGAATAACCTGCATAAAGGCCATCTCCTCCGGCAAAGAAACAACAACTTTTTTAGTTTTTAAAGGGTTTCCCTTCACCTTTGAAAAGGATTTTTTTATCCTTTCTGAAACCACATCGGGTTTTTGAATCCTTCCGTCACGGATAACATTTTCGTCTTCCCAGACAAAACTCCCCCAAGAAGCTACCCTAAAATCATTTCTTTTTTTTCTTCCAAATTTAAAAATCTTGAAAGAGAAATCAGAAATATCCAACCCGAACGCTTCTTCTTTTAAAGATAAAAATTCTAACATAAGGCTTTAATTTATTTTACTCTAATTCTTTCCAATCGAAAAGTTTAAAGTTGCTTGAAACCTTGGGGATAAAAGAAGGCGGATTATAAGTCAAGTAAGGATCGGTGTAATTTTTTCTTTCCTTGTAACCGGAAATAGTGCTGCTTCCCGTCGTCCATTGTGTCCCCACCCGGCCGTTACTCACAATTGATCCGTAAATTTCAAGCGTCTCCTTAATATTAAAAGGATAATCATGACGACCAAAGTGTCCTTTTTGAGCTACAAAAACCCCTTTTAAAGATAAATTATCCGGGGAGTCGGGAGAGATCAAGACGCTGCCTTCTGAAATAAGACCGAAGGCATCGCTTCCATCCAGACCAGCATACTCTATATCTGAAACCAAAGTCACTTCAGTTTGTTTAGGAGAGGGACTAAGATCAGCCGAAGCAACGGTCGGCCTGCCCTTAACCGTACCTTCAATCCATAAATCGTCTTCTATAAACATCAGAGGGCAGTTTTCGGGGAGATAAACGGTTTTATACAGATACTCGCTGCTTATAGAACGGTAATCCCGGTGCCCCCCCTTTTCCTCGCTATAAGCCCAGTCATAACTCAACCCATCTATAATCCAAATTTCCATTGCGCCGTCGCTTTTCATCTTCAAATGATATCCCTCTCCCGAGGAGTCAATGTCTGAAACAGGAGGCCAGTACTGCTCCTGCGGATTAGCCAAAGCAATATCTTTAATCTCAGCCAGATCAATAGTGATCTTGTCAAAGTCAAAATAAGAAATCGGATAGCTAAAAAGATCAACCTGAGCGTTGTTGGTGGTGGTAAAAACCCCCGGGCAGCGACAAGAATACCCTTCCCGCTCACAGTCATTCGGGCAGTTGTAATAAGCACAACCGAAGGAAGAAGTACAAATCCAGTCTTCTTGAGCCGAGGTGACAAGAGATTGATTCTCCCCGTCCATTCTAATTCCCCCGTTGGAGTGATAAAAACCCCTAATTTCTCTATCATCCCCCGCCCAAACATTACTGTTTAAAAGATAAGCGTACTTGGCCACCGATATCTTTCCGAAAGAAGCCCCGACAGTCCGCAAAACATCAGATGATTCACTTGAAGAACCTTCCGAAACTACATCGTATCCGAGAACTTGACTGCAGTTTTCTTTTTTATCCACCGTAAGAGAAAAGCTGCCCAAAGCGTTCCCTTCCAAATCATAAAAGTTTTGATCCAATAAACAATCCTCTTGAACTCCGTTATTTAAACACCAAAGATAGCGGCCGGCCCCCGACTCAGCGGTAAAAAGTGCTTGATTCCAGACTCTCCTTTCTCTACCTCTTTTAAGTTGAAACAAAGTAAAACTGAATAAACCGCCGATTAAAATCAGGAATATGCTCGCAAAAACAAGGGTGTAGGCAGTCATTAAACCTTTTGAATCTTTATTCCACTTCATAAAGCCACTTCAAATTTCTAAGATATATTTTTGTTTTTAAATCGAAAGGTTCCGGGCTTTTTTCAGGAAAAACATCCACCTGTAAATACAACTCCATAACCCGGGTGTCTTTCAAACGAGCGGGGTACTCCTCTATTAAATTTCCATCCTGATCGTGATACCTAAAGATAGGAGGCTGGTTGCGTATAAAACGACTGAGAGTCGTAATCTTCTCGTCTGTCAGATCATAAGTCGGAGGATAACCCGTAGAACTGGTTACCCCCTTTTTGAAACTACCGTCTCCCTCCAAGCTCTCCTGCCACATCAGATCAAAACGAGCCTTGAAAGAATGATTTTCCTCCTCCCAATCGCAGAAATCATTCACCCACGAAGAAGCGTCAGCCTCAAAAACTATTTCCCCGTCTTCAGCCAAAGAAGCAACATCGTAAGTCTGCGTCCCCTGCCAGTGACCGGCGCAGTCAGAACAACCCGTAGAACACAAAGTTCCCAAGAATTCACCATCGGCGTAAATATCAACGTTTTCCACGCTCCACCCCAGATCTCCTTCCACGTCAATTTTCACCTCCGCAGTTTCCAGATCACCACCTAAAAAGTCAGAAAAAGAAACAGAGCAGCTTCCACCGTCATCAAAAGAAACACACTGCTTCTGGCTCGACTTGCTGCCGCTTCCACCTAAAAAATAACGGACTCTTTCTGAAGCTCCATCGCCGTCGATATCGCTGAAAAAGATAAACTCTTTGTCTCCGGCTTTAGCCAAAGGATAAGACCCGTCCTCTCCCATTCTTGCCTCTCTTATCTCTCTACTCATCACCCTTATTCCCTTCCTAACTTCACTTAAAGCAACCGCCTGATCCCAAATATGATCGTATGCACGGTAAGAATAGATAATCATCCCCGCAAGACCTCCAAGGGTAAGAGTAAAAACAACGATAGCAACAAGAGTTTCTATTAAGGTAAACCCTTTATTTAATTTTTTTAAAAATTTAAACATTTTACTCAACTCTTTCTAACTCAACCACCTCGGAAGTATTACCACTTATCGTAACCTGGCCGGAGTAAGAATTGTAATCTTGAGCGTCAACTTCCAAGACGTATTCTCCGTCCTCAAGAGGCAAAAAGTAAGTTTCTCCGTCCTCGTCAGTCCGCTGGGTCTCAAGATACCCCAGGTCCCCGTTGGAAAGTGTGACCTCGGCCGAAAAAACAGGGTCTTCGGTTTCTGCCTCCTTCACTTTAACAAACAAAGTGTTTTCGAAAGCAATATAAAGATCTACTTCTTTTGTTGTCCCGGGAGCAAGTTCAACGGGTTGAGGCGAAGGATCAACTTCTTCTAAAATGTATTCTTTGTTGGGATCGATGGAGAAGGTGTAGGAGTCCCATTCTATATCTGAAATTGTCACTTGACCGTTTCCATCACTTACGAAACTTTCTTCGTACTTGTATACGGAGTTTCCTTCTTCATCGTCGCCAATAGTTTTTTCTCCCCGGAGGGAAAACTCGATCTCCGGAGCTGGAACCACCTCTTCCCCTTCTTCAGTTTGAACCGTGGTCAAAGTGTCTACGGAAAAGTCGGCAACTTCGTCTATAGCAAACCCGAGCTCTACTCTTTCTTTTTCAATGATCATCGGGTGAGGTTTTATGGGTTCGGCGACCTCATCATCCCCGTAAGTGCGGGAAGAACTATAATCTTCTTTTGAGACGACAACCTTGTAGGTATCGGGTGATAAAATAAAGAAATACTCTCCCTCAAACGGCGTTGCACTGTCTACCAACTCCTCAGTATCTGGATCCAAAACCTCTATTAAAGGAGAAGAAACCATTTCCCCCGAAGCGTTAAAAGTGGAAACTCCCAGCACTCCTCCTGCTTGAGAACATTCCTCAGCCAAGGTGGGCGGAGAGACATCAATGATAAATTTTAAATCTCCGCCGGCAAAACCTCCCCAAGAAACTTTAACCTCCACCTTTTTGTAATCATTGGGACATTCATCTTCAGGACTGGAGACACCGTCCGTTTCATCAACTATGTATTTCACCCTCGTTTCAACTTCGTATTCTTTATTATTACGTACAAAAGTTTCACTCGGTGAAATCACCCCTTCAGCATACGGAAGGCTGGCCCCAACGGTGCCTAAATCTTCATAAGGTAGGTTTGAAGCCTCCTCTATTTTCCCCTGCCCTAGGTTCATAGCCACAAACTTTTTTTGAGACAGCCTCATCACCTTAAACCCAAGCTGAAAAGCGCCCAAGATGCCCACAAAAATTAAGGAAATCAAAAAAATACCCACCAAAACATCTACGAGGGTCATTCCCCGCTCCTTTTTGTTTTTTTTGAACTCCACTTTCTTAAACCGCACTTAACATCGAATACATCGGCTGGATCATAGAAATAGCGAAAAAACCAACCGCACCACCAATAAGAAGCATAACCACCGGCTCAATCACAGAAGCGAGGTTTTTGGTAGCGTTTGTAACTTCTGCCTCATAAAAATCAGCCAGCTTTTCTAAGATGTTGCTGGTTTCTCCGGTTTCCTCCCCCACTGCTATCATTTCTATAACCAAAGGAGGGTAAAGATTGTCATATTCACCTAAAACTTCAGAAAGTTTTACCCCCTTTTTAATTTCTTTCGAAGAATGAATCAAAGCTTTCTTGTAATAGAGATTCCCGGTCGTCCCCGCTATAATACCCAGCCCCTTCGGGAGCGAAACACCGGCCTTGATTAAAGAACTCAAACTTCTCAAGCTGTAAGCGGAGCTTATCTTTTTAACAAGCGGAGAAATCAAAGGAAGTTTAAGCCCCAAGTAACCTGTTATTTTTTTACCCAGTTTTGTGCGGAGAAAATAATAAAAAAATAAGCCGGCTGCAGCCGCTCCCGCTAAGAAAAGATACCAATGGGTGCTTAAAGCATTGCCCAATCCAATAACAAACTGTGTTGTCTGGGGAAGCTCCGCATCAAGCTGCTCAAAGGTTTCCGATATTTTAGGAACAACAAAAACAAGCATCCCCATCCCTATTCCCATCATGGCCAAGATAATAACGGCGGGGTAAATTAGAGCTCCCATAATTTCGGATTTTAACTCGTGATTTCTTTCCATCTGCCTGGAAAGAACTTCCAAAACTTCCTCCAACTTGCCGCTCGCTTCTCCCACCTTAACCATGCTTACAAAAAGGTCAGAAAATACGTCAGAGTGCTTCTCCAGGCATGAAGAAAACTCTTCTCCTTTTATCACGTTTTTTCTAATGTCTTCTAAAACTTCCTTTAGTTTTTTGTTTTGACTTTGAGCGGCAAGAGTTTGAAGAGCCCGGGGGAGAGCTAACCCGGCAGAAATCATCACCTTCAAGTTGCGGGTAAGCATCAACTTTTCTTTTATGGAAACATTGTTTAAAAAGGGAAGAGTGAAATTAAAACTTGATTTATCTTCCTCTTCGTCTTTCGCCGAGATTAAAACCAAACCCTTCCCGCGGAGCTCTCTCGCCAGCTCTGATTTGTCTTCCGCGTTTAAAGATCCTTTAACCATCTCTCCCTCCTCCGATTGAGCCTTGTATTTATAGGTTGGCATATTTTTTTATTCAGAAATAACTCTTAATACTTCTTCCAAGGTGGTTATTCCTTTGGCCGCCTTTATCAAGCCGTCCTCTATCATAGTCACCATCCCTTCTTTACGGGCCTGTCTTCTTATCTCATCCGCTGTCTTTTGAGCCACAATCATTTCTTTCATCGTTTCCGTGACAGCCAGCACCTCAAATATTCCAACTCTTCCTTTGTAGCCCTCTTTTCCTTCTTCGGTTTCAACCGCTTTGTAAAAGGATATCTTATCCAAGCTTGTAGGTTTTTCCGTCACTCCTCTTTTAACAAAAAGTTTCTCCATGTTTTTAATATCGCAGTACTGGCCTATCTCCTTTATCATGGATTCATTCAAAAAGTACTTTTCTCCTTCTCCGCTTAATTTCCGCACCAAACGCTGAGCGATAATTATGTTCAGGGTAGAGGAAATAAGAAAGGGTTCAGCCCCCATATCTATCAAACGAGGAATAGCTCCCGGGGCGTCGTTGGTATGTAAGGTTGAAAAAACCAGGTGTCCCGTCAAAGCAGCATTGATAGCTAAAGAAGCCGTTTCCCCGTCTCTAATCTCCCCCACCATGATTATATCCGGATCCTGTCTTAAAAGAGAACGGAGCCCTGAAGCAAAGTTCAACCCGATTTCTGACCTCACCTGGGTTTGGTTGACCCTCGGCATCTGATACTCCACTGGATCCTCCACGGTGGATATATTGACCTTCGGAGTGTTTAAAATATCTATCATAGAATAAAGAGTTGTCGTCTTACCTGATCCAGTCGGACCGGTTACTAGGTTCATCCCTATAGGTCTTCGCAGGGCGCGCTCCACCCTTTCCAAGCTGACACCTTCTAATCCAAGCGCTTCCAGGCTAAAAGCCTCTGCCGATTCGGCCAAAAGACGCATCACTACTTTTTCTCCTCCAACAACAGGTAGAATGGAAACACGCACCGAGTATTTGTACCCCTCTCCTTCTATCTTAAACCGACCGTCTTGGGGGAGGCGGTGTTCATCTAACTTCAAATCGGAAAGAACTTTAATACGAGCCACAATGGCCGGCGCGACTTGTTTAGGCAAAACCATAGCGTCATGCAAGATACCGTCAATCCTGTATCTAACAACCACCTCTTTTTTGGTGGGTTCGATATGGATGTCCGAAGCACGCTGCAGGATAGCATGTTTGAGCAAAGAATCCACTATCTTAATCACCGGCATCTCTTCCGCTCTCTGGCTTAAAATCTCCGCTTCGTTTTCTTTTGTTTCGTCTTTATCCTTGACTGTTTTAATCTCCTTTGCATTTTCCTTAACTAAATCTCCAAACTCAGCTTCAAGAGTTTTTTCATATTGCTTCAAAGCGTTGTTAATTCCCTCAGGGGTGGTAAGGCGGGGTTTCACCTTTAATCCGGCGGCTTTCTTAATGAAATCTATGGTTTGAAGATCCCTGGGGTCAAGCATCGCCACCTCCAATTCATCGCCTTCTTTGCGGAAAGAAACAATATCGTGTTTTCTAGCAATTTGTCTCGGTATTATTTTTAAAACTTCGGGATCAATGTCTTTTTCTCGGAGATTAATAAAGGGAATACCTAAAATGTAAGCTTTGAGTTTAACAAGCTGTTTTTTAGAAACCAAGCCGTTTTCGACTAAAAGATCATCCACCCTTCTTTTCTTTTCTTCCGCTTCCTTTATTAACTCTTCGAACTTTTCTTTTTCAACCAATCCCGCATCTGCCAAAAAGGCTTTTAATTGTTGTGTCTCCACGCGCATGAAAACTTGTTATTTCATTATTGTTTTAAGACCTGGTTCACCTTCTCCAAAACCTCCTCCAGTGTATAATTAGACTTCACAAGATAAGTAGTCGCCCCCAAACTCAAAGCTTTCTGGACGTTTTCCACCTCCTCTAAATTGGTTAAAACTACCACCGGTATACTTTTAGTTTCTTCACTTCCTTTTAAATCCTTTAAAACTTCGAAGCCGTCTTTTTTGGGAAGAACCAAGTCTAATATAATAAGGTCGGGTTTTTTGGATTCAGCCAAACGAAGACCGACTTCTCCATTTAAAGCTGAGTAGACTTTAAAACCCTCCGATTTTAAAAGATCAGAAACGGCTTTTTGAAGAGCCGACTCATCTTCTACAAACAAAATTTCTTTTTTGTCTGGCATATTAATTTTATTAAATTTTAATTTATTTTTTCCTTGTAAAAAGGCAGGGTAAACCAGAAGGTGCTTCCCTCGCCCTCTTTACTTTTAAAACCTACCTCTCCCTCTGATTTTTCAATGATTGATTTAGCTATAAAAAGACCGAGGCCGGAACCTTGAGTCTGCTGGCTTAAGGCGTTTTTGGAGCGGAAGAATTTTTGAAAAATGAACCTCTGATCTTCTTTGGGAATCCCCACCCCGCTGTCTTTTACTTCAAGCCTCGCTTTGTTTTTCTTATTTTTAATCCTTACTTCAATCTCTCCTTTCTGCTTGGTGTATTTAACAGCGTTGTCCACAAAGTTTTCAATCACCAGTTTCGTTTTTTGAGGGTCCCCCCAAACATCAGAAATATCTTCTTCCTTCAAAATGATTTTAACGTTGGAGGCCGCAGCAAAAGGTGAAAACTCTTCAACTATTTCTTTTGCCGCCACGGAAAGAGAAAATCTTTCTTTTTGCAGAGGCAATTTTGCCGTTTGAATTCTTGAGACAACCAAAAGGTCGGAAACCAAATCTTTCATCCGAGAAATATTCTCTTTTAAAATAGAAAAATAGTCAGCCTGTTTTTCACTTACTTCTCCCAATTTTCCGCTCATCAAAAGTTCCAAGGCCCAGCTTAAATTAGAAAGCGGAGACCGCAGCTGGTGGGAGACGATGCTTACAAACTCTGATTTCATGCGGTTGGCTTCTGCGATCCGGGAAAAACTATTAACGATTAAAACGTCAACGACAAAAAGAACTCCAGAAAGAAAAAGAACTATCAAAGCGACAAAGAGAGGGTCTTCAATAAAACGGGTGCCTATGAGGTAGCTCAAAACAGCAGTTAAACATATCAACCCGCCCATAATCAAGAAAAGAAACTGGGGACACTGTTTCAAAGGGACATTATAGTCCCGGCACTTCTTCAAGGGACTTATTTTCCCAAGTATTTTTTTAATATTCATTGTTCTTTAACGGTTTTTTAATTATAACATATTTCAAATGTTTGATAA
>CAYLVJ010000013.1:9121-11493 GCA_964387175.1 uncultured Candidatus Saccharibacteria bacterium | reverse complement strand
GAAACTACTCCCGAAGAAGATGAAACCGCCCCCCAAGTAGTAATTAACGAAATCGCCTGGATGGGAATGACTTCCCCGCACAACGAATGGCTTGAGTTCAAAAATATCTCCGACACTTCTGTAGATATTATAAACTGGTCCATTTTCGGCGCTGAAAGCGGAGAGTGCATTAACTTCTCCGAAAGCGATGGACATCAAAACACCGTCATCCCGCCTCAAGGATACCTTGTTTATGCAACCCACGAAGAGGACTTAAAAAACGAAGAAGAAGAAAGCCTGGTTGATATTTGGGACCCCACAATCTCTTTACGCAACACCTCTCCAGGTGAAATTATTCTTTTCTCCTCACCGGGATGTGAAGCCGGGGAAATAGATCAAGTTGATGTGTCTGGCGGATGGTTTATTGAAAAAGAGGATGACAATCCTTCCATGGAAAGGATAAGCCCCCTCCAGGACTCTTCTGACCCTCAAAACTGGACCGGGAACAATAAGATAACGAGAAACGGAGTTGATGCTTCGGGCAACCCGGTAAACGGAACACCAGGGAGAAAAAACAGCCCCACCTTAAAGCCACGTATGGAAAACATGGAGGTAAAGGCCGAAAAAACAGGAAGAAACGAAGTAAGATTGTCTTGGATAGGAGAGCCCGTAAACGAAGATGTAATACTGGAAAATCTTTCCTGGGAGGTGCGTTACAGCACAGAAGAAATAACAAGGAAAAACTGGGAAAAAGCTCATGTTTTTGAAAGTTTTCCTTTTCACCAGCCAGAAACATTAATTTTTCCTTTACTATTTGACAGAACTTATTACTTCTCTCTTCAAGTCGTGGATGAAAAAGGAAACCGCTCAAAAGTCTTCTTTTCCAATTCGATTCAAACTGAACCGCCTGCAGCAAAGCCTTGGTGGTCGCAATTTAAGAAAGACAGCAAAAGAAGAGGGTTCGCCGACGTTCAAGCTCCCCTGCCTCCTTATGAGTCAACGGAGAAAATATTTGAAGAAAACGTTACTCTTTTAAGATATGATCAAAACGATCACCTCTATTTAAGAGACGCGGGGAAAATCCGCTGCCTTGACGCTTCTTCTAATTACGAAGAAAAATGGGTCTTCATACCTAAAGAAGACGAATATTTTAACAAATTGGCTCTAGCTGATGACGGAACCATTTTCGCTTTTTCCGATAGAGTAGTAGCTTTAGATCCATTAGGCAACGAGCTTTGGGAAAAAAAGCTAGGGAAGTTGCCAATATTCCAGAGAATAGCAACGTTTAGCAATAACTTGTATGTTTTAAGCAGCTGTTTCTTTGAAAAAAACGGGGAAGAAAAAGAGATCGAACCCTTGATTTTGTCTTTCAACGAAAAGGGAAAGATAAGGTGGGGTTTTCATCCCGGGGACTCTCCTAAAACTTTCCAAGAGTCTGACTTGAACTGCGGATCAAAGAAAAGTATCGACCAGATACCTTCATACTTCGCCCCCGCGGTTGACGACCAAGGAAATCTTTACTTCACCACCACAGACGAACTTTACTCCTTAAATGATCAGGGACGGTTGAATTGGAGAATAAGTTTTGAGGTTATGCCCCTTTTAACTTCTCCCTCTTTAGACGGAGAAGGAAACCTTTATCTTTTTACAGGTAAAAAGCTTTGGAAAATAAGGTTGGATGAAGTACCAAAAAGTCAAGAAGAAATATGGGACGTTGAAAACCTGGACTCTGCCCAACCCCTCATAAACCGGGAAGCAGAAGGTGGATTCCGCAGCAACACAGGTCTTGTTCTTTCCCCTAACAACATATGTTTTTATGGAATTTATTATGAAAACTTAAACTATTCCACAGGGTGGCGTTCGGTGCACTGCGTCGACTATTACGCCCACGAAGAGATAAAACAGTTTACCCTAGGAAACTCTAAAGAGGTGCTGGCCGCCTCTAGTAATGCGCTTTTTATAGGAAAAAAACCAGGATGGTATATGCCGTACTGGAATTTTGTGGAAGAAGATGTTTCTCACCTTGAAGAACTGCCCGGGGACAGCACGGGGAGAACAACCGAAATAATTTTCACACCCGAAGGACACATATTAATCGCCGGCTCCCGGCGAAACGGAGGAGGAATACTTCTTTTACCCAATCCCGCACCCTAGATTGATAAAACTTTCTTTTGTAACTCATGTTTTTAAAATTGACACCGGAAATCAATAAATTATAATAAGGTCAGTATGACCAAAGAAAACGAAAAACTTTTAGAAAAAATCATTCAACGTTTTGACGAAAAGACAAAAGAAACGAGGCGTTACTTTGGGGTGATATCAGAAAACCTGGAAAGTGAGATAAAGCAGGTGGCTGAAGGGGTAGCCTTAAATGGTGAAAAAATAGATGTTCT
>CAYLVJ010000013.1:0-9021 GCA_964387175.1 uncultured Candidatus Saccharibacteria bacterium | reverse complement strand
CTTCAAGCTATAAAGCTTAACGTTGAATACATTAAACACGATTTAAAGAAAAAAATAGACCGCGAGGAGTTTGCCAACTTAGAAAAAAGAGTCAGTTTACTTGAGGCCAAAACAAGCAGCAACTCTTGATTTCCACATTTTCCTACTTAAAAAACCGGGTATCCCCCGGTTTTTTTAATTTCTTACTTAAAGTTCGGCGAATTCACGCACCTTGGAGATAGGAATGGAAAGAACTTCTCCCTCTATCCCCACGCTGTTTATCCCAAGCACCCTGCCTTGAACATCAAACAAGACACTGCCGTCTAAAACGTCACTTTCCCTCATATTTGTGTAGATAAAGTCTTGGTTGAATTTTTTAACCACGCCTTCGTTAACCACCCAGCTGGGACTGTCTTCGTGAAACTCCACCCCGACTAAAAACACTCTTTCTCCTTTTTTCAAGTCATCCAAAGAAGCAAAACCTGCGCTTTTAAGTCCTTCTTCCTCTAACTTGATCAAAAGAAGATTTCTCTCCAAGTCTCTTTTTTGAGCCTTTCCTCCTAAACTTCCTTCTTTTGTCCAATAAGAAGCAAGGGAGCCGGCCGGAACGTTCTCCGCCAAGGTAACCGCCATCCCGTCGTTGGTTAACACCAACCCAGAGGAAGTGAACTTCGAGCCTTCGAGTTTAATTCCAAAAACAGAGTCTTCAACCTGCTCTATCATTTCCACGATCGCTTCGTTTTCCTCTATTATTTTTTCTTCCTTTGGATAAAGAATCACCTTTCCCTGGCGGTAGTTTTGAACAAACCACCAATCGTTAGTCGAGGGCTGCTCCGCTAAATAAGGTAGGGCGATTGTCTGCCAAAGCATCCCCCCTAAAAGTCCAATAAAAAGAAAAATTATGTATTTTAAAAATTTTTTCAACATCAAGAAGCCATAGCTTTAGCTTTCGCTTTTTTTCTAACTTTCTTCACGTCAAGAATAAGTTCGTCCTTTTTAGAGCGCACCGTAACCTTGTCACCGGAATTTACAGCGCCGCTTATCATTTCCAAGGCCAAAGGATCAAGCACCTTGCGCTGGATCACTCTTTTTAAAGGTCTGGCGCCGAGTTTGGGATTGTAGCCTTCTTCGGTTAATAGATCTTTGGCTGCAGAGGTGAATTCAAGCTCGATGTCTTTTTCCTCCAACCTTTCTTTCACCTTTAAAATTTCAAGATCGACAATTTCTCTCAACTCGTCCTTGTCCAGCTGGTTAAAGATAATTATCTCATCCACCCTGTTTAAAAACTCGGGGCGGAACCTGTCCCGCAGGGCCTCCCTTATCTTTTCTTTAGCTGCTTCATTATCTTCTCTTTGATCTTCTCCTAGAAACCCGATCTCGCCCATTTCACTGATGTATTTACTTCCCACGTTGGAGGTCATGATAAGAATAGTGTTTTTAAAGGAAACAACCCTTCCTTTGGCGTCAGTAAGTCTTCCATCCTCCAAAATCTGAAGTAAAACGTTGAACACCTCAGGGTGTGCTTTTTCTATCTCGTCCAAAAGAACCACGCTGTAAGGTCTCCTTCTTATCTTCTCCGTCAACTGCCCTCCCTCCTCATAACCCACATAGCCGGGAGGGGAGCCCATCATTTTACTTACAGTGTGTTTTTCCATGTATTCGGACATATCAAGCCGAACCATCGCATCCTCGTCGTTAAAAAGAAACTCAGCCAAAGCCCGGGCTGTTTCTGTTTTACCCACTCCGGTGGCTCCAAGGAACATAAAAGAGCCCATCGGCCGTCCGCGCTCAGAAATGCCTACTCTATTCCTTCTAATAGCGTTTGCTATCGCTTTAAGGGCCTTTCTCTGCCCGACAACACGCTCAGCCAGGGTTTCCTCCATCCTCTCCAGTTTCTTGGCCTCTTCTTCCAAAAGACGGGTTACGGGAATCCCTGTCCAGCGGGACACCACCTGGGCCACGTCTTGAGGTGTAACTTTCTCCCTCACCGTCTTGTTTTGTTTTTGAAGCTGCACCAGTTTTTTCTCTTTTTCTTCAATTTTTTTCTTCGTCTCGGGAAGAGTGCTGTATTTTATCTCAGCCGCTTTCTGCAGGTCCCCCGATCTTTCCGCCCTGTCTATTTCAAAACCCAAAGACTCGGCTTTTTCTTTTAATTTCTTAATTTCTTCAATAAGGTCCTTTTCCGCTCTCCACTGGGAATTAAGCTCATCATATTCTGCTTTAAGGTTGGAAAGTTTTTTAGAAATTTCTTTCAACCTCTTTTTAGAACCCTCCTTTTCTTTTAGAGCCTCCTTTTCTATCTCCAGCTGGCGTATCTCGGCTCTCGACTCCTCAAGATCTTTAGGCAAGGAATCCATCTCCAGTCTCAAAGCGGAAGCAGCTTCGTCCATAAGATCAACCGCCTTGTCGGGTAAAAACCGGTCCGTAATGTAGCGGGCGGAAAGCTCCGACGCTTCAACCAACGCCTCGTCTTTAATTTTCACACCGTGGTGAAGCTCATATTTTTCCTTCAGCCCTCTTAAAATATTGATTGTTTCGGAAATGGAGGGCTCGGAAACCAAAATGGGTTGAAACCTCCGCTCCAAAGCAGGATCTTGTTCAATATGTCTTTGATATTCTTTTAAAGTCGTGGCCCCGATTGCTCGAAGCTCGCCTCTCGCCAAAGCCGGCTTCAAAAGGTTGGAAGCATCCATTGCTCCTTGAGCCTGGCCCGCCCCGACGATGGTGTGAAGTTCGTCTATAAAAAGTATGTAGTCACCATCCGCCTTTTTAATTTCCTTGAGTAAAGCCTTAATCCGGCTTTCAAACTCGCCCCTGAACCTGGTTCCGGCTACAAGTGAACCAAGATCCAAAGCGATGATGTTTTTATCTTTTAAAGTTTCGGGGACTTCGTCTTTAGCTATCTTTTGAGCCAAACCTTCTACGATGGCGGTTTTACCCACCCCCGCTTCACCAATTAAAACCGGGTTGTTTTTTCTTCTTCGTCCTAAAACCTGCATCAGTCTTCTGGTTTCTTTTTCCCGCCCTATCACCGGATCCAGCTTGCCTTTTTTAGCCTCATCGGTCAGATTGAAAGCATATTTTTCCACCACCTCAAACTTACTCTCCGGTTCGGGAGTAGTAATTTTCCTGTCTCCTCTAATCTTTTTAAGCTCCGCCGCCGTCTGGTTGTAGGTAACACCTTCCTCCTGATCTGTATTTAAGTTGTGAGCGGAGTTTAAAACTTCTTTCGCTTTCGTGGAGGTGGCAAGAAGACCCAAAAACAAGTGTTCCACGGAAATGAACTTGTCTCCCATCTCATCCGCCTTTTTCTGCGCGAACTGAAGAACCTTGGCCATGTCCTGGGTTAAATAAAAGCTTCCCGCACTTTTTGGAGCGGCTATCTTGGGAATCTGACCCAAACTTACGGAAACTTTACTTTTTAAATCTTCAATGTTAACCCCCAACTTGGAAAGAAGGGTGATAACAATACTTTTTTCCTGGCTGAGCAATGCATAAAGAAGATGCAGTCCGTCAACCTGCTTTTGTCCTTTCTGCTTTGCTATTTTTTGAGCTCGTTTAAGAGCTGATTGTGCTTTAAATGTAAAATTTTGTCCTTGCATCATATACTTATTTGTAACACATAAAGAAGCTATTTTCAAGAGAAATAAGTTGACAAAAAAGAAAGAAGTTGTTTTAATAAAAGAACGAACAGAGTAAAATCTTCCACAAGAAAAGGAGGAAAAAATGGACTTTCAAGAGGTAAAGAGCGTTGTTAAGAGACTGCTCCTTGTCGCTGGAGCGCTCTCTTTGTTCCTTTTTATCGGGCTGGGTCTTTTCTCGGGGGCGGGGTGGCTGGTAGAAAACCCCCCGCAGGAAAACTTGCTCCCCAGCTTGATAAAAACTGCCGTTTTCGGCCTGGCGGTGGGAGTTGCGATCATCGCTTTAGCCAAAACAGCAGTTTTCGTCGTCCAGTGGGTCACCCCAACTCGGGCGGTGAAGGTCATAACCGTCGTCACCGTTGCAGCCGCTGTTGTAGCGGTGATAAAGAACTTGTAAGAGAGAACCCCACCGAGAGATGGAGTTTTTCATTACAAATTTTTCCTTGACCTTACTTTTTTGAAAGCGTCACCTGTTTTGTAATTTTTTCTCCATTTCTTACAACCTCCAAAGAAACGGTGTCCCCGGGCGAGTACTCGATAATAATATCAGCCAAGGTTTCCTGAAGAGAAATCTCCCTTTCGTCAAACTTTGTAATGATGTCGTCTCTTTTCAAACCGACCTCTTCAGCTGGAGAACCGGGAAAAAGCGCCGCTTCGGTTTTTTCTCCCGCAGCGTTTCTTCCTACCCACGCCCCGTAATCAACCGGAAGATCAAACTCCTCGTAAAGAGCGGGGGTGACCGTGGTGTAGTAAATACCGAGAAAAGAATAAACAACCTCACCGTGAGTTTTAACGTCTTTAATTGCTTTTTTAGCTCTGTTTATGGGGATGGCGAACCCGACATTTTCCGCCCCCACCGCCATAGCGGTGTTGATACCGATCACCTCTCCTTCGAGGTTTAAAAGCGGTCCTCCGGAGTTGCCCTGGTTTATGGCGGCATCAGTTTGGATGATTCCTCTTAAAACCTGCGAAGACCCTCCTCCTGTAGCGGTAATGTTGCGGCTCAAGCCGGAAATGATACCTGAGGTAGCCGAGTTTCTAAACTCTCCCAACACATTGCCGATAGCCACCACCGTCTGACCTATCTCTACCTCGTCCGAGTCCCCGAGTTTTAAAACGGGCAGAGAGTCGTCCTCTATCTTCAAAATGGCGATGTCTTGAAGCGGATCAACAGCTAAAACTTCTGCTTCGAATTTTTCCCCTTCGTTGGTAAAAACGGTGTATTTAGCGTCTTCTTCTCTTACTACGTGTTTGTTGGTTAAAACCAAGCCGTCGCTTGAGACAATAAAACCGGTCCCGCCGCCGATCTCCCGTTCTTCGGTCCCTTTTTCTCTGTATTGGGGGACCCTGACGTCAAAATCTTCTCCGAAATAATCTTCGTATTCTTCAAAGGGGTTGTAGTAGTATCTTTCCATAATGGGGACGTCTTTAGTAACAACAATACTCACCACTCCCGGAGAAGCCTCACGCACGGTGCTAACAATTAAATCCGCGGTTTTTACCACTTCCACCTCTTTTTCTTTTTCGGGCATAGAAAAGGAGGAAAGGTTCTTCTCGTTTAAATCAAAAACGAATAAATAACCAACCAAAAATCCTAAAAGGGAAGCCAAAAAGGAAGCTAAAACAAGCCCCGCAACCAGCTTGTTATTTTTAAATTTTTTTTCCTTTTGCTCTTTTTTTTCGTCTCCCGGAAAGTTGTAAATACTCATATTTTAATTCTTAATTCTTTTCCTTTATCTTATCAAAGATCAGCCCCTTTGAAAAGTGCTTGTTTTTAAGATAAAAGATAAATAAAAAAAGAAAAAGATAAGCTCCCGCCGCCATTAAAAAGGAAATCTTCACCTTAACCGAAGCAAACGGCACCCGGGAAGAGAGCTTGACGATCCAAAGAACAAAACGAAGCCCAAGGCGGGAAGGAAGGGCCAGGACTCGAGCCAACCCTGCCGACACGAAAGAAACCAAAGCCGAAAAAGCTCCCCAGATGGTCAAAAAAGGAACCAAAGAAAGAATGAGAAGGTTGGAAAGAGGAGAAACAATCGAAAAACGTCCGAAGTTGTAAAGAAGGAGGGGTAAAACAAAAACCTGAGCGCTCAAGGTGGTTACCAAATTCTCCCTCGTCCCCAAGACCTCCGGTAAAAAAGAAAAAACATCTTCCAAGGGTTTGTTTAAAAAAAGGAGACCCAAAAAGGCGAGAAAGGAAAGCTGAAATCCGACATCCAAGATGTCAAGCGGAGAAAAAAGAAGCATGAAAAAAGCACTCAAAACAGCCACTCTTTCAGCGTCGGGAATGCGCCCCATTTTAGTAGCTAAAAGAAGAAGCCCTCCCATGATACCGGCTCTTACTCCGCAAGCGGGAGCTCCGATCAAAAAAACATAAGAAAGTATAAAAAGAAGAGTCGCCCAAAAAGCCCGTCCTCTAGCTGCCCCGAAAGAAACCAAGCTGCTTAAAAGAATACCCGACAAGATGGTGATATTGGTTCCTGAAACCGCCGCTATATGGCGCGTCCCGGTTTCATTCAAACGCTCTTTCCATTCGTAAGGGATGTTTTCTTCCTCCCCGAAAACCAAAGCCTCGAAAAAACCTCTTGCCGGGGAGGGATAAACCCTGCCGAAGGCATCTTTAAAAATGGACTTTATCCTTAAAAAGGGTGCATCCCAAAAAGAACTTTTTTTTAAAACCTCAACCTCGGGGTATTTTATTAAAAAATAAATTCCTTGTCTTCTTAGGTAAAAAGGGTAGTTAAACCCATTAAAAGGCTCCGGCTTTACAAGTTTTCCCTCAAGCAAAACAACGTCTCCGGAGGCTACAACGGGATAAAGATGATCCGAAACCCTCGCCTTCGCTCCAAGCTCTTCTATCTCCACCACAAAGTTCTTTTTAAAAGAAAGGGTCTCAACCTCTCCCACAACTCTTCCTTTCCACGTGTCTTTTTGATCGAAAAAACCCTCGAGATCAGGCCTTTCTGTTTTTTTAAGGTCCTTTTGGAAATAAAAAAAACCCAAAAAAGATAGGCAAAGAAGCCCCAAAAGAACAAGAAATCTTTTGTCTTTTGAAAGGCAAAAAAGAAAGATTAAAAAAGAAAGCAAAAAAAACAAACCTTGACCGAAAAGGTCAAGGTTCACCGCCCCGGCTAAAATCCCCAGGACGAAAAACAAAGCCGCTTTTTCCACCACCTCAGGCCACTTTAAAGTTTTTAAGGAGAACATCTCAAATCAACCGAGTTGCAGTAAGAGGCGGGGCTGTTTTCTGTCTCTTCCGCATTTCCAGCGCTGTCAATACAATAGTACCCCCCGTCGGGAAGCTCAACGTAAGCGCAGTAACTGTCACCTTCAGCGTAAATCACAGGTTCCTGACCCGAATACTCCCGAATATCTTCACACAAATCCCCAACCTCATCATTGCTGCAGGAGATGTTATAACCGGTTTCGTAGCTATATGTCACTTCCGCCACCGTACGAAGCTGGCTCATAGAGGCAATTACCCGGGCGGAAGAAGCTTGAGAATATCGAGGTCCGCGCAGAGAAACCGCTATTATCGCAGGAATTGAAACTGCCATTAAAAGACCCAAAACAATAAGGATGATTATTAGTGTTTTGGAAATAGCAGGTTTTTTAACTTCAACCCCCTTTTTAATTTCCCTCAACTCCTCGTACAAAACAACCAGCCAAATAATACTTAAAGGTGCGATTAAAAGACTTGGAATATATCCAACCGCCTCGCTTAAGATACCGGTAAAAGAAAGAAGGGTAACAAAAAGACCTACGACAAGACTTAAAATAAGGCTGATTACAGCTATAACCACTCCGAAAAGGAAAAAAAGACCTAAAACCCCCCACCAGTGTCCGTCCACAAGCTGTTTGCTCCTTTGAAGCGTTTTAAAACCTTTTTTCTTTTCATCCACTGCTACCAGAGAAGAAAAGGCAAAACAAAGAGAAAGATAAATCCCCGGTATAATTAAAAACAAGAAGCCGGCGCCAGCAACCAACGCACTCAAAACCCCCGCCCACCAAACGGCAAAAGCCACCTTCCAGCTTTTTTTGTAAGCTTCTTTTATGCCTTTGACCTCCTCTCTTTTTTTAACCGCCCAAAGAAGAGCCGCCTGACTCCAGATCATAATTACAAAAAGAACGGGAAGCAAAACAAAGCCCAAGGAAATGGCTGCAAAGATGCTAAGACCTCCCGTAGCCTGAAACATCCCCTCCCCAAAAAAAGAAAGTAAAAACGACACAAAAACAGGAACAGCTGCGATTCCAACTAACATTAGAAGATTCTCTTTGTAAATACGCCAAGCCTTTTGGAACAAACTTCCGAAACTTGAGAGGCCGCGCTTTTTAAAACCTTTATCTATTTCTTCTTGCATATTTTTTTATTATTCTTGATTAACTTTTTCTCAACCCGCACTCGCCAAAAAAAGGTTCAATTTCTTTGGCTAATTTACGTAAAAAATCTTCTTCATACAAAGCTTTTTTTACGTGATTCGGCACCTCTTCAGCAGGTCTAAATTCCTGCAGATAATAACGCTGGGCGGGAGAGATCCATTTGGCTATTTTTTTAACGTCTCTTTCACTTAAAAGCCCGGGAACAACAGTGGTGCGGAATTCATACTCAACTCGCTCTTCCTTCAAAAAATCTATGCTTTTTTCTATATTGTCCAAAAGATTGTTCTTCCAAAAATCTCCCCGTCCACCATCCACCTCTTCAAAAAAAATCTTTCCTCCGATAGCCTGAAAATACTTCTCCCGCGGAGACTTAATATCCATCGCCACATAATCAATCAGGTTTTCGCTTGTCAGTTTTTTAATCATTTCCGGGTTACAGCCGTTGGTGTCCAGCTTAACATTATACTCCATTTCTTTCACCCGTCGGCAAAAAGAAGGAAGGTCTGGATTAATGGTAGGTTCTCCTCCCGTAAGCACTACTCCTTCCAATCTTCCTTCTCTTTTCTTTAAAAACTCAAAAACTTCCTCAAGAGGAATTTGAGGGTGGTTTCTTATTTCCTCGGGTAAAACAAGCTCCTTGTTGTGACACCAAGGACACCGAAAAGAGCAGCCGGAAAAAAACACGGTGCAGGCTAATTTTTCAGGATAGTCAACGAGGGTGAATTTTTGAAAGCCCCCTATCTTCATTTCATTTTTGATACTTATACTCCCTTCTTTCCGCAAACTCTTGTCTTTTACCGTCGTTCCACTGACTAACAGGGCGGAGGTAGCCGACGATTCTTGAATAAACCTCGCAGGGCTGCTTTATGGTGCATTTAGGACATTCGAAGTGTTCCCCAGAAAGATATCCGTGAGTAGGACAAACCGAAAAAGTCGGAGTAAGACTGATATAAGGAAGTTTAAATTCTTCAAAGACGCTTCTTACCAGTTTTTTCGCTTGGTTGGGATCATCAATCTTTTC
>CAYLVJ010000012.1:0-12480 GCA_964387175.1 uncultured Candidatus Saccharibacteria bacterium | reverse complement strand
TCTTGTCGGTTAAGGACCGGGCCAAAGCCACTTCTTTTTTGAGAAAATCTTTTCCTCTCTCCGGGCAGACCCCGAAATCAAGAAAAGGTTCGTTTTCGATTTGAAAAGCCCAGACGGCTTCTTCGCTGCTGTATCTGGAAACTACTTCTTTTGTTAGGTCTCTAACTTTTTCTTCTCTTTTTTCGGTTGAAAGGTCTTGAGCCCACAAAGGAATGTGACACTCGGGCCAGCGGGGAGTTTTCATCCCTACCACCAAAAGTATTTTTATGTTTTTTTCTTTTGCTTTTTTTATCATCCAGTCCAACTCGCTAAAATGAAATTCGTTTTCCTCGGGCTCCAAGTCATCCCAGTGAGTCGCTATTTTTATCCTCCCCGGCTTCAAATCGTTTAAAACGGCTAGATAAGTTTCTCGGTGACTCAGTCCCAACTGACGGGCGTGTTTGGCGGAGTAGTTAACTCCCCATTTTACCTCTCTTTTGGGTGCTTTTCCTACAAAAAAGAAAGCAAAGGTGAGAAGAAGGATTACTATTGGAATTATTAAAAGCTTTTTCATATTTAAAAGGTGAGTAAAATTAATCCACCCCAGATTAGAAGAATCCCGATGGATTTTTGAATAATTGCCACCCCTTCCATTTCTTCTTTTAATATGTCCGGCTTGGTTTTTCCCAGGAGGAGGACGAAAAGAAACAAAAACGCATAACGCACACCTTCCAAGGCGTTTATTACCGGAACCTGGCTGAAGTGGGCTTCAAAAACAGCGTAGTTTTGAAGTAAAAAAGCAATCCCTGTAATTATTTGTCCCCCTATAACAAAAAAAGAAGTTTTTTCTTTCCCCCCTTTTCCCTTTGAAATCTGCTCCTTTGTTTCTTTGAAGGTTAAAAAGAAAAGCGAAGCTAATACTCCTCCTGTTCTCATAAGCACAAAACCCCAAAGAAAGCCGGCCTGGAGATAAGTCTTTTTCATAAGAAGAAAGCCGAGAGCAAAAGCCAGGGCCGCCAGCCCCCCTCTTTTTAAATTTTCCACCCTTATTTCCTCCTTTTTCTTTTCTAAAGAAAGAATTACCCCCCCGCTTGTTAAAAGAAAAAAGGCTCCAAAATGAGGAAGCGCTAAAACAGGTTTTTGAGAATAAAAAAGAAAAGAAAAAATCAAGGAAAGAATGGGTAAAAAAGCGCCGATAGTGGGAGAGGCTCTTGATACCTCACTTTTTTTAATAGCTTTGTAAGCCAAGAAAACAGCTGTGACCCAAACGAACCCGGCCATAAGAGCTAAAAAAATCGTTTGCGGTTTGGGGCGGGGCGGAACAAACTTCCAAAGCAAGGGAAGGGCGACTACGAATATCAAGCCCAAAAGACCGACAAAAAAGGCGTAGGTTGACGCCTTGAGCTTTTTTTTCGTTAAGATAAAGCGGTCGATTAACGACCCTACGGCGAAAAGAAGGTAGGAAAAAATTGTAGCAATTATCCACATATTTTTAAAGTATTTGTTTTCACAATACGAGCATAACTTCGGGCGGAGCTTCTTATTTCCCTCTCCAAGGTTTCGTAATCAACCTTAATTAATCCGAAGCGGGGCGAAAAACCGTCCGCCCACTCGAAGTTGTCCAAAAGAGACCAATGAAGATAACCTTTCAGACTAACCCCTTCTTCCATGGCTTTGTGGGCCCAGTAAAGATGTTTTTTAATGAAATCTTCCCGTAGTTCGTCTTTCCTGTCGGCCAACCCGTTTTCAGTAATGTAGACAGGCAAGTCGTATCTTTTAAGTTCGCACAAGACGTGGTACAACCCCTCGGGGTTTATCCTCCAGCCCATATCGGAGACTGGTTTGTCTTTTTTGCCCCTGCCTTTGGTGAAATAATAGTTGACTCCTATAAAATCGAGCTGATTTTTTATTCTTTCAAGAAAAAAGTGGTTGTTTAGCTGACTGGCAGGTATAAACAGCGCCTTAAGTATCGGGTTTCCTCCCGGGTTAAACCAGGTATTGTTTTTAGCTATCCCCACTTTTTCTTGCTTTTCGCTTAGGACTTTGTAAGCTCTTTTGTGAGCCTTTATCATGTTTTTAAAAACCTTTGAAAATAAAAAAGGATTTTTCTTCTGCGGGGGCCATTTGCCGGTAAGATAAGAAAGTGGTGCGTAAATTACGGGTTCGTTTATCGTTATCCAAAAATCAACCAGATCTTGGTATTCTTTCAAGGCTAGTTTTGTAAATCGGGAGAAATAAAAGGCCGACTTGGAATCGGCCCAGCTCATCCACAAAGGAGTGGTGAAGTGAAAAAGTGTGAGAAAGGTTTTCATCCCTCTTTTCTTTAAGGCGGTTAAGACTTTTCGGTAGTGATCTATCTCTTCTTGGTTGAATTGATTCGATTCCGGCTCGATTCTTGACCACTCCAAAGACAAGCGGTGGGCGTTGTGGTTGAGTTTTAAAGCCAAGTCGAAATCCTTTTCAAAAAGACGGTAGTGTCCGGCGGCCTCGCCGGCTGGGAAGGTTTCAGCCCAGTTGTTTTTGGTGATTCCTCCTTCCACCTGGTAGGCGGAGGTCGCCGCTCCCCAGAGAAAACCTTCCGGGAATTTTAATTTTTTATCCCTGCCACTCACATTCTTTGTTGGAGCATTTTACCCTTCCCTTTTTATTTATAGTCACCAAGGATCCGCATTCGGGGCATTTATCTCCGGTGGGTTTTTCCCAAAGGGCGAAGTCGCACTTGGGCCATCGGCTGCATCCGTAAAATATTTTCCCCTTTCTAGTTCTTTTTTCAATTATTTCACCTTCCTCGCACTGAGGACAGCTGACCCCGACTTTTTTCAGGATCGGCTTGGTGTATTTGCACTCTGGGAATTTACTGCAGCCATAAAACTTTCCGTACTTGCTCATTCTTAGAATAAGAGGGGCGCCGCATTCGGGGCATTCCTTGTCTGTTTTTTCCACCTTCTTTTCTATTTCCTCATATTTTTTGTCGAGGTTTTCCTTGAAAGGTTTCCAAAACTCTCGCAACACCTCTTTCCATTCTTTTTTTCCTCCCGCCACCTTGTCCAAGTTTTTTTCCATGCGGGCGGTGAACTCTACGTTTACAATTTTGGGGAAGTGTTTGACCAAAAGATCGTTGACGGTCTTTCCTAGATCTGTTGGGTAGAACCTCTTTTTTTGATTCAATCCGACATAATTTCTTTCTTGGATGACCGAGATAATGGGGGCGTAGGTTGAAGGCCTTCCTATCTCCAGTTTTTTCATTTCCTTAATCAAGGTTGCCTCGCTCCATCTGGCGGGAGGGCGGGTTGAGTGTTTTTTGCTTTTTAGTTTTTCAAGGTCTAGTTTTTCTCCTTCTGAAAGTGCCGGCAGCAAGTTTTCTTTGAAGCGGACAGGGTATACCTTTAAAAATCCGTCAAAAAGAAGGGTTTGGCCGGTTGCTCTAAAGGTTCCTTCCCCCGCTTTTATACCAACCCTTGCTTGGTTAAAAACGGCCGGGTTCATCTGGGAAGCTATAAATCTCTGCCAGATGAGTCGGTAGAGTTTTTCCTCTCCTCCTTTTAATTTGATGTCGCTGGGTTTTTTCTCGGGGTGGGCCGGGCGGATGGCTTCGTGAGCTTCCTGGGCGGAGGTGGATTTTGTTTTAAAGCTTCTTTTTTTCCCGGGCCAGTATTTTTCTCCGAATTCTTTTAGAATAATTTTTTCTGCCTTGTCCGTTGCTTCCTTGGAAAGATGAAGAGAATCTGTACGGTGGTAGGTGATGAGACCTTTTTCGTAAAGCTGCTGGGCGAGGTAGATCGTCTGTTTGGAAGAAAAGCTGAACTTGTACCATCCCTCCTGCTGCAGGGTGCTGGTTATGAAGGGGGCGAAAGGAAATCTCTTCTTTTTCTTTTTTGTTATTTTCTCAACGATAAAATCTTCATCTTCGAGGTTTTGAATGATTTCTTTCGCTTCTTCGGAAGAGGCAATACTGAATTTTTTAAGACGCTCCTTTTTAATTTCTCTAAGTTTGGCGTTGAAGTCGGGGTCATGCTTGAAGAAAGCGTGCACGCTCCAGTAATCACGAGGAGTGAACTTTTCAATCTCTCTTTCTCTTTCCGTTATGAGGCGGAGAGCGACGGACTGGACTCTCCCGGCCGAAAGACCTTTGGCTACCTTCTTCCAAAGAAGGGGGGAGAGTTTGTATCCTACGATCCGGTCCAGAATTCTTCTTGCCTGTTGGGCGTTTATTAGGTTTTCATCTATTTTTCTTGGATTTTGAAGTGCTTTTTTGATGGCTTGTTTTGTGATCTCGTGGAAGACGATTCTTTGATATTCGCTTACCCCAAGAGCCTCTTTAGTGTGCCATGCGATCGCTTCTCCTTCACGGTCGAGGTCTGTAGCTAAAATTACTTCATCCGCTTCTTTTTCTAATTTTTTTAACTTTTTTATTACTTTCTTTTTTCCCCTTATTGTTTCGTATTGCGGCTCGAAACTTTTTAAATCAACCCCGAAACTTTTTTTAGGTAAATCTCTAACATGTCCCAGGGTGGCGGCCACCTCGAACCTTTTACCCAAGTACTTGCCCAGGGTTTTTGTTTTGGTTGGGCTCTCTACGATTACAAGTTTCATGTTTAAACTTCGGGTAATTTCTTATTCTAATAATCTTTAAAGTGTCGGACACGCTTATTGTGCAAACTGGCTTTTAGAATTTTTTTCTTCCAAGGTTCTTTTTGTTATTGACAATAAGGGTTTCCTGTCCTATATTCAACTTAAGAAAAGGGTAGGACAAGAAAAGACGGGTGGGACATTTCTTTCTGGTCTGAGAAAAAGTTGAGAAACGGATTCTCCTCCTTGATCTGTTTCTTTTAAATTAAGGGGCGGCAGCTTTTGCTCGTCAGTTCCTTTGGCTTTTTCTCAGGCCAAAAGCAAGTGTCACGTCTTTTTTTTGTTAAATTCACTCATTGTTTTTTCCGTTCCTTCACAAATTAAGGTACTTACGATATTTTTAAAAAACTTTTTTGTTTTTTGAACTTCTTTTCTTTGGCTCGGAGAAAAACTTTGAAGAACAAATTCTTCCAAGGGGATTCTTACACCTCCCTGAGGTTTAACCCCGATTCTTATTCTGGTGAAGTCTTTCGAGCCTATTTCCTTTATTATCGACTTTACTCCTTTGTGGCCGCCCGGTCCCGCCCCCACCGTTACTTTCACCCTCCCCAGTTTCAGGTCAAAATCGTCGTGGACAACGACGATCTCCTCTGTTTTTAAACCGAGTTTCTTTTTCAAGCAGGCCACACTTTCTCCGGAGCGGTTCATAAAGGTGAGGGGTTTAGCCGTTTCCACTATTTTGCTTTCAATTTCTATCTTTTTTTTAAGGCACCGGCATCTTTTATCCTTCTTCCATTTTTTTTCACCGGCTAAAAAATCGATCATCTGGAAACCGATGTTGTGGGGGGTGTTTTCGTATTTTTTTCCTGGATTGCCGAGTCCGACCAAAAGAATCATATTTGTTATAATAACATAAATTATCTTTTTTCCCGCTTTTGCAATTTCCCCAATTTTTATTATAATAACTTAAATATGGATGAAACGTTAAAATTTTTTTGGGAAGTAATAAAGATGGCCGTTCTAGCGTTGGCCATCGTTTTGCCTATCCGCTATTTCTTATTCCAACCTTTCGTTGTTAACGGGGGTTCTATGAATCCCAACTTTGAAGACGGAGACTACCTTATCGTTGACGAGATCACCTACAGGTTCCGTTCTCCCGCCCGGGGCGAAGTCGTTGTTTTTCACGCTCCTACACAGTCTCAAACGAGGTATATAAAAAGGATTGTGGGGCTGCCGGGAGAAAGGGTGGTAATAAAAGATCAGGGGGTTCACGTTTTTAAAGAAGGCAAGGAATATGTTTTGGATGAATCCTTTTATCTTCCCCAGGATTCTTTAACTACCGGAAAGGTGGATGTTAAGTTGAGCGGAGATGAATATTTTTTATTGGGAGATAATCGTTCTTTTTCTTCCGACTCCAGAAGCTGGGGGCCCCTTTCTGAAGAAAGGATCATAGGAAGAGCTTTTTTCAGGGTGCTTCCCTTGGGCGACATGCAAAGGTTCAAACCTCCTGCATACGGTTTGGAGGAGATCAGCTTTCTTTTTTATCCAGTTGTAAATATTAAGGAAAATGTCTAAGAATAAAAAATATCAAAGACCGAGAGGAACGTATGATCTTTTCGGCGAGCGGCTCGACTTTTTTTTAAAAATAGAAAAAGTTTGCAGAGAAATGGCTGAAGCCTACGGATTCCAGGAGATAAGGATTCCTTCTTTTGAGGAGAAGGATCTTTTTACCGAGGGGGTGGGAGAAGGAACGGACGTGGTGGAAAAGGAGATGTATACCTTGAAGGAAGGGAAAACAACCCTTGCTTTGAGGCCGGAAGGTACGGCTGGTATCGCCCGCGCTTACATTGAAAACGGGATGAAAAGCTGGACTAAACCGGTTAAGCTTTGGTACTTAGGGCGTTTTTTCAGGCACGAGAGGCCGCAGGCGGGAAGATGGAGGGAGTTCAGGCAGTTCGGAATAGAAGTTTTGGGGAGAAAAAATTCTGTGGTTGACCCCTTTGTCATCTACTTTTTTTACAACTTGCTGAAGGAACTTGGTTTCAGCGACCTTAAAATTTATGTTAATTCCATAGGGTGCAGCCGCTGCCGGGAAAGATACAGCGAGGATTTAAAGGAGTTTTTCGAGGAAAGAAAAAAAGACTTGTGTAAAGACTGCAAGCGCCGGCTGGATAAAAATGTGATGCGTATTCTGGATTGTAAGAAAAAAAAGTGTCAAGATATAGCTAGGGAGGCCCCGCAAGTTTTGGATTCTCTCTGGAAAAAATGCCGGGTGCACTTTAGAGAGGTGCTGGAGTTTTTGGACGAGCTGGAGGTTCCTTATGAGCTTGATCCGTTTTTAGTGAGAGGGCTTGATTATTACACCCGGACGGTTTTTGAAATAACGTCAAAGGAAGATAAATCCACGGCTCTGGTGGGGGGAGGACGCTACGATCAGCTTCTTAAAAACTTCGGATCAAACAAGGTTCCTGCCTGTGGAGGAGCGATGGGGATGGAGAGGATAGCCGATCTTATGAAAAAAAGAAAGATAAAACCCTACGAACACGAAAAACCGCAGGTATTTTTAGCCCAGGTGGGTATTACCGCTAAAAGAAAAGCTTTATCTCTTTTTGAAGAGCTGCGGAGTAAAGGGATTTTGGTTTATGAAGACTTTTCCCGTGACGCCTTGAGCAGTCAGTTGAGCCGGGCGGAAGAATTGGGGACGCGTTACACTCTTATTCTGGGTAAAAAGGAGTTGGCGGAAGGAGAGATTATAATAAGAGATATGAAGGAGGGGAAGCAAGAAAAGGTCAAATTAGACAAAGTTGTAAAAGAAATTAAAAAAAGATTGTAAAAATATGAGTTTAAGAGTAGAAAGAAAAGACAACGAATCCTCGCGCAGCGTGGTACGCCGCTTTTCAAGAATCATGAGAAGAACCGGTATTTATCGAAGGATAAAAGAAACGCAGTTTTACGAAAGGCCCTTGAGTAAAAGCAAAAAAAAGAAAAAAGCCTTAAGGGGAATGCGTATCAAAAAGGAAAGGGAGAGGATGAAAAAACTGGGCAAAAGACTGTAAAATGCTTGAAGAAAAAATTAAAAAGGACATGAAAGAAGCCTTAAAAAAGAGCGAGAAAGAAAAGCTCAGTGTTTTGAGGCTTCTTGTAAGTTCTATCCGGAACAAAAGAAGAAAAAAAAGGTACCGCTTGGTTAAAGAAGGAGATACCGACCCGGATGAAAAAAGCGCCTTGAAAGAAGAAGAAGCCGCCCAGTTGGTTTTATCCGAGATTAAAAAAAGAAAAGAAGCGATAGAAGGCTTTAAGAAAGGGGAAAGAGGCGACCTGATTCAAAAAGAAGAAAAAGAAATAGAGATTTTGAAAAAGTATCTTCCCCGGCAACTTTCAAAAGAAGAAGTGGAAGAAAGAGCGCGGGAGGTGATAAAAGAAGAAAGTGCGGAAGGTATTGAAGATATGGGGCGGGTGATGAACAAACTAATGTCCGAGATGAGGGGAAAAGCAGAAGGCGGTCTGGTAAGTGAAGTAGTAAAAGATCTTCTTTCTACATGATGGAGTTTTTAAACCTTTCAGATTTCAAAATAGATGAGGAAGGTCTTGAAAGATTAGCTGGGAAGGTATTAAAGGAAGAAGAGGTTAAAGAAGCTGAGGTTTCGGTTGCTTTTTTAAAAAAAGACAAGATGCGGGGGATAAACAAGATTTGGAGAGAGGAAGAAAAAGCGACGGATGTTTTGTCCTTTCCCTTCAGAGAAAACGCTTTCCCGGGTCCTAAAAAGGAACTGGGGCAAATCTTTATCTGTCCGGAGGTTGTAAAAGAAAGAGGAGATGACTTTGAAAACGATTTGAGGAAAACCTTTATCCATGGCCTTTTGCATCTTTTGGGGTACAATCATAAAAAGGAGGAGGAGGCGGAAAAGATGAAAAAAAAGGAAAAAGTTTATAATCAATCATGAACCGCGCGCGGTTCACGTTTAAAAACAAAAAAACATGCCCAGGAATAATTTATTGGTAGGCTTGGATATAGGGACGTCAAAGATTCAATCTTTGGCGGGGTATCTTTCTCCAGAAGGTTCCAAATTGGAAGTGATAAGCAAGGTTTCAGAAAGTTCTTTTGGCATCCGGAGGGGGGTGGTGGTTGATTCTGACAAGGTTTCCGACATTGTTTCTAAGGTTTTAATGAGGACTCAAAAAGAAGCAGGTCAAAATTTTGATGAAGTTTTTATCACATTAAACGGGAGCCACCTTCGATCTAAAGAGTCAACCGGCACGATAGCGGTTTCCAGGGCTGACCAGGTTGTCTCCGACGAAGACGTTAAAAGAGTAAAAAACGCGGCTCAGACTTTTCCCATCCGGGACAATTGGGAAATATTGAGGATTTTTCCGCAAGAGTACAAAGTTGATAAAGAAGGCGGAGTCAAAAAACCCGTCGGGATGAAGGGGGTCAGGCTCCAGGTTAAAATATTGGCTCTTTTACATTTCGTTCCTTATTTTGAAAATCTTACTGAAGCAGTTTTAAACGCCGGATGGCAGATCGGCCATGTGATGGCTAAGCCCTTGGCTTCCGCCGAAGCTGTTTCAACGCCCCGGGAAAGGGAGTTGGGGGTGATGGTGGTAAATATCGGAAGCGGTACGACCGGTTATGCTGTTTACAAGGAGGGGGTTTTAAAAAAAGCGGGGGTTATGCCTGTGGGTTCTTTTAATGTGACAAAAGATATCGGGGTCGGGTTGAGAACTGATGTTGACACTGCCGAAGAGATAAAGCTTAAGTTTGGAGAATGCGGGATGAGGGGGAACAAGAAACTGGAAATTAAAGAAAAGGAATCGGAAAAGAAGTTGACTTTTTCTAAGTCAAAGCTGGGGAGGATAATAGACCCCCGGCTGAAAGAGATATTTAAATTAGTTAGAGAAGATTGGCAGGAGCACGGTTCTTTGAAGCTGCCGGGCGGGGTGGTTGTAACGGGGGGCGGGGCCAACATGCCGGGGATTTCTGAAATGGCAAAAGAAGAGATGGAAATAGTTTCACGGATTGGAACGCCGCAGGGATTTTCACCTGCCCAAAAAGATCCCTCACTGGCAGCCGTCTGCGGTCTTTGTCTGCAGGCTAAAAAATTTAGAGAAATGGACGGGAGAGGAATAAATTGGAAATTTTGGAAAAAAGTAAAAAGCATTTTAAAAGATTTCATACCCTAAATATGAGAGACGTGAGCATAAAAGTTGTCGGGGTGGGAGGATCGGGGGGGAATGCGGTTAACCGTATGAAAAAGAAAAAGCTGGAAAAAGTGGAGCTTATCTCCATAAACACCGATGCTCAGGACTTGGAAAAGAAAGCTTCCGATAAAAAGATAAGAATCGGTAAGAAAATAACCAGAGGCTTGGGAGCGGGGATGAGACCGGAGGTGGGTCGTGAAGCCGCTTTGGAGCAAAAAGAAGAGATAAGGGAAGCTTTGAAAGGAGCCGATATTATTTTCATAACCACCGGACTCGGGGGAGGGACCGGATCGGGAGCAGCTCCTGTTGTAGCTGATCTAGCTCAGGAAATGGGAGCGTTGACCATCGGTGTTATCACCACCCCTTTTGAATTTGAAGGCGAGGTAAGATCTCAAGTAGCTGAAAAAGCGAAAAGAGAACTTGAAGAGTCAACCGACACCTTGATTGTTATTCCGAATGCCAATTTAACTAGAGTTCTTGATTCAAGTACGTCCGTTTCGGAGGCTTTTGAAAAGTGTGATGAGGTTTTACACCAAGCGGTTAAGGGAATTTCAGACCTTGTCGCTCTGCCGGGTATAGTCAATGTCAATTTTGCCGATGTGAAATCAATTATGAAAGATTCGGGAACCGCCTTTTTCGGTATTGGTAAAGCAAGCGGTAAAAAAAGAGCCGCCCGGGCGGCCAGAGAAGCCCTTTCCTCTCCTCTTTTGAATGTTTCCATTTCCGAGGCGGGAGGAATTTTGTTTAATATTTCGGGCGGGGAGGATATAAGCTTGCATGAGATTAATGAAGCGGCGGAAGTGATTACAGAAAACGGAGGAAAAAACACTAGAGTGATATTCGGGGCGATCCAGGATGAAAAACTAAAAAAAGGAAATATCAAGGTAACGGTGATTGCAACTGGTTTCTAATTTGTTTTTGGGCCTTTGAGAATCAGCCCTTTTAGTAATTTAAAATTTTAAGTTTAATGGACAAGAAGGTCAACCGTGTTAAAAAGCGGGATGGAAAAATTGTAAGCTTTAAAGAAGAAAAAATTAAAAAAGCTATTCATGAGGCGCTTCGAGCGACCAAAGAAAACGGAGAAGAAAGAGCTGAGGCGCTGGCTGGGGAAGTGGTGGATCTTATTAACCGGGATTTTGAAGGCGAAGAGCCCATTTCTGTTGAAAATATCCAGGATTGTGTAGAAAAAGTTTTAATTGAAAAAAACCTTTTCAAGGCGGCCAAAGCATATATCCTCTACCGGGAGCAGCATAGAAAGTTGAGAGAAATGGCTCAAGCGGAGGAAGAAGGCGTAGATAAGGTGGATCAGTATCTCCGCAAGTTGGACTGGGAGGTTAAAGAAAATGCGAACATGAGTTATTCCCTCCAAGGGCTTAACAACTATGTCGCCGCCCACTTGGTTAAAAGGTACTGGCTGGAAAAGGTTTATCCCGAGGAGATAAGAAAAGCAGAAAGAGAAAGCGATCTCCACATTCACGATCTTCAAACACTCGGTGCTTATTGTGCCGGTTGGGACCTTTACGAACTGCTCACGGAAGGGTTCGGCGGGGTTAAAGGAAAGATTCAATCTAAACCGCCTAAACACTTTAAAACCGCTCTGGGGCAGATTGTAAACTTTCTTTACACGGTTCAAGGCGAGGTGGCGGGAGCAGTTGCTTTTTCCAACTTCGATACTCTTTTAGCTCCTTTTATCCGAATTGATCATCTTTCCTACAGGCAGGTCAAGCAGGCGATGCAGGAGTTTTTGTTTAACATGAATGTTCCTACGAGGGTCGGTTTTCAAACTCCTTTTACCAATATCACCCTTGACATTTCCCCTTCTCCTCTTTTTACCGATCAGTCCGTTATTGTCGGCGGGGAACCTCAGGACTTCACTTATGGCGAGTTCCAGGAAGAGATGAACATGCTCAACAGGGCACTTTATGAAGTGATGATCGAGGGTGACGCTCAAGGAAGGGTTTTCACGTTTCCCATTCCGACGATAAATGTTACTGATGATTTTCCCTGGGAGAAAAAATCTTTGGAGCCGATGTGGGAGGCGACTGCTAAGTACGGCATTAATTACTTCGGAAATTATCTTAATTCCGACATGGAGCCCGAGGATATCCGCAGTATGTGCTGCAGATTGCGGATTTCGAAAAAAGAGCTTTACAACAGAGGCGGCGGAGGGCTTTTCGGAGCTGGATCTTTAACTGGTTCTATCGGGGTTGTAACCCTTAACATGCCTCGTATTGGTTATCTAAGCGAGAACAAAAAAGAATTTTTAGACCGTGTGGAAGAGTTGATGGAGCTGTCTAAAGAAAGCCTGGAGATAAAAAGAAAGACGGTGGAAAACTTTACGGAAAAAGGACTTTATCCTTATTGCAAGCATTGGCTTTCCAGCGTGAAAAAAATGAGAGGGGGGTATTGGGACAACCACTTCTCAACCATCGGTTTGGTGGGAATGAACGAAGCCGTCTTAAACCTTATGGGAAAAGACATTGGAACGAGAAAAGGGAAAGCGTTCACCAAGGAGGTGATGGACCTTATGAGAGACAAGCTTTTGGAGTATCAGGAAGAAACAGGCAATCTTTACAACTTGGAAGCTTCACCGGCTGAAGGGACCAGCTATCGTTTGGCGCTTAAAGACAAGGAGAAATATCCTGATATCATAACTTCGGGAACCAAAGAAACCCCTTATTACACCAACTCCACCCAGCTTCCGGTTGACTACACCGACGATGTGTTTAAAGC
>CAYLVJ010000011.1:0-12685 GCA_964387175.1 uncultured Candidatus Saccharibacteria bacterium | reverse complement strand
TGGCTCCGGGGGTGGGATTCGAACCCACGACCTAATGCTTACACTTAATTCCCTTGTTTCCAAGCGCGTGGACTATCTCATCACCCTGTGACTTTTGTCATTTAGGTGCTGGGCGCTATAAGTCTCTGCACCTTCCTTTGTTAAACAAAGGCTTGGCTCAGGATTGCCTTAGTTTTTAGAAAACTTTAGGTTTCCCTGAATTCACCCAGTTTTTCAATTTGCCTTTCGACAAAAAGCTGCAAGTATTTACAGGCATCCGCTCTACCGCTGAGCTACCCCGGAATCACTAATTTGATTATACTCCCAACCTTTGTTTTTTTCAAGAAAAAGATGAAAAAATCTTGCACCGAACGCCTTGTTAAGATATAATTGGAAAAACAAGATAAAAGAGACAAACCAGTAAGATTGAAGATTCAATCGTTTTTTTATTAAAATACCAAAAATGTTAAGCACAAAGGTAAGAAAAAGAGACGGAGATTTAGAAAAATTTGAAAGAGAAAAAGTGATAAAAAGTATTACATCAGCAGGAGCCTCTCCTGCAGAAGCAGAATCAATAGCTTCAGAAATAGAAAAATGGATTCAAAAAACATCCACAAATGAAACGGTGCAGTCTTCTTCTATAAGAAAAAAGGTGTTGGAACTCTTAAGACCCCAAAATCCAAAAGCTGCTTTGGACTTTGAACAATACAAGAAATAATAAGCCCTTACATAAGGGTTTTTTATTTATGAAAAAACACCTTGAAAACAAAAAAATAAAAAAACCCCTGAGAGGAAAGATTCTTCCTTCAGAAGATCTTTTCAAATTGGGAGAAAAATTAGCCAAAACGCAAAAGTCTGAGGTGTCACCCGAGAAACCTTCTAAAATAGTTTCAAGGTTTGAAGAAAACGCTAAGTTTCTCACCGACCTTCACCGCTCTTTTATCGAATCAGACCAGGACTACTCCTTTCTCCCTGCCACAGAATGGTTCGTAGACAACTTTTATGTCATCAGAGAACATCTTAAAGACTGTAAGGCAAATCTTCCTAAAAAGGGCTACCCCGAACTTCCCAAATTAAAGGAGGGAAAAAGAAAAGATTATCCTAGAATTTACGAGATAGCCGAAAAGTTTCTCATCCACAGTGACGCCAAATTTGATTTGGAGAATTTTTACGAATTGGTCCGTGGCTATCAATCCGAAGACGGTTTAACCACAAAGGAGCTTTGGATCCTCCCCATGATGCTTCGCCTTGCTTTTGTTGAAAACTTGAAAAGGCTGGGAGCGAGAGTAAAAAGAGTCCAAGAAGAACAAAAAAAAGCAAACTACTGGGCCAAGCGTATTTTGAAGGAAAAAAACATCCCGCATAAAAAACAAGGGGAAACCTTTAAGGAATTAACCTCCGCCCATGCGGACCCCTCCCCTGCTTTCGCTCTCCAAATGTTGGAAAGACTTTATGACCAGGGAGAGAATATACTTCCTCTTTTAAAGTGGTTCAAAAGAAACCTTTCCAAAAAGGGTCTCACCGTCCAGTCCGCCATCACCAAGGAAAGACAGCACCAGGCTGCAAATCAGATATCGGTCACCAACACCATCGACAGCATGAGACACATTTTAACGCTGGAGTGGAAAAAGATAGTGGAAAAATTAAGCCACTTGGAAAAAATACTAAGAAACGACCCTTCCGGACACTACCCCCAAATGGACTTTAAATCAAGGAACCGATATCGAACCTCCATCCAAAATCTGGCTGACAACACGAGTTTAACGGAAAGAGAAGTGGCAAAAGTGCTGATCAATCTGGCTGAAAAACAAAAAACCACCCGCAAAAAACACATCGGCTACTGGCTGGTGGGAGAAGGCCGTGAAACTTTCGAGGAAAATTTAAATTACAACCCCACCCAAAAAGAAAAGACACTCCGTTTTTTATACAACCACCCGGAAAAAGTTTACTTTGGAGGAATAGCTTCTCTTACCACCGTTTGCTTGGGGTTTCTTTTAACTTTGACCGGACTTTTAGGAGGAGGGGTGAAGCCGCTGCTTCTTGCCGCCGCCTTCGGGATTGTTCCTGCGAGTGAAATAGCGGTAAACGCACTACACTTAGCATGTGGAAAATATCTTCCTCCCAAACTTCTCCCGAAACTTGAGTTTAAAGACAAAATCCCCGAAGAACACTCCACCATACTCGTTATTCCTGCTTTTCTACGCAGCAGGGAAGAAATTGAAGAGTTAATTCAACGTTTAGAGGTTCACCACTTAGCTAACAAGGCCCGGAACTTAAACTTCGGACTTCTTTTAGATTACAAGGACAGCTCAAAAAAGAAACTAGTTTCAGACGATAAGCTGCTTGATTTTGCAAAAAGAAAAATTAAAAGAATAAATGAAAAATATCCTTCGGAGTTTTTCATTTTGATAAGAGAAAGAAAATGGAACCCCCGGGAAAACCTTTGGATGGGGTGGGAAAGAAAAAGAGGTAAACTAAGAGAGTTCAACAGATTTTTACTGGGGCAAGAAAAGGGAAAGTTTTCCGTCTTCGGAGGAGATAAAAAAATCTTTTCAAAGATAAAGTATGTTATAACTCTCGACCAAGACACCCGTCTTCCTAAAAACGAAGGCTTGAAGTTGATAGGCGCTATGGGCCACCCTTTAAACCGACCCGTCTTGGATGAAAACAGGGTGACTAAAGGATACGGCGTCCTGCAGCCCAAGCTCCAAGTTTCAATAAAAGAAGCCGTCCGGTCTCCCCTGGCCTACCTTTTTTCGGGCCCCAAAGGGCTTGATCCTTACACAGGTCTTGTTTCCGACATCTATCAGGATCTCTTCCAAGAGGGAAGATATATGGGAAAAGGAATATATGACGTTGAAGCTTTCGAAAAAGTATTGGAAGATAAATTCCAAGAAAACCTTTTTCTATCTCACGACCACGTTGAAGGTTTTCTTTCCCGAACCGGTCTTGTAAGCGACTTGGAAGCTTTTGAGGATTTCCCTTCTGATTATTACTCTTTTTCTTTAAGGAAAAACAGGTGGCAAAGGGGCGATTTCCAGCTTTCAGGATGGCTGACCGGCACCATAAAAAATAAAAAGGGAGAGAAAATAAGAAATCCACTTCCTCCAATCGGAAAATGGGTTCTCTTTAATAATATGAGAAAACACCTTGTTCCCCTTTTTAATATCGCGTTCCTTTTTTCAGGATGGTTTTTCCTTCCTAAGGATCCATGGATTTGGACCTTATTCATTTTGTTTGAAGTAGGTTTCTTCTCTTTTACCAACCTGGTTCAAGAAGCCGTGAACCGCTCCATTTTCCCTGATTTTAAAGATGGCTGGAGAGGATGCACCCGGACAATCTCAGCTGGGATAAACTGGATGAAAAAACTTGCTTCAAGCTTTAAAAGACTCTTTATGGAAATAGTCCTTCTTCCTCATCAAGCGGTGCTGACAATGAAGGGAGTTTTGCAGGTTTTAATAAGAAAAAATATCACCAAAAGAAAACTTCTCCAGTGGACCACCGCTTCTCAAACAAAAATCTTTAAGAAAAATTCACCCTTAAACCTTGCCTGGTTTATGAAAAGTGCGATACTTGTTGGAGTCTTTTGTTTTGCGGGTTCTTTAATAAAAGAAAAGGGGGTTGTAACTTTAAGCTTATCTCTTCTTTGGATACTTTCTCCTTTTTTCGCCTGGAGGGTGGGAAAAGAAAAATCGAAAAAAGCTAAAATAGGTCAGAAAAAGAAAAAAGAAATCCGCCGGTTGGCAAGAAAAAACTGGAGGTTTTTTGATGATTTTGTAGGAGCGGAAACAAACTTTCTTCCTCCAGACACTTACCAAAACACTCCCCAAAAAAGAGTAGCCTGGAGAACCTCCCCCACCAACGTTGGTTTTTTTCTTCTTTCCGCTCTTTCCGCCCGAGACTTAGGATACATCTCCACTCTTAAGTTTTTAAATATATTGGAACAAACACTTTCCTCTTTAGAAAAAATGAAAAAATACAGAGGGCATCTTTACAACTGGTACAATGTTAAAAACTTAGAACCCCTTCCCCCTCCATATATCTCCAGCGTCGACAGCGGAAACCTGGCCGCTTCACTCATCATAGTAAAAAACGCCCTACGGGAGATGAAAAAGAATCCTTTCCCCGAAGAAAAAATAACAAAGGGAATCAAAGACTCACTTTTTCTATTAAAAGAAAATTTGGAAGATGAAAAGATTCAAAAACACTTTAAAAGATTAGAAAGGGCAATCCACAAAAAACCGGAAAAAGCCTGGCTAACTTATTTCAAAGAAATAAAAAAAGAAATATTTCCTTTAAGAAGCCTTCTCGAACAAAAGAAAAAAGAAAGTGGAAAAAGTCTTCGACTTGAAGAAGCGTCTTACTGGCTGGAAAAATTAAGCGCCGAAATCGATGACTTTTACTATGAAAGAGACGGTCTTGTCTCAAACAAAAAGGGAGCGATCCAAAGTTTGAAAAAACGATCCAATAATTTAGCCGCTAAGTGTGATAAATTGGTGGAAGAAATGAATTTCAAGTTTTTATACGATAAAAAGAAAAAGCTTCTCTCCTTAGGCTACCGGGTGGACAAAAAAAGCTTGGATAAAATTTACTACAACTTCCTGGGATCTGAGTCAAGACTGGCTAGTTTCACGGCCATAGCCAAAGGAGACGTACCCGGAAAACATTGGTTCGGAATGGCCCGCAACTTGGTTGAATTCAAAAACAAAAAAGCCGTTGTCTCTTGGGGCGGCTCTCTTTATGAATACCTAATGCCCAACCTGATGCTTGAAAGTTATCCAGGAACCCTGCTTCACGAAACATCCGAGGTAGCCGTTGAGAAACATATTAGCTACGCAAGAAAAAAGAAAGTACCCTGGGGAATGTCAGAAAGTGCTTACAACGTTCAAAATCTAGAGGGTTTTTACCGTTACAAAGTGTTTGGTGCACCTGACTTGGGAGTAAAACGTTCTTTAGACAAAGAAGCGGTAGTCAGCCCCTACTCTACCCTCCTGGCCCTTCCTCGTTTTCCTAAAAGATCAATTAAAAACCTTGAAAGACTTAAAAAAGAAGGGTTGGAAGGAAAATATGGTTTTTACGACGCTGTTGACTACACAGCCGAACGCGTCCCCGCAGAACAAAAAGGAATTGTAATTCCCACCTACTTCAGCCACCATAAAAGCTTGAGTTTAATGGCTGTAAACGCCTGCCTCAACCAAAACCCCATCTCCAATCTTCTTTTTAAAGATCCAAGGGTAAAGTCAGTTGAGCACTACCTCCAGGAAGAAATTCCCCACAAAACTCCTATTTTAGAACTTCAAAAATTTAAAAAGTCAAGACCCCAAGAGGTGAAAGAAGAAAAACTTGGGTTTTCCCCTATTACCATAACCGAACCATATCAAAAAGAACCGAACTCTTTTATTCTTTCAAACGGTAAATATCAAGTAATGATAGACGAGACGGGAAGCGGCTACTCCAAATTTCAAAAACTTTTTCTTACAAGGTTCAGAGAAGATCCCACCAAAAGAGAATACGGAACCTTTTTTTACGTCAAAGACTGTGAAACAGAAAAAGTTTGGTCCGCCACCTTCCAACCGACAAGAAAGAAGGGAGAAAGCTGGCGCATGTTGCAGCACGAAAACAAAGTTGAGTTTTTAAGAGAAGATTACAAAATAGAGACAAAAACAGAAATAGTGGTTCCTTCCCGTGAAAACGCGGAGATAAGAAAAATCACTCTTTCTAACCAAGGCTCCGAAGCTAAAGAGTTAGAAATTACAAGTTACGGTAAAATAGCGATGAGTCAAAAAGAACAAGACCTTTCCCACCCGACTTTTTCTGACATGTTCGTCTCTTCCGACTTTTTAAAAGAAAAAAGGTCTCTTATCTTCCACCGCAGAGCAAGAACAGAAAAAGAGTCGCCTCTTTGGGCCACCCACACAGTAGCCGGAGGGGAAAAAGGAACTCTCGAATACACCACCGATAAAAAGAGCTTTGTAGGGCGAGGAAACACCTTGAAAAACCCGAAAGCTCTGAGAGAAAAACTTGACGGCTCAAAAGGAGACACCTTGAACCCGATTATGAGTTTAAGGGTCAAGGTAAAACTTGCTCCAGGAGAAAAAAGGAAAATAGCGTTTACGAACACCGCCGCCTTCAGTAGGGAAGAAGCTCTTTCCTTAGCTAACAAATATTCGAAAATGAACGCGGTTGACAGATCCATTCGTCTGCAAGAAAGCTACGGACAGCTAGAAATGAGGCAGCTTGCTTTTTCTCCCGAGGAAAACTTGCTTTTTCAAAAACTGGCTTCCCGTATTTTGTGGCCGAAAGGAAGATTAAAAAACGAAAAAGAAATAAGAAAAAACAAAAAGAAAAAGAATGATCTCTGGGGCTACTCCATCTCCGGAGACCACCCTATTGTTTTAGTTACAGCTTCGAAGCTGGCCCACCTGCCTTTGATAAGGCAGGTTGTAAGGTCTCAAAAGTTTTGGAGAAGGAAAGGGTTCATCTTCGACGTCGTTGTTTTAAACGAAGGGGGTGGTGGATACAAAAAAGAACTCGAAGAAAAAGTAGGATCCCTAAGTAGAAACAAAGTGTCCGGAGTGTGGGCCGAAGAACAGGGAAGTATTTTCACGTTAAGAAGCGATCTGGTCCCTGAAGAAGATCAAACCCTAATCAAAGCCGTCGCCCGGGTCACCCTCAAAGGGGAAGAAGGTTCCTTTAAAAATCAAATAGAAAAAGAAAGTAAAATCCTGTCCCCTCCTCCCTTAAAAAAAGAGATGAAAAAGGAAACAAGCCTTGAAGAGATAATCGACACAAAAAAATTAAAGTTCTACAACCACTACGGAGGGTTTGACGAAAAAAATGAAGAATACGTTATCACGCTGCGAGAAGGAGAAAACACTCCCGCGCCCTGGACAAACGTAATAGCAAATCCGGAGTTCGGCTTTATCGTCTCCGAGTCCGGTTCTCAGTTCACCTTCCATCAAAACAGTAAAGACAACAGGCTGACCCCCTGGTTCGGAGACCCTGTTTTAAACCCTTGCGGAGAGGCCCTATACATTAAAGATGAAAAAACGGGAGAGTTTTGGTCCCCCGCCCCGTGGCCGAAAAGAAGCAAAAATCCCTACCTCATCCGCCACGGAAAGGGCTACACAAAGTTTGAACACAAATCAAATGGAATAAGTTCAAAACTTACTCTTTTTGCCGATCTTGAAGAACCGGTCAAAGCCGTCCGCTTTAAAATTAAAAATGAAAGTTCAAAAAAACGAGAGCTTTCCCTCTACTACTTTGTCGAATGGGTGCTTGGAGAGTTGAAGAGTAAAACCTGGCCGCATCTTGTAACCGAAATCAATGAAAAAGAAGGACTAGTGACCGCCCATAATCCTTTAAGTGAAAGTTTCTCCGAAATGAACGCCTTCTTGTGGAGCAAAAACCCCGACAGTTTAACAGGAGACAGGGAAGGTTTTTTAGGCCCCCTTGGAGAGTGGGAAAATCCCATTGGATTAAGCGGGGGAAAATTAATAAAAAAGGAAGGGGCCAAAGGAGATCCCGGGGCAGGAATACAAAAAAGGGTGGTTTTAAATCCCAAAGAAGAAAAGGAAATAGTTTTTCTTTTAGGTCAAACGAAAGAAAAGCAAGAAATCAAAAGAATAACGGAAAAATACGAAACAATCGAAAAGACTAAAAAAGAACTGGAAAAAGCAACCGAGCGGTGGAAGAAAATTACAGGTTCTTTAAAAGTTGAAACCCCAGAAGAATCTTTAAATACACTTTTAAACCAATGGGTTAATTACCAAACCTTAAGCTGCCGAGTCTGGGCCCGTTCTTCTTTTTATCAGCCCGGAGGAGCCTACGGTTTCAGAGACCAGCTGCAGGACGTGATGAGTTTGGGAATAAGCTGTCCAGAAATTTTAAAAGAACACATTTTAAGAGCCTGCCGAAGACAATACCAAGACGGCGGGGTTCAACATTGGTGGAAAGAAAAAAGCGGAGTCGGCCTTAGAAGTTCTTATACCGACGACCCTTTGTGGCTGGTTTACCTTACCGCCTACTATGTGAATCTCACCGGTGACTGGGAAATACTGGAAAAAGAGATAAGGTTTCTTAAAAAGAAAGAACCTGACTTCCCAGCTGGAAAAACAATGGAGGTTGCTTCTTTTTCAAATGAAAGGGCTACTCTTTTTAAACACTGTCTGAAAGCCGTAGAAAAATCGTTTGATCTCGGCCCCCACGGCCTTCCAAGAATAAAAGGGGGAGATTGGAACGACGGAATGAACAAAGTAGGAATAGGAGGCCGGGGAGAAAGTATATGGCTGGCCTGGTTTCAGATGGTGGTTTTTGAAAAATTCATGAAGCTAGCGGAGAAAAAGGGAGAAAAAGAAGTTTGTGAAAAGTTGATTTCTTACATAAAAGAAATAGAAAAAGGAATAGAAAGAAGTGCTTGGGACGGTGAGTGGTATAAAAGAGCTTACTTTGACGACGGAACTCCCCTGGGTTCAAAAACAAACAAGGAGTGTGCCATCACCCTTACCCCGCAAGCTTGGGCAATGATTTGGGGAAAAGATAAAAAAGAAAGACTTGAAAAAGCCCAAAAATCATGCGAAAAACACCTTGTAAAAAACAAAGAAAAATTAATTAAACTTCTTGATCCTCCCTTCCGAGACCCTGTCCGAGACCCGGGATACATAAAAAATTACCCGCCGGGGGTAAGAGAAAACGGAGCCTGTTATGTTCACGCCAGTATGTTTTACATTTTAGGATTACTTTCTCAGGGTAAAAATGATAAAGCTTTTGAAATCTTCTCCTGGTTCAACCCAATAGAAAGATCTTCCAGTAAAGAAAAGTCAGAAGAGTACCAGGTCGAACCATATGTCTCAGCAAGCGACATTTATACTGGAAAATTTTTAAAACAAGGCGGTTGGACTTGGTATACAGGATCCGCCTCTTGGACCTGGAGAGTGGCGGTTGAGTTTATTCTCGGGTTAAAAATAGAAGGGGAGGGTTTTAAAATAAAACCGCACATTCCAGGCTCCTGGGAAAAATACAAATTAACCCTAAAACACCGCTCTGATATTTATGAAATAACAGTTTACACTAAGGGAGAGAAAAAAATAGAAGTTGATGGAAAAAAAGAGGAAGGCAACCAAGTCGCCTTCCGAAATGATGGGAAAACCCACCGCGTAAAAGTTTGCTTAGGAAATTAAAACTCCTTCAGTTTTTCTGATTCTTTATGCTCACGCAGTTTCTCCAAAGCCCGGGCGGCAATTTGACGAATTCTTTCTCTTGTAACTCCGAACTCTTGACCTACTTCTTCTAAAGTGTGTTTAACCCCGTCTTCCAAGCCAAACCTCATAGCTAGTATCTTTTGTTCTCGCGGGGTTAAGTCCTTCATTATTTCCCCCAACCGGGTCTTAAGTAAAGACCGAGTTGCTTGTTTTAAGGGAGAGATTGTTTCTTCATCTTCAATAAACTCCTCCAAAAGAGTGTCTTTATCTTCTCCGACCGGTGTTTCAAGAGAAATCGTTCCTCTTATTATCTTCTCTATTTTGTGAATTTTAGAAAGCTTAAGACCCATCTCAGCCGCCATCTCCTCCGGCAGAGGCTCCCTATTTAACTGTTTTCTTACTACTCTTTTCTTTTTGGTGTATTTGGAAAGAGTTTCAACCATATGAACAGGGATTCTTATAGTTCTTGAGTAATCAGCTAAAGCTCTGGTTATAGCCTGCCGTATCCACCAAGTAGCGTAGGTGGAAAACTTGTATCCTTTCCTCCAATCGAATTTCTCCACCGCCCGGAAAAGACCCCTGTTTCCTTCCTGAATCAAATCTAGAAAAGTAAGGTGAGGCGAGCGCCCGATGTACCTTTTAGCAATCGAAACCACAAGACGCAGGTTAGCCTGAATCATTTGCTTTGTAGCTGCCTCGTCTTCCCGCTCTATTCTCTTTGCCAGCTCTACCTCTTCTTTTCTATTTAAAAGAGGTGTGCGCCCTATTTCCTTCAAATACATCTGCACCGGGTCTACTTTTCTTCTTTTTCCTCTTGGAGCTTCTTTTTCTTCGTCTATTTCTAAAAACCCTTTTCTTTTTTCTTTCACTTTCACCCCCTCGTCGGCCAAACGGTCAAAAAGATAACCCAACCCTTCAACGTCCAAATGAAAATTAGGGAAAGTTTTCATAATTTCAGAAAAGGTAACAAAACCTCTTGATCTCCCCTCTTGGACAAACCTTTCCACTTTTTCTTCTCTAAAAACCTTTGATTTGGGAATATGGTCGTTTTTTAAAATCAGCCCCAAGTCAGCTAAAGCTTCCCTTATTTCAAGCATCCGGTTCTCCCCTATTCCGTCTTTACCGAGTAAGTTCTCCTTAGTACGCATGATAAGGCCGGCTACGGTTTTAATACCGTGCTCTTTTAAAACATTTATTGTTTGACCGTGGAGATTAAGCTCATCCACCTCTATTTTCTTTTTATCTTCCTTAGTTATTGACATCATATTTTTTTATTTTCTTTGAAACTTCATTAAAATCTTCAGTTAAATTTCTAACCCTCGCCTCATCCCCCGCTCTTTCCGCCTCACGAAGCCGGTTGGACAAAGCCCTAAGTTCCCTCTTTAACCTCGCCCCCTTAATGCGCTGGATGTGTTTTACAACTTCTCTATCTATATCTTCCACCTTGTCTTTAACCTCCGCCTTTAAAGAAGCCATTTTTACTTTTTCATAAAGGCCGGGAGACAACTCCTCTTTTAACTTTTCTTCACCTAAACCCACTTTTTTAATTTTTGAAAAAAGTTCCACTCCTTCCGGTGAAAAAAACTCGAGATCTTCTCTCTCTAAAAAAGAAACTGATTCCGGTTTTTGAAAAAAGAAAAACAAAAGCTGTTCCTCCAGCATTTCCAGTTTTGGTTTTTCTTTAGTTTTCTCTTGAGAAGGTTCTTTCTTTTCAGCTTTCTTTTTTTCAAATTTTATCTTTCGAAGTTCTTTTTCAACGCTTTTCTCCGTCACACCGAGACGTTTGGCAAGCTCCTGGGACCAGTGGGCCCTTTCAATTTCATTGGGAATACGTTTTATCACCGGCAGGAGTTCTTTTGCTGTCTTCTTTTTTTCTTTGGAGTCTTCTTTGTCAAAGTTTTCGAAACTTCTTTCAAAGTAAAAATCTAAAATTCCCTTGGCGTTTTTAATAAGTTCATCCCAGCGAGAAGGATTTTTCGCGATAACATCCGCCGGATCATGCCCGCCCGGCATTAAGATAACTTCCACGTTAAAACCTTTCTCTTGAGCCATGGCTACTCCTCTTTTGGTAGCCTGGCTTCCGGCTGTATCCATATCAAAAGCAAAAGAAAGACTTTCAGTGTATCTTTTTAAAATATTAAGTTGGTCCGAGGTGAGAGCCGTTCCGGAAGCAGAAACAATGTTTTTCACATCTTCTTGGTGGGAAAGAATTACGTCTGTGTAGCCTTCTGCTATTACGCAGGAGTCTTTTTTCCTTATCGCCACCTTAGATTTACTAAGACCGAACAAAACCTTACTTTTGTTGTAAAGGGGGGTGTTAGGAACATTAACATATTTAGCGGTTTGTTCTTTTTTAGCGCCAGGAAACACTCTTCCGCTGAAACCTATCACCCGGGAATGAAGATCAAAGATAGAAAACATAACACGTCCCCGGAAACGATCATATGAATTTCCTTTTTCGTTTCTAACCATCAAACCGACTTTCAAAAGCTCATTTTCATTGTACCCGCAGGAAGTTAGAAACTTAGAGAGCGCTCGCCATTTGTCAGGAGCATACCCCAAACGCCACTTTGCTATCGAATCCTTAGATATTTTTCTCTTTTCAGTAAGATATTTAAAAACCTTTTCTCCTTTTTTACTTTTTTGAAGCTGCTTTTCAAAAAACCTACAAGCTAAATCGTTGATTTCATAAAGACGCTTGTTTTTGCTTCTTTGTTCAGGACTCAATCTTTCTAGTTTTACTCCCGCTTTTTTAGCTAAAATCTGTAAAGCCTCGGCAAAACCGACCCCTTCTATTTCTTCCACAAAAGCATACACATCGCCTCCTTTGCCGCAGCCAAAGCATTTCCAAATTTGTTTGGAGGGGGAAACAAAAAAAGAAGGCTTTTCTTCCGAATGAAAAGGACAAACGGCCCGGTGGTTGGCGCCCGTTTTTTCAAGCTTGATATAATCTCCTATTACGTCAATAATATCTAACCTATTTTTTATTTCCTCTACCTGATCACTCATTTTCTCTACTGCTTATTTTAACCAAACTATTGGGAATAAAATGCATAGTTCCATCTTCATTTTTTAAAACCGTTCTTCTAAAATCAATATCAACCACCTTTCCATTTTTGCCCGCTATTTCAACCTCGTCTCCAACGCCGTACTGATCCGAAAGAATAATAAAAAAACCGGAGATGTAGTCCTCCACTATCTGTTTTGAAGCAAGCCCTACAGCTAAACCTAAAAACCCGATACCAGCCAAAAGGGCTTGAATGTTGACTCCGAACTCTGAAAGCATAACAAGCATTGTTACGACCATAACAACCACTCCCCAGACACTGATAAGAGCGTGTCGAAGAGTTTCTTTTCTTTTCGTTCTTCTTTCCTTTTTTCCTTGATGAAAATTAAAAGACTTGTCAAGAAAGCGGGTAATAAAAATCTTGCCCAGACGGTTAACAAGAAACGATCCCGCCAAAATTAAAACAAGCTTCACTCCTGAAGAAAGAAGCCACTGATCT
>CAYLVJ010000010.1:13142-16899 GCA_964387175.1 uncultured Candidatus Saccharibacteria bacterium | reverse complement strand
CTTAACTAAAATTAAACAAGAGAGGTTATTAAAAAATAAAATAAAAGATATGAAAGGATTCATTGCTTTTATAAGAAAACAAGGAGTAGTGGGTTTAGCTGTCGGTTTCATACTAGGCGGGGCTGTTTCAAAAGTGGTGTCGGCTTTGGTTGAAGATCTTGTCAATCCCATTTTAGGCTTAATTTTAGGGAGAGCTGGTGGTTTAGCTTCAGCTACTCTAACCATAGGACCGGTTGATTTTCTTTGGGGTCATTTCTTAGCTACGGTGATTGACTTTTTAGTTATTGCCCTTGTTGTTTATTTTGGGGTTAAAAGTCTCGGGCTTGATAAGCTTGACAGAAAAGAGTGAAAAATTATTTTCATACTTTAACCAATATATTTTTGTAGATTTGAGATTATGTTTCTTGTTAAAGCTAAAAATTTAACTAAACAGTTTAATTCCTTTAAGGCGGTGGATGGTGTTTCCTTTGAAATTAAAAAGGGAGAGATTTTTGGTTTGCTCGGTCCCAACGGAGCAGGGAAAACCACTACAATCCGGATGCTTACCGGGGTTTTGGAGCCAACCGAAGGCGAGGCGTTTATTGGAGAACACAATATTAAAACTGCTCCCATAAAAGCAAAGCAAATGATGGGTATTGTTCCAGAGATGGCCAATGCTTATATCGACATTTCCGCTACGCAGAACCTTTTACTTATCGGAAGTTTGTATGGAATGGAAAAAGAAGAAAGTGTTAAGAAGGCGGAGAGTCTTTTAAAAATGTTTAAGCTTTTTGAAAAAAGAAAAGACAAGGTGAAAACTTTTTCTAAGGGAATGAAGCAGAGGTTGATTTTAGCTATGGCTTTGATGAACGACTCTCAAATTTTGTTTTTAGATGAGCCCACCGCTGGACTTGACGTGGAAAGTGTAAAGATCATTCGAGAGCAAATAAGGGGGTTTAACAAAGAAGGGAAAACCATTCTTTTAACGACTCACAACATTGAAGAGGCTAATCTTTTATGCGACCGGGTGGCGATTATGAACTACGGGAAGATAGTGGCTGTTGATCGACCGGAAGAGTTAAAGCATACCATTGAGAGTACTTCTTCCATAGAAGTGGCTTTTAAAAAAGAAGTAAAAGCGGGAAGGTTAATGTTCGGGGGTGTTAATCAGGTTAAAAAGACGGGGGACAAGTACCGTCTTTACACGCAAGAAACAAACAAAGTAATTGGGCTTTTGGTTGACTACTCAAAGAAGTCGGACAACGAAATAATATCTCTTAGGAGTTTAGAGCCGAGTCTTGAAGATGTTTTTATTAAACTAACCAGGAGGAAATGAACGTTTTAAGCCAACTTAAAAGATCACTGGCTATTACTAAAAAGGATCTTTCCATTTATTATTTCAGAGGTCCGGTTATTATCCAGGGCCTTCTCATACCCGCCTTTTTGTTTTTATCCTTTTCCGTAAGAAGAGAAATGCCTTTAGAATTTCTAATGCCGGGGCTTTTAGGAATGGCTCTTTTCTTTACCGTTTCTGCCATCACACCTGTTATAGCTCCATGGGAGACAAGAATGAGAACCTTCGAAAGGTTGGTTTCTTCTCCTATAGCGTTGTGGGCTATTATTTTCGGAGACATTCTTGCTTCCGTGATATTCGGGGTTTGTGTTACATCTTTAATTATTCTGATTGGGGTTTTTCTTCTGGGAGCTGAGATTATAACATTGTCTTTGGTTGTGGGGACAGTTATAGCTGCTTTTAGTTTTTCCACCCTGGGCATTCTTATTTCAGCTCCTCCCAAGGATAAACCTTCAGACATTATGCTTTTTGCCACGTTAATCAAATTCTCTCTTCTTTTTATAAGCGGGGTGTTTGTTCCTATATCAGAGCTGGGAAAGTTTCGTTTTTTGTCTTTTTTATCTCCTTTAACTTATTATGTCGATTTAGCAAGGAGATCTATCCAGGGGGCAAGTGAGTTTTCTTCTCTTTTCAGCCTTTCGGTTCTTACGAGCCTTACTCTTTTACTTTTCTTTTTAGCTTGTCTGTGGCATAAGAAAAGTTTAGATAAAAGGTTTTAAGCTGAAGTGAAAAAAAGGAAATATTTTTTATTGTTTAGAAAAGTTAAACCTGTATTTACAAGTTTTATTTTAACATTTGACACATTATTTTCTTTAAGATAAAATGTATGAACATGGATTCATACAAGTGTTATGACAAAAAGGGAGAGAAGTTTGAAAAGATTGATTCCCTTGCCCGTCTTCTAAAGATTCTCTCTGTTGAAAACAGGTTGGAGATTTTATGTATTTTAAAAAAGAACGAACATTGTGTCTGTGAAGTGATGGAATGTGTTGATATTTCTCAAAGCCTTATTTCGCATCACTTTAAAGACTTAAGAGAAGCCGGTTTGGTGGTAAGTGAAAAGAGGGGAAGGCGGGTTTATTATTCACTGACTGATTTTGGCGAGAAAGTGGTGAATTTGTTGTTTCAAATCAAGAAGTTGTAAAAGATTAAGGTTAACAAGTTTTAAAAGATAAAAACAATGAAAGTTCAAGTTTTAGGGTCGGGGTGTCCAACTTGTAAAAAGCTGTTGGAGCTGACAAAAAAGGCGGTTGACGAATTAAAACTCGACGAGGAAGTTGAATACCTTTCCGGTAAGGAGGGGATTCAAAGAATTATAGAGCTGGGAGAAACCTCCAGCCCGGTTTTGGCAGTTGACGACAAACCTATTTTAACGGGATTTGTTGATAACGTGGAAAGAATTAAAGATTTGATTCGGGAGGCGGAAGAATAAGCTATGAAGATACTTAGAACCATAAAAAGAAATTGGGTGTTGGGACTTTTGGCCGGGGCCTACTTTGTTGTCTACTTGTGGCAGGGACAGATCGGAGGTTTTCTTTCTAAAGAGGCGGTTCAAGAACTAATCGGCAGGGCGGTTTACGAAGGCTGGCTTGGTTTAGCCGACTATCTTTCAGCTCACGTTCTTTTCTGTTTAATCCCCGCCTTTTTTATTGCTGGGGCGATTAACAGTTTAATCAGCTCACGGCAGGTTTTAAAATATCTTTCGGGAAAAGCAAACAAGGCGGTCAGTTATTTAATCGCTGTTTCAAGTGGTTTTCTTGTTCAAGTTTGTTCCTGCACAATTTTACCGCTTTTTGCCGGCATTTGGAAAAAGGGAGCGGGATTGGGTGCGGCCACCACCCTTTTGTACGCCGGGCCTGCGTTTAATATTTTAACCATTCTTTTGACCGGGCAGAAGATTGGATGGGGGTTTAGCGCTATTAGGTTTTTCCTTTCGGTTGTCTTTGCTGTTTTAACGGGGATTGTCATGGAGTTGGTCTTCGGCAATGGCAGGGAGGATGGTGATTTTGATTTTAATAAAAAAGACATAGATCAGTTAAAGGGCAAAAAAACCTTCTTTTTCTGGGGGGTTTTAACAGCTATTTTGCTTGTCGGCACTGCGCCGATAGGAGATAGATTAAGATATGTTTTGATTTTTCCTCTGATTTTGATTCAAATTATTATGTCTTTTTCCTGGTTGGAAAAAGAAAGAAGGGGGTCTTGGTGGGATGAGACAATGAAATTCATCGGTCAAATCATACCCCTGCTTTTAATTGGAGTATTTTTTGCTTCGTTTGTAACGGAATTAATCCCTCAGGAACAATTCCGCAACTTAACAGAAAAAAATACCTTGTTGACCAACTTTATTGCAGTTTTATTCGGAGCGATAGCTTACTTTCCCGCCTTGGTAGAGGTGCCGATCGCTGAAAACTTTATGAAGCTGGG
>CAYLVJ010000010.1:0-13042 GCA_964387175.1 uncultured Candidatus Saccharibacteria bacterium | reverse complement strand
GAAGATTACGGAGTGCTTTTAACCGTACTTGAAGGTGAAGGGGTTTTTACCGATATTAACGGTGAGCATACCTTAACGAAAAATCAAAGCATCTATATGAAAAAGGATGAGATAAGGGGTATAAAAGCAATAGATGATTTGACTGTTTTGGGAATCCAAGACAGGCCGAAAGGTTAAAAAAATAATGTTTAAAGCGGAGAACATGAACAGTGAGACTTCCAAACCAATTAAAATTTTATGTATATTAAGCTTCATCGTTGTTGCCCTTACTTCTATTCCTTTGCTTATAGCTTATTTAAAAGAATCTTCCGCGAAACCTTCCTTAATTGTGAATATGCATGTTTGGGCTGGAGCGATATTTATTGTTTTTGCGGTCTTGAGAATAGTAAGAGAGAAATTTAAAAAGAAAGATAAAACTAATTCAAATTAAAAACTATGAGTTGTTCACATCAAGCGGATAGTCAGCCGCCTAAAAAGGAGTCGGATAAGTTTCACGGCGTTGACCGCGCGAAGATTAATTGGCACCCTACTGTGGATGAATCGAAATGTATTGGCTGCGGGATGTGTGTTACTACCTGCGGTAGAGGAGTGTACAAGTTTGATTATGAAAAAAGAAAGGCGACAGTAGCCAATCCCACAAGATGCATGGTAGCTTGTCAAACTTGTGCCAATTTGTGTCCGACTGAAGCTATAACCTTTGCCGAAAATAATGCCGCAAGAGAAAAAGCACAAAAAATAGTCAGCAAATTTGGGCTTCTTTCAAAGGTGAAAAAAGAACTAAAAACAAAAAAGAAAAAATGAAGAATTTAATTGTAAAAAACAAAGTCTTTATTCTCGCGGCTCTTTTTGCAATTTCCGCTTTCGGTTTTTTTCTTCTTTTAAACAAAAAGGGAGGCGAACCGGTGTCCTTAAAGCAGGAAAAAGTAAAAATTGCTGCCTGCCCCACCTGTTTTGAGATGATTGACGGGTTAGATAATGAAAAATATGAGGTTGTTAAAACTGCCTCCACTTCCGAAAGCATAGCTCTTTTAAAAGGTCAAAGGGTAGACGTGATATTAGCCGGCAGGGTGCTTAAACCGGGTGAGCCGCAAATGGATTATATTTCAGTAGGGGAGGGATATTCTTTTCTCAGCGGTCGGGAAGAAATAGTTTACCTAAGTCAATTGAATAATTATGATCTATACACTGATCTGGATGCAGAGAAACTTAAAAATATTTTTCCAATTGAAAATATTTCCCAAGTTGATAATGTCTATCAGTACTTGGACAAGGGTATTGTGATCACTTCCTGGGAAAACACCGACTACAACAAGGCTGCGGTTGTCCATGTCTTAGAGGCAAGCGGAGAAAGAGTGAAGCTTTCCAGAAGACCAACGTTTTACTGCTCAGTTGCATGCGGTGAAGATATTCAGGAGTTAGTTTCTTTGTTGAAATAACTAAATTATAAACTTTAATAAATAATCACTAAAGCGTAATTATGAAAAAAATCATCTTTTTTACAATTCTTGCTTTCTTGTTAATAACGAGCTTTCTTGTGTCTGAAAAGCTTCCCTTTGGTGCGTCTTCAGTTTCAGCTGGTGAGTCGACCACAATTTATTTTTTCTGGGGGGACGGCTGCCCGCACTGTGCTGCCCAAAAGCCATTCTTGGAAGAAATGGAGAATAAATACCCGGAACTGGAGGTTAAAATGTTTGAAACCTGGAAAGATGAGGACAACTTTGAGTTATTCCAAGAGGTAGCCGAAACCTACGGCATCCAGGCCCGAGGAGTGCCAACTACCTTTATTGGTGATTTTGAACCCATCGTTGGCTATGCCGATCGTATGGATGATGATATCGAAGCAAAAATTGTTGAATGCATAGAAGAAGGTTGTATTGATCCGGGCGTTAAGGCAGGAATTATCGAGGAAGCAGAAACGTCAGAACCGGAGCCTGCTGTTAAGTCGGGGGTTGACGGTGAAGAAAAGATTTCTCAATCGGATGAATACGAAAATGAAGCAGAACAAGTAAGTAAAACAACGGAGGGGGAAAGCGAGTTGTGTCTTCATTTTTTCTACAAAGATGATTGTTCTCAATGCCAAGCTTTACTGGAAGAAGGTTTTTTGGGAGAGCTTGAGGGGGAGTATGATATAGATATAAAAAGGCATAATATAAACCTGGAAGAAGAAAATGAACTGTATCAATTATTTAAAGAAAACTATGGTTTATCGTCAGGTGCCTACCCTATCGTATTCCTAGGAGACGGGTATTACCTTGGAGGAACAGCCATTCGAGATAATCTAAAAGATCAGATTATCGATTGTCAAAAAAAGGATTGTATTTGTCCTGCGGAGAAGATAGACGGTGTTACTCCATCCATGCCCAAGTCTTCTGACTTTACCCCCGAAGACAAACAAGAAATAAAACTTCCCTTATTGGGAAAAGTTGATCTTTCAAAAACCCCTCTTGTTCTTTCCACTGGGCTGATTGCTTTTGTAGACGGTTTTAATCCTTGTTCACTGTGGCTGGTAAGTTTTCTTATAGGTATTGTAGTTCACACCGGATCTAGAAAGAAAACTTTTTTGGTGGGGACAACTTTTCTTCTGGTTACCACTAGTGCTTACGGATTATTCATGGCTGGGTTGTTGAATGTATTCTCATACATTCGTTATTTAACTTGGATTCAAATTGCTGTCGCTTTGATCGCCCTTGTTTTTGCCCTGGTAAATATTAAAGATTACTTTTGGTACAAAAAGGGTATATCTTTTACAATTCCCGATAAGTACAAACCCAAGATATTCAAAAACATGCGGGGAATAATGAAAGACGACAGATCAACTTTGAGTATGATGGCAGCTACCGCCGGTTTGGCCTTGGGAGTAGCACTGGTAGAAATGCCCTGCACGGCTGGTTTCCCGGTAGTTTGGACGAATTTACTTGCCCACTACCAGGTAACTACTCGTACTTTTGTGTCTCTTTTATTCTTGTACCTGTTGATTTACCTTTTGGATGAGATGATAGTGGTTGTGGGCGCTTCTATGACCCTGCAGGCTGGAAATTTTCAAGAGAAGCATGGTCGGATGCTTAAACTTATCGGAGGGATGATTATGTTGTCTTTAGCCTTGGTGATGCTTATCAACCCTGATTTGATGAACAGTATCGGAACCAGCTTGTTAATATTCGCCGGTTCTACTGTTGCCGCTTTACTGGTAATGTTTGTTCACCGTAAAGTTTTGCCGAAATACGGAATAAGGATCGGGACGGAAGAGAAAATTCTAGCACCGGAGGGTGACGCGTCTACAAGCAAAAAAGATAAACAAAATGATAACAAAATTAATGATAAAAAAATATGAGGGAAAATAGCTTACCCGATAATTTACTTTACAACCAAGATTATTCTTGGGTGCGCATCGATGGAGAAAAAGCTGTGCTGGGAGTAATTAAGCCCGCTGCTGAGAAGGTGAAGGAGTTTGTGTTTATTAAACTTCCCAAGAAGGCACAAACCCTTAAAAAAGGAGAGACTTATGCGTCTTTGGAAGCGTTAAAGTGGAGCGGCCATCTATCTGCCCCTGTTTCTGGGGAGGTGGTCGAAGTAAACGACGGTCTTTTTGACAACCCGTCTGTGATAAACAAAGATCCTTATGGCGAGGGGTGGATCGCGAAGATTAAAATGTCGAACAAAGAAGAGGTTAAAAAATTAATGAGTCCTGACGAAACTGAAGCATGGGTAAAGTCAGGCATGACTAAAAGTAAATAAATTATGAAAAAACAAATTCTTATAATTGGCTTGATTGTAATCTTACTTCTTGGGGGAGGAGTTTGGTTTCTAACGCGAAACGGCTCGTCTGAAGAGGAAGTAGGGGAGAGCGAAGAAACAAATGTTGCAGGCAACGCTGTAAGTGATTCGGACAAGGTTGTTGTCTATTTCTTCTGGGGGGACGGCTGTCCACACTGCGCAGTGGAAAAACCATTCTTGGAAGAAATGGAAAATAAGTACCCGGAACTGGAGGTTAAAATGTTTGAAACCTGGAAAGACAAGGAAAATGCTGAGTTGTTCCAAGAAGTAGCCGAAGCTTACGGTATTCAAGCTCGGGGAGTACCAGCCACCTTTATCGGTGATTTTGAACCTATTATTGGTTATGCTGATTATATGGCTGATGATATTGAGGCAAAAATTGTTGAGTGTATAGAGGAAGGTTGTGTTGATCCGGGAGACAAGCTTTCACAATAAATTAAATATTAAATAAATTATGACTAAAAAAGATAACGACTTCACTATCAATGATAGCTTAGATGTCCGAGGTGAAATCTGTCCTTATCCTGACATCAAGGCGAGGAAAAAGTTAAAAGAAATGGAATCCGGGCAGGTTCTTGAGATATTAACAGACTATCCTTTGTCTTTAGAGCGGATTCCTCGAAGCAGCGAAAAGGAGGGACACAAGGTTTTGAAGTTAGAAAAAATAGACAAAGGTCCAGATCATCGTATAATAATTCGGGTTAAATAAATTTATGCTTACTTGGATTATGATTGTTAGCGGTTTGGCGGTGGGTTTTTTGTTCGGGTTTGTCCTCCAGCGCGGTCGTTTCTGTATGAACTCCGCGTTTCGTGATCCGTTGATTTTTAAAGACTACACCTTGCTTAAAGCTGTCGGCTTGGCTGTCGGGGTTGAGCTAGTGAGCTTTTATCTTTTAAACTTTTTCGGACTGATAAATTACAGCCCTAAACCGTTTTATTTGTTGGCTGTACCCTTGGGAGCTTATATCTTCGGTGTCGGAATGGTGTTGGCTGGTGGATGCGCCAGCGGTACGGCTTATCGTGTTGGAGAAGGAATGATTGGTTCCTGGCTGGCTTTATTCGGATTTGCCGGCGCAGCTTATTTCACCAAAGACGGATTTTTATCCGGGGTAGTAGCAGAAATTCAAAGTTACAGTCTTGGTCCTTTAACCTTGTCTTCGATGAGCGGTCTGCCGGAAATAATCTTAGTAGTGTTTTTGACTGGCTTTATTCTTTGGCTTTTGTTTAGACGAGAAAAGATGAAGTTACCCGAAGATGATATGATAAGTATGATCTTTAAAAAGGGATGGTCCTGGCAAATGTCCGGTTTGGCTATTGGGTTGATTGGTGCTTTGGCCTTTGTTTTTTCCTCTTTGTCGGGCCGTGCTTATCCTTTGGGCATTACTACGGGCTTTGAAACGATTGTAAAGTCCATTATTCGTTGGGAAAACTTTTTAACCTGGGAATCATTTGAGGTGGTCGGCTTGTTGGTCGGTTCTTTTACCGCAGCTTATTTTGCCGGTGAGTTTAAATTCCGCTCTCCGAAATTAAAACCTGCCCTACAATCATTTGCTGGAGGAGGTTTAATGGGAGCCGGGGCGGTTATCGCCAGCGGCTGCAACGTCGGTCATATCTTAAGTGGAATTCCTCAACTAGCTCTTTCCAGTTTAGCAGCAGGGGCCTTTATCGTTCTCGGCGGATGGACGATCGTATACTTTTTGTTTATGAGAAATAATTAAATTTGAAAAAATATGAAATTAGGATTAATGGTTACCAGACCGCCCTACACCTACCAAGACATTGATACGCTTTACTATTTAAGCAAGGCGGCGATTGCTAAAAATCATCAAGTGGAAATATTTCTTTACGTTGATAGTGTGATTAGTGTCAATAAGGACATAAGTCCGGCTAAGGAAAGGAACTTGTATCAAAGAATGGCGGAGTTAGCTGAGTTGGGAGCGGAGATAAAAATTTGTGGAGTCTGCGTTCAGTTTCGAGGTATAAAAAGAGAGCAGCTTTTACCCGAAGGAGAGCTTGAAGGCCTACCTGGACTGGCGGACATGGTCAAAGAGTGTGATAAGTTTATAAACTTATAAAAATAAAATATGGCAAAAAAAGTTCTAATAATCGTTAACAGCCCGCCGTTTGGAACTGTCTACCCGGCTGAGGCGATAAGAGCCGGTGTCGCTTTTTCTGGCATGGATCTTGATACTTCGTTGGTTTTTAGGGGAGACGGAGTTTTTTCACTCTTGAAAAATCAAAACTCCGATGTTATTGGAGCCGGGAGTTTAAAAGAAGGATTGTCTAACGGAAAAGATTTCGGTTTGAAGATTTTTGCGGATGAAGACAGCTTGAATGAAAAAAAAGTTTCTAAAAAAGAGATAGGGTCGATAGAAACTTTGTCTGGTTTAAAAATAAAAGATTTGGTTAGGTCGGCTGAAGTTATCATTAATCTTTAAATTTATGATTTTCATATTAAAATCCAACAAAAACGGTTATCGCAAGCGGGTTCTGAAATTCATTAATGAAGGTGACAAGGTCATTCTTATCCAAGACGGGGTTCTCTTAACCCACGACCTTGATAATGAATTTATCCTGGTGGTAAAAGAAGAAGGGGGTAAAATTTTGGCCTTGGAAAATGATTTAAAGTTAAGAGGAGTTGAAAATAATGTTAAAGCCGAGACAATAACTTACGAAGACATGGTTGATCTTATAGAAAAGAATAAGGTTTTTTCCTAAGATATGAAACTGCCTCCGTGGATTAAAATCGGAAAATACGATAAAGAGAAATACCTGGAAACCTTAAAGATCATAGAGGAAAATGACTTAAATACAGTTTGCATAGAGGCTGATTGTCCGAATCGCTATAATTGTTTCGCGCGAGGTACGGCTACTTTTATGATCTTAGGTGATATTTGCACCAGAAACTGTCGCTATTGTGATATTAAAAAAGGACAGCCGAAACCGGTTGATCCCGAAGAACCGAAAAGGATCGCGGCAGCTGTTTTAAAAATGAGCTTGAGCCACGTGGTGATAACGTGTGTCACCAGGGATGATTTGGAAGATGGGGGGGCTGGTCAATTCGTAAAAACAATTAAGGCGATAAAAAAAAGTACTGACTGCAGCGTTGAAGTCTTAATCTCCGACCTCCAAGGAGACTGGAGAGAGCTTAAAAGAGTGCTTAACGCCGGACCAGACGTTGTTAATCACAACTTAGAGGCGGTAAAAAGCATTTTTAAGATAGTTAGGCCCAAGGGAGATTACAACCTCTCTTTAGACCTTTTAAGCAAAGTAAAAGAAATTGCGCCGAAGGCGACAACAAAGTCCGGCTTTATGGTTGGTCTGGGCGAAACAAAAGAACAAATAATCGAAACAATCAAAGATTTAAAAAAACGCAATTGTGATATTATCACGATAGGTCAATATCTACAGCCGAGCTCAGCGCATTTCCCGGTGCAAAAATATTACAAGCCCGGTGAATTTCAGAAAATTAAGTTGGTTGCTGAAGAAATCGGCATCAAACATATCTTTGCCGGCCCTCTGGTTAGAAGCTCTTACAAGGCTGATGTCATTCTTCAAAAAATATGAAAACTTGGAGACTCGTAAAAACAATCACCGACAACGGGGCGATGCAGATGTCCATTGACGAAGCCATACTTACGGCAAGAATTAAGGGCAGGGTTCCCAACACCCTGCGGTTTTATTCTTGGCTGCCGTCGTGTGTGACGATTGGTTTTTTTCAAAGCTTAAAAGAAGAGGTTGATATTACCAAGGCGCAGGAGGTGGGAGTAGATTTAGTTAGAAGATATACGGGCGGAGGGGCGGTTTTACATGAAGACGAGTTAACGTATTCTTTGGTTATTTCTGAAAAAAATGTCTATTCGGACGTAATTAAATCTTATGAAAAAATTTGCGGGGGAATAATTGAGGCCCTGCGTTCATTCGACATAGAGTCAAAATTTAAACCTATTAATGATATTATCATCGATAACAAGAAAATATCGGGCAATGCTCAAACTAGAAAAGCGGGGGTGGTGCTTCAGCACGGGACTATTCTTTCGGGATTAGATCTTGAAAAGATGTTTTCAATTCTTAAAGTGCCCGATGAAAAAATCAAGGATAAAATGATAAAAGCGGCTGAGGAGCGGGTAACTTCACTGAAGGATGAACTGGAAAGAGAAGTCGCTTTTGAAGAAATTGAAAAGGCGATGATCGATGGATTTGAGAAAAAGTTTAGGGTGAAAATAAAAAGGGGAGAGTTAACTTCTAAAGAGTTAAAAACAGCTGAAAAATTGTATAAGGAAAAATATATCAGTGATAAGTGGAATTATTGGCGGTAATATGAAAAAAACAGTTTACAAACCCCCCAACGGTAAGTTGCTTCGTATTCGATTTGAAGAGGAAGATGATGTCATAAAAAACTTAAGAATTACCGGTGATTTCTTTATCCATCCCGAAGAAGCGATTGTTGATATTGAAGAGTTTTTAATCGGGAAAAGGATTAATGTTATAGAAAGCGCCTTAAAGAAATTTTTGTTGGAAAATGATATAATTGTAATCGGTTTTAAACCGATTGACCTTTTAGCCGCTTTGTCGAAAGACGGAAAATGAAACAAATTATTTCACTTAAAAGCCATTTGCTAATAATGTATATAGGTAGCAAACATGAGTAAAGTTTATTTCCTAAAACAATTTCAAAAATTAGAAAAAAATTCTAAAAAAAGATTAGAAAGTCTTTATTCCGAGGGAGCTGAAGTTTTAATTAAAATTCATTTTGGAGAGGTGGGCAATGAGTTTGCTTTTACCCCTGAAGAAGTAAGGCCGATTATTAAAGCAATGAAAAGGTTAAAGCTTAAACCTGTCTTTATTGACACCCCCGTTGCCTATTCTTCTCCAAGGGGAACGGTGGAAGGTTACAAAAAAGTGGTTAAAAAAAGGGGTTACGACAAGTTAGCTCCCTTTATCATCTCTAACAACGGTGTAACCGTTAAGACCAAAGACTTCGAAGCTAAAGTTTGCAGGGAGCTGGTTAAAGCCGAAAACGTTTTGGTTTTGACCCATGTTAAAGGACACGCTTCCTCTGGGTTTGGAGGAGCCATTAAGAATCTTGGGATGGGGGGTGTGACCAGGGAGACGAAAGAGGTGGAACATAGTTTGTCTAAGCCGAAGTTTATTGGAGAGTGCGAGGGATGCGGGACCTGCGCTGATCTTTGTCCGGCGAGAGCAATAAAAATGGTTAACAGTCAAGCAGAAATTGAAAATGATTTGTGCTGGGGTTGTTCAATTTGCGAGGTTAGTTGTCCTTTTGGGGTGCTGGCTCCTGAAAAAGCTCTTTTTGACGACTCTCTAGCCCAAGGAGCTTTAGCTGTAATCAACAACCTCCCTCAAAATACTTATTACATCAATTTTGTAAAAAATATCGCCAAACATTGCGATTGTGAAGTAAATCCCGGAGGGATTATTGCCGAAGACATCGGTGTTCTTTTTTCAAGCAACCCGGTGGCGATTGATAAGGCAAGTGTTGATCTAGTTCGCCAAAAAGAAGGAAGGAATGTTTTTAAAAAAGAAAACAAAAAAGATCCGATGCTTCAAATTGATTTTGCCTCTCGATACACGGGTAAAAGTAGAGATTATAATCTAAAAGAAGTTGAAATATGAAACTTTGCAGCGCCTGTTTGTTGGGGGTAAAGTGTAGATATGACGAAAGATCAAAACTATCTCAGAAAGTTATAGATTTAGCTGAAAAAGAAATCTTAATACCCGTTTGTCCCGAGCAGATGGGAGGGTTGTCCACTCCGAGAGAACCCGCCGAACAAAAAGGAAACAAGGTTATAACAAAGTCAGGGAAAGATGTAACCGAAAGCTTCACCAGGGGAGCAGAAGAGGTATTGCGGTTGGTGGAGATTTTAAATATTAAGGAAGCTGTTTTAAAACAAAAAAGTCCTTCTTGCGGGTGCGGGAAGGTGTATGACGGAAGTTTTTCTCATAAAATAATTAAAGGGGATGGAGTTACAACTAAGTTGTTAAAAGAAAATGGAGTTAAGGTTGTCTCAGAAGACGATTTACAAACCGAATAATTAATAAATTTCATTTATGAAAATTGTTCTCTGCGGAAGCATGGTTTTTTCAAAAAGAATGATCGAAGTTGCTGACTTGTTAACCCAAAAAGGGCACAAGGTTGTACTTCCCAGACACACGGAAGAATATGCCGAGCTTGACTCTATGGAAAATGTTTGTCGCGAATCGACTAAAAACAAAATAGAGGATGATTTGATCCGGGACCACTATTTTACAATTGAAAACGGGGATGCTGTTTTAATCGTAAATGAAAGAAAAAACGGTGTGGAAAGCTATATAGGGGGCAATACTTTTTTAGAGATGGGGTTTGCTCATGTTTTAAATAAAAAAATATTTGTTTTAAATAGTATGCCTGAAACAAATTACAGAGACGAAATTCTGGCCATGCAGCCGGTTTTTTTGGAAGGGGATATCGACAAAATAGAAGAAAACACATGAAAATTTCGAATGTGTTTAAAAAACTTTTTGGTCTCGTTTGGTTTGTTTTTGTACAATTCCCTTTTTACACAGACGTGGAAAAAACAGGAAAGGTGGAAATGGGAGTTTTAGGCGGCCTGTTTGTTTTAGCTCTAGCTGGGTTTTCACTTTTAGTTACTGAGCTTTTAAGGATGTTGAGCTGGGTTTAGCTATTTTCAAAAGTTTTTTGTTTTCAACATTCTTTGTTAAAGTTAACTAATGAAAAAAGAAATTATTTCAAATATTTTAGATGTCGCGTTTATTGCTGTCTGTCTTTTTTCTTTTTACTTTTTCACAAAAAAAGCCAGTATTTTCAAAAAAGAAACCAATATTTTAAAAGAAAAGGAAGTATCTGAAGAAGACAATCTTGGTTTCGTTGCTCCTAGAGTAGAACATGAAGTTGACACAGAAAAAACGGAGGAGTCAACCGAAAAGGAGGTTAAAGATACGGAGGCTGAAGAAAAACAAACGGTTGAAAAGACAGATGCTGAAGAAAAGAAAGAAGAAAAAGACGACTTAAAAGAGGGTGACCTGGAAGAAGAACCTGTTTCAAGTTGGGAGTGGTTGAAAAGCCAGTCCAAGCTACACCAATTGGAAAAAGAAGAGATCAATGCGTTACTAAAAGAAGTCCATAATCGTTTTCCTAAAACCCAAGACCGCCTTAAAGCTTTTTCTCTTTTAAGACTTGAAACACCGTATGTATGGGGAGGACTGGGAGAAGAGAAAGAGAAAGATAACGACCCCATTTTCCGTCTTGACATAACGGACTGCACCTCTTTTGTTTTAACCAACACCGCGCTTTTACACGCGGAAAACTGGCAGGAAGCACGAGAAATGATGGTTCATGTGAATTATCATCCCGAAGGAGAGGTTTCTTTTGAAGATAGGCTTCATTTTACCACCGACCGCAACAATGTTTCTTTCTACTTTGAAGACATAACAAAGGAGGTAGGAAAGGATAAGACGAAAGAGGAAAAAATTATTCTTAACAAGATTAAAGACGACGGAGAAAGGTTGTTGGATATAGATTGGGAAAAAGAAAAAACTATTTACTATATTCCCAGCGATCACTTAACTTCGGACTTTTTAAAAACCCTTCCCAAATCTTGCGGGGTCGCATTTTTAAAAGAAAATAACTTTGCTTTAGGATTGGATGTTTCCCATGAAGGTTTTTTGTTTGACGGTGAAACCCTTGTTCACGCAAGCTCCGCTTACGGCGAGGTGGTAAAGGTTGGTTTCTTGGACTATTATTTCCAAGAAGACCCTCCTAGGTTTGATGGAATTGTTGTTTTTAAGGTAAAATGAAGATGTTAAAAGAAAAGTAATAAAACAAAGCATGGAAGGAGAAAAAGCACTAAATAAAAAGATAGTTAAAAAGTTGATGGACCTCGAAGGAGAAACGAGAGGTTTTAATATTTTACCCGATCAAAAGTGGATTCTTAAAAACAAAGGTGAAGAAGGTTTAGAAAAGGTGGAAAAGGAGGCGGCTGAAGCCGGGCACAATCTTCACTACGATGATTTAAAGTCAATGTCTTTTTATCCGGCAGGGTTGCGTGCTGTTTCTTTGCTGTCTATTAAAGAAGCTTTTGACTTGGATGATGAGGGTATAAGAGAAGTGTGTGAGTTTCACCTTAAACAAAGCTTGGTTACCAAGCTTTTCACTAAATATTTTTATTCCATACCCAGCACCTTGAAAAATGCACCGAAGATGTGGGAAAGGCACTGGACCAAGGGAAAGTTCGTTGTTGAAGAATATGACGAAGAAGAAAGGCGTGTAGTTATTAAAATTAAAGATTTTGAAGTACATCCTGTTTTTTGTAGATGTCTTGAGGGGTATTTTGCTGCTTTGGCGAACTTGGTAGTCGGCGGTGACGAGGCGGTTTGTAGAGAAAAAAAATGTACCTTCGATAAAGACAATCTTCACGAATACGTTATTGATTTTTGATTTGCATCTTTTGTTTGTTATAGTAAAGTAATTACAAATTATGAAACGTTAGTTAGTGATTATAAAAAAATAAATTAATTTTTAAGTTTATGTCGAAACAAAATATAGTGATTGTAGCGGTTGTGGTGCTTTTGGTTGTAGCAGGAGCATCATACATGATTTTTCTAAAAAATGGTCAAGAAGGATCTTCTGATTCAGAAGTTGTAGCTACCGTTAACGGAGAAAAAATAACTCTTGATGATTTTGAAACGCAGCTCGAGCAAACGCGGCAGATGTCTCTACAACAAGGAATGCAGCCCGATGAAGAAGAGCTTAAAACACAGGTTGTTGATGACATGATAAACAGAGTTTTACTTGAGCAAGAAGCAGAAAAAGAGGGGGTAACCGTAACTGAAGAAGAGGTTGAAGAGGAAATAAGCGCCATTATTGAAAGCATAGGAGGAAGAGAAACCTTTGAACAAGAGCTTTCTAACTTAAACTTAAGCGAGGAGGCGCTGAGAGAGAATATAGAAAAGGAGATTCTTATTAACAAATATCTTACGACTCATATTCCTCAAGACGGGACTGTAACTGAAGAGGAAATGCGAGCTCTTTACGACGAGGTTGGTGAAGGACAAGACTTACCCGCTTTTGAAGAACTTCAAGAAGAGTTAAGATCAGAAGTCTTACGAAGAAAACAAAGTGAAATTGTTGAAGATCTAGTCAGTTCCCTTCGAGAGAAAGCAGACATTGACATTTCGTTTTAATTTGAAATTTTACAGTTTTTCCAATAAAAACCCACTTTGGTGGGTTTTTGTTGTTGGAGGATTC
>CAYLVJ010000009.1:10340-19989 GCA_964387175.1 uncultured Candidatus Saccharibacteria bacterium | reverse complement strand
AATAAATTTGTAATTTACCCCCGCTTGTGGTACTATTTTCCTAGAATAAGAGATTATGATAAAAGAGTTTTTAGTCCACACAATTGCTTCTCTTTTTGTTTTATGGCTGGCTACAAACATACTCCCCGGGGTTTCTTTCAACGGTTCTTTTCGGATAATGCTTCTTTGCGCCGGTTTTTTGGGATTTCTAGACGCATTCGTCAAACCTCTGGCTAAAGCGGTCACTTTTCCTTTAAGAATTTTGACATTGGGGCTTTTAAATATTATCTTAAACCTGTTGATGTTGAAATTTGTTGATATGGCTTTCCCGGAGCTGGTAATAGAAGGTGTGGTGCCGTTTCTTTTGACCACCCTGATGCTGGGAATAACAACAAGTATCTTACAAACAAAAATCTAATATAATATGCAAAAAACTTTACCAATCATACAAATAGTAGTCTCGAGCTTCCTTATCGCCCTTATTCTTCTTCAAAAGGGCAACGCGAGCGGAAGGATTTTCGCAGGAGGTGATCGCATCAACCGAACCTTGAGGGGAGCAGAAAAAAAGATATTCTGGATAACCGCGGGGTTAGCGTTTTTTTTCGCCTCTCTTAATATCTTAAACCTTCTCGTCAAGTGAAGACCAGCTTTTTAAAAAAGAAAGGGGCAGGATTTGTTAAAAGAATAAAAAGAATCTTTAGCGATTTGCCCTCCCCTAGAAAGTTGAAATTTTTCTTTAAGGTATTAGACAAAAAAGAAAAAATACTTTTCTTTTTCTTTTTACTCCTTTTTGCCGTTTCTTCCGCCGGACTAGCTAAATCTTTGTATCTGGCTAAAACATCAGTTGTACCCGCCCGGGGAGGGAGTGTAACTGAAGGAATAGTCGGCCAGCCCCGGTTTGTAAATCCGGTTTTGGCTTCAAATGATATAGACTGGGCTTTGATTGAGTTGACTTTTTCAGGCCTTATGACCTACGACAAAAAAGGCGACATTGTATTCGATCTCGCCGAAAACATTGAAACCAACGAAGAACAAACCACATACACCGTAACCCTTAAAGAAAGTTTAAGGTGGAGTGACGGGGAGGAAATAACGGCCGATGATATTTTGTTCACCTTTGAAACAATCAAGGACTCGGCCTACAAAAGCCCCGCTATTTCAAACTGGGTAGGTGTCGAGTGTGAAAAGTTAGCGGATAAAAAAGTAAGGTTTGAAATTGAAAAACCCTACTACCCTTTTAAAGAACGTCTTGTTTTTAAGATTATTCCTGAACACATCTTTAAGGAAGTTCCCCCGGAAAACTTCGCCTTGACAAGTTATAATTTACAAAAAGCAATAAGCAGCGGACCCTACCAAATAAAAGAGGTCGGATTCGACAAGGACGGCCAGATAGAGCAGGTTGATCTGGTCCCCAACGAAAACTATCACGGGGAAAAACCTTTTATCGAGAACTTCACATTTGAATTTTTCAACAACAAGGAAGATCTTTTCCAAGCGGCAAGGGCGGGAAAAGTGATGGCTGTGGCTCTTTCGGAACCCCAGGAACTAAAGGAAGTTGAGTCAAAGTCGCTTCTTACTCACGAAGCTTTGATCCCCCGCTATTTCGGAGTATTTTTAAACGCCGGAAACCAAGAAATTTTTAAAAAGCACGAAGTTAGAAAAGCTCTTTTTCAAAGCATAGAAAAACAAAAGATAATAGACCAGGCTTTAATGGGAGAAGGTGTTGAAGTAACCTCTCCTCTGCTTCCCAAGATGTTTGAGGAAATGGAAGAAAAAGAAGTGGAAAAAAATGAAAAAACCCCTCAGGAACTTCTTGAAGAAGCCGGCCTGGTAAAAATAAACGGCAAACTGGCTGAAAAAAGAGATGAGTTCAACTTTTCTTCCCGCTTGGAAAACGGAAGTGAAGGAGGCGAGGTTGAAGATTTACAAAAATGCCTCAGTCAGTTTCCGGAAATTTACCCCGACCAAGAGGTAACTGGCTATTTCGGAGAAAAAACGGAACAAGCTGTCATGCTTTTTCAAGAAAAATACAAAGAAGATATTTTAGACCCCTGGGACGTTGAAGAGGGCACGGGAGTAGTTTCCGAAACCACCCGCGAAAAACTGAATGAGGTTTGCAACAAATCAGAAGATGAACCGGCGGTAAAAATAGTACTAAGCACTGTAAATCAGCCCTTTCTTATTAAAACAAGCCAGATTTTAAAGGAAGAGTGGGAAGAACTCGGTTTTGAGGTTGAAATAGAACAGTTTGAGTTTAATGAACTAAATCGGGAGATAATAAAGCCGAGGGACTATGAAATGCTTCTTTTTGGAGAAATGCTGGGCATGATACCTGATCCCTTCCCTTTTTGGCATTCTTCACGAACAAAACAGCCCGGCTTGAACCTCGCTCTTTACGAAAATGAGACAGTAGATGAACTTTTGGAAAAAGCAAGAGGCAGCAAAACCAAAAAAGAGTATCTGAAAAACTTAAACAAATTCCAAGAAGAAATATTAAAAGACTCGCCAGCGGTGCTTCTTTTTACTCCTAAATTTCACTATGTAGCGTCAAATAAAATCAAGGGGATCGAGTTTGACAAATTAGCCGGGCCCGCTCAAAGATTCCGAGATGTTCAAAGCTGGTACGTTAAAACAAAAAGAGTTTGGGAATAACAGCTTCTTAATTTTTAAACCATGAACAAAAAACCAAGTGTTCGCAAGCTAAAAGAAATGGAAAAAGTTGTCTGGGACAAAAAATTCTCCAAAGATCATCCTGAAAAAGAGCTTTACAAAGTTTACAGAAATTTGAAAACAGACGGAAAATTAAGATACGACGTTACAGAGATAAAAGCTCAGATGCTGGGAGAAGAATTCAACCGTACCAAAGGAAACTGTAACGACCAAGGCTTTCAAGAGCTTTATACCGTTTTGGAGGGTGAAGCCATCTTTTATCTTCAAAGGTTCAAAAAAGAAATAGTAAGTGATGTTTACGGAATAAAAACTCAAGAAGGAGAATGGGTCATCATTCCCCCAAACTACTGGGTAATAACGATCAACCCTTCCCGGGAAAATGTATTGGAAACAGGCAACTGGGTTTCTGAAAAAACGGAAAATCAATACGAAGCCCTGGAAGAAATGGGGGGTCCGTGCTACTTTTACACTGAAAGTGGCTGGCAGAAAAACAAAAATTACGAAGAAGTACCTGAATTAAAATTTAAGGAACCTCTTTTAAAAAGACCGGAAGCTCTGGATTTTTTGAGAACAGGAATCGAGTAAAAACAGCCGAGGTGGTGAAACTGGGAAACACGCTAGCTTCAGGGGCTAGTGCCCGCAAGGGCTTGTGGGTTCGAATCCCTCCCTCGGCACTAAGTTCAGCCGGAAACGGCAAAGATTAAAAATTGAAACTCTTAAATAGTTTTTTTATTTAATAAGCAGCCAATTTTTCCGGCTATCTTTGCACATTTATAAATTAATAAAATTAAAAAAATGGCAAAAAAAGAAAAGAAAGTAAAAGTCATTCCTTTAGGCGGACTGGACGGCATAGGACGAAACATGACGCTGGTGGAATGGGATAAAAAGATATTGATAATAGACATGGGGCTGAAATTTCCCGAAGAATCAACTCCGGGAATCGACTGCATTATTCCCGACATCTCTTATCTTAAAGACAAAAAAGACCAGATTGTGGGAACAATTTTCACGCATGGTCACTATGACCATATAGGAGCAGTCCCCTATCTCGTCAACGAACTGGGGACACACTTTCCCATGTATGCGGGAGCAATGGCTAAAGAAATCATTATGAAAAGACAAAGAGAGTTCCCCTACTCTAAAAAACCGCGCGTCAACGTAATAAAAGGCGGAGACAAAGAGAAGATGGGACCTTTCGAGGTTGAGTTTGTAAAAATGAATCACAACATTCCGGACACATTCGGGTTCTTTATTAAAACTCCCGGAGGGAATATATTCCACTCTGCGGACTTTAAGTTTGACGAAGACCCCATTTTTGACAAACCCACAGATTTTGAAAAACTAAAGGAAATAGGCAAGGAGGGAGTCGACCTTTTAATGTCGGACTCCACCGGCGCCGAGGAAGAAGGAGAATCGCTCTCTGAAAAAACAATCATGGAAAACTTAGACAAGTTGTTCCAGGAAGCGGAAGGAAGAATCATCGCCAGCACCTTCTCCTCTCTTTTGATCAGAATTCAAGAGTTGATAAAACTTTCCGAAAACCACGGTAGAAAAGTAGTAATAGACGGACGATCAATGAAAGAAAATGTAAAAGCGGCTCAGAAGCTGGGGTATATAAAAATGGAAAAAGACACCCGGATAAAAGCCAAGCATATCAGCAATTACCCGGATAAAAAGATAACAATTATCTGCACCGGAGCTCAGGGAGAAAGAAGAGCTTCTATGATGAGAATAGCCAACAAGGAACACCGCCAAATTCGCTTGAAAGAAAAAGACATGGTGATCTTTTCTTCTTCGACTGTACCGGGAAACGAAAGATCGGTTCAAAACTTAAAGGATCAAATATTAAAACAAGGTTCCGATGTTTATCATTCGGAAATGATGGATATTCACGCCAGCGGTCACGCCAAACAGGAAGAGATAAAAAAGTTGATAGAAATGATAAAACCCAAGTTTTTAATGCCCATTCACGGACAGTACTCCATGCTTAAAAAGCACGCAAAGCTTGGAGAAAAAATGGGTATTCCCAAGGAAAATATTATCGTCGGGGAAGATGGGAACATTTTAAAAATCGGAAAAGAAAAACTTGAAATCGGCAAAAAGAAAGTTTCCACCAATTACATATTGGTCGATGGATTGGGTGTTGGAGATGTTGGAAAAGTAGTCTTAAGAGATAGAAAAGCTCTAGCAGAAGACGGTATTTTTGTCATAATCGCAGTTGTAGACAGAGAAACAGGTAAAATACAAAACTCTCCGGACATCATATCCAGAGGCTTCGTTTATCTCAACGAATCTAGAAACCTTTTATCCGAGGCAAGAAACAAGGTGGAAAGCATAGTTAAAGAGTCAACCAAGGGAAAAAAGGTAAATTACGACTACTTAAAAAAAGAAATAAGGGAAAAAATAGCGGATTTTCTTTATACCAAAACGCACAGGCGGCCTATGGTGCTGCCGGTCGTAATCGGCGTATAACAAAATAATCTAGAAAATATGCGTATCTTCAGTGGAATACGCCCCTCGGGAGGGGTTCATATCGGAAACTACATCGGGGCCATTAAAAACTGGGTTAAACTTCAAAAAGACCACGAATGCTTTTACTGCATCGTGGACTGGCACGCCATAACCACCCCCTACAAACCCGAAAAAATGAGTGAAAACATAGTGGAGTTGGCTCGAGCTTATCTTGCCGCCGGGGTCAACCCCGAAGAAAATCCTTTTTTTCTTCAATCAAGCGTTAAAGAACACGCCGAGTTGGCTTGGCTTTTAGGATGCATCACCCCTGTCGGAGAATTGGAAAGAATGACCCAATACAAAGAAAAGTCAGAAAAAATTAAAAGTCCCAAGGCAGGACTCTTAAACTACCCCGTTCTCATGGCTGCCGACATACTGCTTTATAAAACAGAGGCTGTTCCCGTAGGAGAAGATCAGGTTCAACACGTGGAACTGGCTAGAATGATAGCGCGGAAGTTCAACCATCAATTTGGAGATTTTCTAGTAGAACCAAAAGTCATAATTCCCGAAAAAGGAGCCCGCATTATGTCTTTATCCGACCCGGAAAGCAAAATGAGTAAAAGCGGAGATCCCAAAGGGTGCATCGGTCTTTTTGAAAAGCCGGAATCAATAAGAAAGAAAGTCACCTCCGCTGTAACCGACTCGGAGAAAAAAATAAAGTATGACCCCGAAAGAAAACCCGGGATTTCAAACCTTCTTACAATTTACAGCGTCTTCACTGACGAAAAAATAGAAGAAATAGAAAAAAGGTTTGAAAGAAAAAGCTACAAAGAATTTAAAGAGTCCTTGTCTGAAGATTTAATTGAATCTCTCGCTCCTTTCCGAAAAGTAGAAAAAGAATACTCGGAAGAGAAAATAAAGGAAATTCTCGCGCGCGGAAGCCAAAAAGCAAAAAAAGAAGCTCAAAAAACAATGAAGAAAGTAAGAGAGAAAATGGGAGTTAACTTTTTAGAAAATTAAGAGATTATTTTTTCAACTTCTCTTTTTTTCTCATCTAAACCTTCACGCGCTTCCATGTTCAAACGTAAAAATGGTTCCGTTTGAGAAGGTCTCAAGTTAAAGCGCCAGTCGGGAAAATCAACCGTCACCCCGTCCACCCAATTTATCTCTCCTCCTTTTTCTTTATAAAAAGAAGCCACCCTTTCCAACTTATCGGCGGCTTCTTTTTTATTTTCAATTCTAAAGTTAGTTTCGGGGAGTATTTGATAAAGACTCTTCCACTCAGATATAACCTCGTTAAAATCTCTTTTTAGGGCTCCCAGGGCATTTAAAAAGTGGATAGAGGCTAAAATTCCATCGTCTATAAAGTAAAAATCACGGAAAATGAAATGTCCGGAAGTTTCACTGCCGAAAACAGCCCCTTCTTCTCTCATTTTTTTCTTTATCTCAGGATGCCAAGCTTTGGTGCGGATCACCTCTCCTCCCGCTTCTTTAACCTTCTCTTCCACCAACCTTGACGTTCTTATATCCACCACCACTTTTTTTCCTTTTCTCCTTTTTACAAAATCCCTGGCGATTAAAAGTGAAACGAAGTTGGGATCAACAGGCTCTCCCCTCTCGTCAAGTACATAAAAACGATCGCCGTCACCGTCCCACAAAAAAGCCAAGTCCGCTTTTTCTTTTTTAACTTTTTGGGCTGCTTTCTTTTGGTTTTCTTCCAACTTGACATTAGAGCCCCGGTTGGGGTAGCTTCCGTCCGGATTCCAAAAAAGAGGAATAATTTCAAAGTTTACGTCGGAAAAAACTTCTTCAAGGTAAAGACCCGTCATCCCGTTTCCAGCGTCCATTACCACCTTAAGATCCCGCCGGGGAAAATCAATCAGTCTTTTTTTAAGGACTTTTACGTATTTTTCTTTAACGTCAATTTTTTTCTTTACCCCTCCTTCTCGAGAAGGAAGCTTCTCTTCAGTTATCCTTCTTACCTCTTCCAACTCTTCTTTTCCCACGTTAACTCCCCCTTTTTTAACCATTTTAAACCCGGTGTATTGAGAGGGAAGATGAGAAGCGGTAATCTGGGCCCCTCCATCTGTCTTAAAGTTCGAAACGGCGAAATAAAGAGCCGGAGTGGAGGTGGCACCCGCCTTTAAAACCTCCCCACCTTCATCTAAAACTCCCTCTAAAAAACCTTCCTGAACCTTCAAAGAGTTTTCATCTTCCTCTCTCCCTAAAACAATACTTACCTTTTCTTTTTCGTTTTTTCTTAAATAATGAGCAAAGGCTTTCCCAATTAAAAAAGAGGTTTCTTGATTTATCTCATCGGGAAATTTTCCTCTCACATCGTATTTTTTGAAAATTGATTTTTTGATTTCCATTTTTTTATTATAACAAAAAAGTAAAGATAGGAAAAAGCAAAGAAGTTTTTATCCCTCCTTGTGCTTGACACTTCAGTTTAAAAACGGTAGCATAAACTTGTAGATATGAGTTTTTCAGTAGGTATTATAGGCCTCCCAAACGCTGGCAAATCGACTATTTTCAAAGCTTTAACCAGCCAGGAAGTTGATATTGAGCCCTATCCTTTCAGCACCATCGATCCTAACGTGGGAGTAGTCCAAATTCCAGATCACAGACTCGACAAGATAACAGAAACCGTCAACTCTGAAAAGAAAACTCCGACTGTTATAAAATTCGTGGATATAGCGGGACTGATTAAAGACGCTCACAAAGGTGAAGGTTTGGGAAACGAATTTTTGGCTCAAATAAGAGACTGTGACGCTTTACTTGAAATCGTAAGAGGATTCAAGGGAAAAAACGTTAAACACGTTGAAAAATACCTAAATCCAAAAAGAGACATATCGACCGTCCAGAACGAGCTTTTAATGAAAGACTTGGAAACGGTTAAAAATATTTTGAGAAAACTGGAAAGAAAAAGAGGCAAAGAAACTGTTGAAAGAAAAAGCTTGGCTCAAAAAATAGAAAATTGGATAAGAAAAGGAGAAAGGATTTACTTTCTTGAAAAGACGCCTGAAGAAAAAAAGATAACAAAAGAGTGGCGCCTTTTAACCGATAAACCGTTAATACGAGTTTTAAACACCGCAGACAAAAAAGAAGAGTTAAAGAATCTAGTTGATCTTCAAGTCAACCTGGAAAAAGAAAAAGAACTGGCGGATTTAACCCGGGAAGAAAAACAAGAAATAGAGGAAAAAAGCCGTCTCAAGGAAATAATAACCGCTTCTTATGAAGCTCTGAACCTTATCACTTTTTACACCATCGCCGGGGGGAAAGAAACAAGAGCCTGGACCCTCAAAAAAGGACGGTCAGTAAAAAAAGCGGGAGGGGTGGTCCACTCCGACTTCGAAGAACGATTTATAAAAGCCGAGGTGGTAGATTGGAAAGAATTAATTAAGTCCGGGGGATGGAAAAAAGCAAAAAGCGAAGGCGTAGTAAACACAGTCGGAAAAGATTATCAAGTTCAAGACGGAGACGTAATAGAATTCAAAATTTAAAAATTAAAATATGAGATTTTACAAAATAAGTTTCTTAGTACCGCAGTCTTTAAAGGACGAAGAAGTCCAAAGCATTATTTCCGAAGTTGAAAAGATAATTCAAGACCAAAATGGGATTCTTTTGGAAGAACGAGAAAAAGAAAAAGTAAAGCTCGGTTATGAAATAAAGGGAACAAACCATGCTTTTCTTGCTTCTATTAAATTCCAGATGGAAAAAGAAAAAGTAGTTGGTATAAAAAAGAAACTTCAAGAAAAAGAAAACATCTTAAGGGTTTTACTGGAAAGAAAAATAGAAAAGACGGAAAAAAGGAAAAGAGAAGTTCGTCCAAAACCTACCAAGGAAAAAACAACTGAAAAGAAAACAAAGGTCGAGCTTAAAGAGATAGAAGAAAAATTAGAAGAAATTTTAGATGAATCTTAATAAAGTTGTAATTTTAGGGAGAGTAACTCAAGACCCGGAACTAAGAAATACTCCTTCGGGAACTTCAGTCTGCTCTTTTAGTGTGGCCACCAACAGAGTCTGGAATGATAAACAAACCGGAAAAAAGCAACAAGATACCGAATTTCATAATGTAGTAGCATGGAGACGATTAGGTGAGATTGCTTCTCAGTATTTGTCAAAAGGATCTCTGGTTCTGGTTGAAGGAAGGTTGCAGACAAGAAAATGGGAGGATTCTTCCGGAAACACAAGACAACGAACTGAAATCGTCGCCGACAATATTCAACTGCCTCCTAAAAGCATGGGGAGTGCGGAGACAACACCTACCCGCCGTCCAAAAAAAAAGAAAAAAGTAAGAAGTAAGGACGACATCCCCGTTATTGAAGAAGATGAAGAAATGGCAGAAGACGAAGAAGACATAGACGTCGACGAAATACCATTTTAAAAAATTTAAAAAATCAATTAGAAATTAATTTACGCAAAGCGTAGATATGGATTGTTATTTTTGCAAAAGAAATATTCACGAAATAGACTGGCAAAATGTAAAGCTTCTTAGAAGATTCATAACCGGTCTGGGAAAAATTAAAAAGAGAGAGAAAACCGGCCT
>CAYLVJ010000009.1:0-10240 GCA_964387175.1 uncultured Candidatus Saccharibacteria bacterium | reverse complement strand
AAACAAAAAAACGGCCTTTAAAAGCCGTTTTTGTTTATTTTCACTCTTCTTCCTTTCTTTTTTTCACCTTTTTCATTATATCTTCTTTTATTTTCTCTCTTAACTTTTCACTTTCCATCAACTTTTCCTTTGCGTTCTGCATCCCCTGTCCAAGCTTTTTTTCATCGAAGTAATACCAGCTTCCTTTTCTTTTCAAAACATCATATTTGAGACCTGTTTTGATAAGGTCAGCGGTATAAGAAATACCTTCGTTGTAGTAGATGTCAAACTCAACCGTTTTAAAAGGTGCGGCCACTTTGTTTTTAACCACCTTGGCCTTAACCCTATTGCCTACAATGTCATCTCCTGATTTGATTTTCGCCCTTCTCCGTAGACTGATCCTAACAGACGAATAAAACTTAAGAGCCAATCCTCCCGAAGTCGTTTCCGGATTACCATAGCTTTGAACCTTCATTCTGGTTTGGTTCAAAAAAACAACCGAGGTTTCTCTTTTAGAAACCAAACTTGCTAACTTGCGCAAAGCCTGACTCATCAATCGAGCTTGAAGCCCGATTTGAAAATTACCGATTTCTCCATCTATTTCTCCTTTGGGAGTCAAGGCGGCAACGGAGTCGACAGCCACCACATCCACCCGTCCTGACTTAACAAGAGTTTCCACTATTTGAAGAGCTTCTTCTCCGGAACCCGGTTGGGAAATAAGAAGCTCATCCACGTCAACCCCTATCTTCTTTGCATAACCCGGGTCCAGCGCATGCTCGGCATCTACAAAGGCGGCCACTCCTCCGCCCTTTTGTGCTTCCGCTACGATATGAAGAGCCAGAGTTGTCTTTCCGCTTGCGTTGGGTCCGTAAATCTCTATTACTCTTCCTTTCGGAATACCGCCGATACCCAAGGCGGCGTCAAGAGAAATGGATCCTGTAGGAATAGCATCGACATCGGAGGCACGCACCTCTTTTAATTTCATTATCGCACCCTCTCCAAACTTCTGTTTTATTTCATCAATTGCTTCTTCGAGCTCTTTGTCTTTTTCTTTCTTTTTTGCCATGTAACTTATTATACCATATCCTCTTCATCAAAAAAATCTTCCCCGAAATCATCTTCCTGGTTTTGTTTAGAGATAAGAACTTTTCTAGCTTTCCCGCTGCGAGCGGAGCCAACCACCCCTTCGGCCTCCAACATATCCAAAATGCGGGCTGCTCTGACATAACCTATCTGCAGCCTTCTTTGTAAAAGTGAAGCTGATCCTTTTTGGGAACGGACAACAATTTCTCTCGCCTCGTCAAGCAAGGGGTCTTTTTCCATACCGTCTATCATTTCCGACCCGGCCTCCCTGTCTTTAATAAAATCTTTAAGGCGCAGTGAAGCTTCATCTTCAGGCGGTAAAGTTTCTGCCATCTTAACCTCCACCCAGTCCATAACACTTTTAACTTCTTCTTCGGAGACGTAAGGTCCTTGAACACGAAGAGGTTTCATTCTTTTCGGAGACAAGAAAAGAAGATCTCCCGCTCCTAAAAGTTTTTCAGCGCCACTCATATCTAAAACAGTTCGAGAGTCCGTCTGGGTAGGAAGCTGAAAGCTGATCCGGGAAGTAATGTTGGCTTTGATAAGCCCTGTTATAACCTCAACGGAAGGACGCTGAGTAGCCACAACCAAATGAATTCCCACCGCCCGCGCCATCTGAGCAATTCTTACTATTTTGGACTCCAACTCTTTCCCTCGGGCAACCATTAAATCTGCCAACTCGTCGATTATTAAAACAATGGAAGGCATCTTGTCTTTTTCTTTCTTTTTGGCCACTTTCTTATTGTAAGAATAGATGTTGCGACTGTTTTCTCCGGAAAGAATCTTAAACCTTCTTTCCATCTCCTCCACCAACCAAGTAAGAACATTTATGGTTTTATCCGAGTCCGAGATAATAGGGCAAAGAAGATGCGGCAGCTCCTTGTAGGTGGAAAACTCAACTCTTTTTGGATCAATCAAAATCAAACGAAGATCAGAGGGCTCGTTCCGATAAAGAAGAGAAAGGATAAGGGAGTTTAAAAAGACCGTTTTCCCGGTACCGGTAGCGCCAGCCACCAAAAGGTGCGGCATCCTCGCAATGTCTTTTATTACAACCTCTCCAGCCACGTCCTTGCCTAAGGCGAAAGGAAGGCTAAGATCTTCTTTTTTAAAATCTGACGTTGAAAGAAGTTCTTTTAAGCCAACGGTGCTTCTTCTTTCATTTGGAACTTCGATTCCCACCAAAGACTTTCCCGGAATGGGAGCTTCTATCCTAACCGGATGAGCAGCCAAAGCCAAGGCTAAGTTGTTGGAAAGGCCCGTAATCTTGGAAAGTTTTACGCCCTTAGGAGGTCTTAAGGTATATTGGGTAACCGTCGGCCCAGTATTAGCCCCCGTCATCTTGACATCAATTTCAAAGTTATCAAAGGTTCCTTTAATAATTTCGGCGTGCTTACCGGTGTCTTGGCGGGTTTTTTTCTTCTCCACCTCGTCCAAGAGATCAAGAGGCGGAAGCCCTGTTTTCACCCCGCTGCCTAAAACAGGCTTTTCCGGCTCTTCTTCCTCTTCTTTTTTCTCCTTTCTTTCTCTTACTTTTTGTTTTTGAGGCTCAACTTCTAAAACCTTGAAGTTGGAGGGAGAAAAAAGACCGCTTACTTTTTCTTTGAGTTCTTTTTTCTCTTCCTCTTCCAAAAGAGCATTTTCGATAATGTGCCACAAAGCGGCAGAACTTAAAAAAACAAGCGTCAAAAAGGTAAAAAAGGAAACAAGCTCCCCAAAAAGAGCAACCAGTTTCTCCCCTTCCCAAGCTCCAAAAGAGCCGCCCGAAAGAGACGGCATCCTAAGAACTGTAAGGAGACCGGCTACCGCAGAAAGAAGAATAAATCCTCCCAAAAGAGCAATCCAAACCTGTTTTTTGGGAACCCACAAAAAAACGACTCCATATATTAAAAAAATCAAGGGAGAAAGATAAGTCCCTTGACCAAAAAAAGAAAAAAGATTGGAGGAAACTACCTTTCCTCCTTTCCCCGCTAAATCAAAAAAACTTAAAAAAGAGATAAGAGCCAAAAGAAACATCAAAGAAGACAGAACATACCTTTTGATCCGCCCTGGAACGTTTAAAACGGCTTTTACCCCAGCAACCAACGTCTCTCCTATAAAAAGGAAAGCCTTTTGCCACAATGGTTTTTTCTTATTTCTACCCATAAAAATCCTTTACTCCTCTTCTTTTTTTGCGGGAAATCCGGTTCCAACCGGAACCAACTTCCCAACAATAACGTTTTCCTTGGGTCCTCTTAAGGGATCTTCTTTGCCCCGCAAACAAGCATCTATTAAAACTTGCGAGGTGCGTTGAAAAGAAGCAGCGGAAAGAACACTGTCTGAGTTCAGGGAAACCTTGGATACCCCGAGTACGAGAGGGTTGGCTTCTCCTTTCTTTTTTCCTTTGCCTAGTTTTTCATTTGCTTCTTTCAAGCTGGCTTTGCTGGTTATTTCCCCGGGAAGAAACGAGGTGTCTCCCGGATCCGTTATTTTAATCCTGGAAAACATCTCCCCTATCACCACCTCCAAGTGTTTGTCATGAATTGTAACGCCTTGTGAGGTATATATTTTCTGAGCTTCATTAAGCAAATAGCTTCTGGTATATTTTTCACCTCTGAGTTTAAATAATTCATCCGGATTGATGCTTCCCAAACAAAGAGGCTGCCCTTTTTCCACCCTCTCCCCTGCTTCAACCGTTATTCTCCTGCTTTCCGGTATCTTGTATTTTATTATATCAGACTTTGTCTTCTTTTTCTTTGAGGCCGGATCAGGTTTTATCTCAACCACATTGTCTTTAACAGAAACAACCTTGCCGAAAACTTTGGAAATAACAGCTTTTCCTTTTGGATTTCTTGCCTCAAAAATTTCTTCCACCCGGGGGAGACCCTGGGTAATATCTGTGTCACCTGCAACCCCGCCTGTGTGAAAAGTACGCATGGTAAGCTGGGTTCCCGGCTCCCCGATACTTTGAGCCGCCACAACACCAACCGCCTGGCCGATATCAACCATTTTATCTATCCCCATATCCCAGCCGTAGCACTTCTGACACACTCCTCTCAAGGTTTTGCAGCTTAAAGGAGAACGGACTTTCACCTTTTCAACCCCCTGTTCTTCCATCTCGTCCGCCTCTTCCCACTGAATTATTTCTCCTTTTTTAACAATGGTTTTACCCTTTTCTCCTTTAATTGTTTCAAGGGCAACACGGCCCGCCACTTTTTGTCCGAAATTCTGACCCAGTTTTTTAGCGTCTTCAAGTAAAATTTCCTTACCTTCTTTGTCTCCGCAGTCTTTTTCTCTCACAATCGCGTTGTGAGCCACATCTACAAGCCTCCTGGTTAAATAACCAGCCTTAGCCGTACCGAGAGCCTTGTCGGAAATTCCCTTCCGAGATCCATGAGTGGAGATAAAGTATTCCAAAACCTTAAGGCCTTCCTTAAAAGAACTTTTAACCGGAAGTTCAATCGTTTCTCCCGAAGGACTGGCCATCAAACCTCTCATTCCACCGATCTGAATCGGCTGGACCCAGGAGCCCCTTGATCCAGAGTCGGGAATAATAAAGACGGGGGAATGTTTGCTTAGTTTTTTGGGAACGATTTCTTCTATCTTCTGTTTCGCCTCTGTCCATGTTTCAATGATTCTTTCTTTTTCCTCATCCGGACTCAAAAGTCCTTTTTCAACCAACTTCTTTGCTTTTTCAACTTCTTTTTCTGCTTCCTCGACAATCTCTTTCTTTTCCTCAGGCACTACAAAATCATCCATCCCTAAAGAAATACCACTGTCCATGGCATATTTAAAGCCAAGATCCTTTATTTCACTAACTATTTCACCCGCTTTTTCCTTTTCGTAATTTTTAATTATATTCCAAGTTATTTTCGAAAGATCACCGGAGTCAACTCTTTTGTTCCAGTAAAAACATTCCTCAGGCAGCACGTTGTTAAAAATAATGCGACCGACAGAGGTTTCCAAAAGTTTTTCCTCGGGACCTAAACCCTTGATCTTTTTGTCTATTAAAGGAGAATAAATTTTTATCTTTGCCCGTAAATCAATCAAACCGCTTTCATAAGCAAGGCGGGCCCCTTTCATATCGTGAAATACTTTTCCCTCGCCCTCAACCCCTTCTTTAAAGGTAGTAAGCCAGTAGTTTCCCATAATCATATCCTGAGAAGGATTGATGATGGGCTTACCGTGAGCGGGCTTTAAAAGATTCCTTGAGGAAATCATAAGTTCTTTTGCTTCCTTTTGTCCTTCTTCCGACAAGGGAAGGTGAAGAGCCATCTGGTCCCCGTCAAAGTCAGCGTTGAAGGCAGAACACACCAAAGGAGGTATTCTTATCGCCCTTCCTTCGATTAAAACAGGTTTAAAGGCTTGAATTGAAATCCGGTGCAAGGTCGGAGCCCTGTTTAACAAAACATATTTGCCCTTCACCACTTCTTCCAAAACCGCCCAAACTTCATCGGTCGCCTTTTCTATCAGTTCTTTAGAGCCTCTTACGTTGTAAGCGATCTCTCTTTCCAAAAGCTCTCTTATAACAAACGGTTTGAATATTTCAAGAGCCATCTCCTTGGGAACACCGACCGTATCCAAAGGAAGGTTGGGCCCTACTATAATTACCGAACGGCCGGAGTAATCAACTCTTTTACCGAGAAGATTTCTTCTAAATCTTCCTTCTTTTCCTTTCAAAATATCAGCCAGGCTTTTAAGCGGTCTTTTTCCTCCTGCGGCGGGGCGGGTCACCGTTGACGACTTCATTCCGTTGTCGATTAAAGCGTCAACCGCTTCTTGAAGCATTCTTTTTTCATTACGTACTATAACTTCCGGAGCGGAAATCTTAAGAAGATATTTAAGCCGGTTGTTTCTATTTATTACCCGGCGGTAAAGGTCATTCAAATCGGAGGAAGCGTATTTTCCTCCATCAAGTTGAACCATGGGTCTTAATCCCGGAGGTAAAACTGGCAAAACTTTTAAAAACATGTTTTCCGGCTTGACATCTGCCTTTTCCAACCCTTCAAAAAACTTAAGACGTCTTAAAACCTTGTCCTTACGGGAAGAAGGAGCTTCTGCAGCTTCTTTTCTCAGATTTTTTATTTCTTCCTTGAGGTCTACATCTTTAAATAAATCATAAATAGCTTCCGCTCCCGTTTTCGCCTCAAATGCTTCCCCGTATTTCAAACTCAGTTTGCGGTACTCAACCTCGGAAAGAATGTTCAAGTTTTTTAGTTTTTCAACCTCGTCAACAGCTCTTCCCCGTGCTTTTTTGATTTTTCTAATTCTATCCTTTAACTCTTTTTCGTTGTCTTTAAACTCTTTTTTAGCTTCCTTCACCTCAGCCTTGTATTCCTCCTGAATCTCGTCTAAAATCTCCGTCTTGCTCTCTTCTGAAACGTTGGTGATAATGTAGGCAACGAAATAAGCTACTTTGGAGAGATCTCTCCGGGAAACACCAAGCACCATCCCCATCCGAGAAGGAATGCTTCTTAAAAACCAAATGTGGGCAACCGGAGAAGCAAGTTCTATATGCCCCATTCTTTCTCTTCTCACCCGGCTGCTTGTTATTTCAACTCCGCACCGGTCGCAGACTATACCCTTGTAGCGTCTTCCTTTGTATTTCCCACAGTAGCACTGATAGTCTTTGCTGGGACCGAAAATCCTTTCACAAAACAAACCGTCCTTTTCCGGTTTCAGCGTACGGTAGTTTATGGTTTCCGGCTCTAGAACCTCGCCGTGAGACCAGGAGCGGATCTCTTTCGGATCAGCAAGTTTAATTTTAACCGACTCAAAATTTTCAGTGTTCATAAAAAAAGAGTTAATTATTCTTTTTCAATAATAATATCCAGTCCCAAAGCCTTTATCTCGTTTAAAAGCAGGTTGAAAGATGCGGGAACGGTCGGGGTTTTGATCTTTTCTCCCCGCAGAATTGACTTGTAAGCGGCTGCCCGGCCTAAAACATCATCGGACTTTATAGTAAGCATTTCCTGCAAGGTGTAAGCTGCACCGTATCCTTCCAGAGCCCAAACCTCCATTTCCCCGAATCTTTGCCCTCCGAACTGCGCCTTACCTCCTAAAGGCTGCTGCGTGATGAGGGAATAAGGTCCTATCGAGCGCATGTGAAGTTTATCTACAGCCATATGGTCCAACCTCATCATATACATACATCCCACCGTTATTCTGTCTTGAAAAGATTCTCCAGTCATCCCGTCATAAAGAACCATTTTCCCGTCTTTACTGTAACCGGCTTTTTCAAGCTCCCCTCTTATGTCCTCAACTGTAGCTCCGGAAAAACAAGGACTTACCGCTCTGTAACCTAGTTTTTCAGCCGCCAAACCGAGATGAGTCTCTAGTATCTGCCCCAGGTTCATTCTTTTAATAACACCTTGGGGGTTTAAGACCACGTCAATCGGTCTTCCGTCTTCAGTAAAAGGCATATCTTCTTCGGGAACAATTTCGGTGATAACACCCTTGTTCCCGTGCCGATTGGCGATTTTATCGCCTTCAGTCAGTTTTCTTCTTTGAGCAACCTCCACGTCAATTTGTTTTATCACACCGGGATCTAACCTGTGTCCTTTCTCCCGGGAAAAAATCTGGATATCTTTCACCTTTCCCTCCTCACCGTGCTTTAAAGAAAGTGAGGTGTTTTTTACTCTTTTTGCTTTTTCTCCAAAAATTGCCTTTAAAAGACGTTCTTCGGCGGTAAGAGTTTCCTTTTCTCTCGGAGAAACCTTGCCCACTAAAATATCGCGGGAGTCAACTTTAGAGCCGACTCTTATAATTCCTTCCTCGTCCAAATTAGCCAGCTTTTCGGAGCTGACGTTTGGAATATCATAAGTAGTTTGCTCAGGACCAAGCTTGGTGTCTCTTACATGACAAGTGAAACTTCTAACTCTGATTGAAGTAAAGACATCATCTTTTAACAGCCTTTCTGAAACAACGATTGCGTCTTCAAAGTTAGCTCCACCCCAGGACATAATAGCTACTAAAAGATTTTTGCCTATAGATAGTTTTTCTTCAGCAATTGCTCCTCCTTCAGCCAATACATCTCCTTTTTCAACCTTCTGACCCTTGTCTACCACCGGCCTTTGATGAAAGGAAGAGTTTTTATTAGACTGAACAAACCTTCCTAAAATATATTCTTCCGTTATTTTTTTACCCTGCTTGTTTTCACCCCTTACAACAATATGCCTGCCGTCAACTTCAATCACCTCTCCTCCGTGAGCCGCTCTTATCTGCAATCCCGAGTCGCGGGCAATTCTTTCTTCCACCCCGCTTAAAACCAAAGGAGGTTCGGGGTCAACAAGTGGAAGAGACTGTCTTTGCATGTTTGAGCCCATTAAAGCTCTGTTGGCGTCGTTGTTTTGTTGAAAAGGAACACAGGCCGGAGCTACAGAAAGTATCTGCTCCGGAGAAACATCAGCGTATTCAACTTCTTCTTTGTCTGCCATTCCCGCCTCCGCTTTTATTCTCGCTCTTACCCTGTCTTCGGTGATATTTCCTTCTTCGTCGGTAGGAACCAACCCGGAAGCAATAATCACCTCTTCTTCTTCAAAAGCGTCAAGATATTCTACCTCGTCGGTCAACTTGCCGTTTTTTACTTTAAAGTAGGGAGCTTCGATGAATCCAAGATCGTTAACCCGGGCGTAAAGAGAAAAATGATTGATAAGTCCCACGTTTTGCCCCTCCGGAGTCTGAATGGGGCAAATTCTTCCGTAATGCGAGGGTCTCACGTCACGAACATCAAAACCGGCTCTTTCATTGGTCAACCCTCCCGGACCCTTGGCGGTCACCCTTCTTTTATGTTCTATTTCGGCCAAAGGATTCTCATTGTCCATAAATTGACTCATCTGCCCCGTAGCAAAAAACGACTGCACCCTGCCCATGAAAGCACGGGGATTAATTAGATCAGAAGGATCCGTATCGCTGGAGCTGCGAGAGGCCATTCTATCTTTAATCACCCTTTCCATTCTTCGAAGACCGACTCTCATATCGCTGCATAAAAGCTCGGTGAAGACCCTTACCCTTCTGTTGCCCAAGTGATCTATCACATCTTCTTTGGCTGTCGGATCATTGTTTAATCTTATTATCTCCTTTACCACTTCTAAAAGATCCTCTTTATTGAGAGCTCTTTCTTCCAAAGTAATCGCTTCCTTAAGGTCTTTCTTGTCGGGAGCAAGTTCAGGCAGGCGCTGCCATGTTTTCCATCTTCCCACCTCGCCCAAGTCATAACGGCGGGGGTTGAAAAACATATTGTCCACCAACTCCTTAGCTATCTCGGCAGTAGCCCTCTCCCCCGGCCTCAGCCGGCTGTGAAGTTCCAAAAGAGCCTCGTTTTGGTTTTTAGCAGAATCCTTCTCTAATGTTTTTTCAATGTAGTTTACCTCTCCTAATTTATTGACCTCTTTGCAATACTTTTTTATTTCTTCAGTTTTCCATCCGAAAGCCTTAAGTAAGGTTGTAGCCGGAAGACGTCTTCTTCTGTTCACCCTGGCGGCTAGAAAACCACTCCAATGGGTGGAAAACTTTATCCAGGCTCCACGGTCCGGAATTATCTTAGCTCCGAAAACCTTTTCTCCTCTTAAAAGCCTCGCGTTAAAAAATACGCCTGGTGAGCGTATAAGTTGAGAAATAGCCACTCTTTCTACTCCGTCGATAATAAAAGTTCCTCTTTTTGTTAGAAGAGGAAAATTACCAAGGAGCACGTCTTGGCTTTTGGTTTTTTTTGTTTTTAAATCCTCGAGCTTGGTTTTTATTCTCAAAGACGCCTCAAAAGAAGCGTTGTTTCTTTTAGCTGCAGCCCCGTCTTTGTATTTGGGCTCTTCAAGGTAGAAATCTTCAATATGAAGAGCTAATTTTTTACCGGTGTAGTCTTTTATGGGAGAAACTTCGTCAAAAAGACTTTTTAGATCTTCTTCCCAGAGTTTCTTCCAACTTCTTTTTTGGAGGGTGAGAAGATTGCTTAAAGGGAGTTTATGTTTGGTTCTTGAAAAATCCTTTGTTTTCATAACTTAAAATAAAGTTTTAAAAAGGAGCATTAGTTAAACAAAAAGCCACTCCCAAAACGAGAGTTTGCGGCTTCCTGTTTTTTTAATCTTTTTCTTTTTCCCGAATATGTTTTAATACTAAAGCCTTAAAGAATCTTTGTCAAGAGCATAGTTCAACTTGTCAACGTAATTTAGAAATGTCAGGGTTTACGTAATTTAGAAATGTCAGG
>CAYLVJ010000008.1:0-22380 GCA_964387175.1 uncultured Candidatus Saccharibacteria bacterium | reverse complement strand
TGGGCTTCGCTTCTAACCCATAAGCCGTCTCGGTAGTGCAAGGTCATTTCGTTGTGGTCGTCCCAAGAACTGCGCCAATACCAATTGTCGTCCGCCTGGATTATAAGCTGCCCGCCTGGACGATAGATTCTTCCATCCCCCGAGGAAATAATTAAAGCGTTGTCCTGAAGGTTCAAGTCTCCTCCAAGGTTCAACCCTCCATCTTTGGTTTGGGTAACATCCCCTTCGTTAATAGGTGCGGGAACATTACATCCGGGCGGATCACAAGTCGGGTCATTCCAAGCTTTCGTGAAAGCAAAAACTAAAAAGAAAGAAACAAGAACCGAAAGAGAGACGGTTAAAACTTTCTTAACCTGAGTTTCGTTTTTAAAGAATTTCTTAAAAAGATTAGACATATTAAAATAATTTAAGTTTTAAAGTGATAAGACCTTGAAACATTATACCACACAAGTTTCTTGATTATAACATAAAAAAACTCAACCAAGGGTTGAGTTTTTTAAATATTTCAATTTTTGCTAACATCAAACCTTCTTTTTTTCTATTACTTCATCAATTAATCCGTATTCTTTAGCCTCTTCAGCTGAAAGATAAAAATCCCTGTCAGTATCTTTTTCTATCTTTTTAAAGGGTTGTCCGGTGTGTTTTTTAAGAATCTTGTTGATTCTGTTTTTCATTTCTACAATGTGTTCCGCTGCAATCTCTATCTCCGTTGCGGCTCCCTTTATCCCCCCGCCAACGGCCACCTGATGAAGCATAATCTCTGAGTTGGGTAAAGCAAAACGCTTGCCTTCACTCCCCGCCCCTAAGATAACAGCTCCGGCAGAAGCGGCAAGCCCCACACAAACAGTAGAGATCGGAGAGTCGATATACTGCATGGTGTCATAAATTGCTAAGGCAGAAGTAACCGATCCTCCAGGAGAGTTGATATAAAGCTTGATGTCTTTTTTAGGATTTTTAGAGGCCAAAAGAAGCATTTGAGCGATAACGGAGTTGGCCATCTCATTACCGATAGCACCGCCCAAAAAGATAATTCTGTCTTCCAAAAGACGGGAATAGATGTCGTAAGCTCTTTCGCCTCTTTGGGTTTTTTCAACCACCGTTGGTATTAACGGCATATTTTTTTAATTTAATAACTTAATAACTTATCAAGGGTTTTTTGGTTTTTAATCCTTTGTTTAGTATATCTTCTTATTTCTTTTTCATCAATCGCCTCTCTCGCTCTTTCCGGATCAGGATACCTGCTTAAAAGATTTTCTATTTCTTTTTGAACTTCTTCTTCGCTCACTTTTATTCCTTCTTCTTCGGCAACTTTTCTTAAGACAAGAAACCTTTCCGCTTCTTTTTTGGCTTCTTTCCTTAGTTTTTCAGAAAGTTCTTCTTCGGTTTTTTCTAATTTTTCTAGATAATTCTCAAACTCCGTGTTCATCTCTCTTGCAACTCTTTGTTTCAAGGTGTTTAGCTTCTTCTCAGTCTCTCTTTCAACCAAAACTTCCGGCACCTTAAAATCACTTTTTTTAACAACCTTATCAAGTATCTTCTCCTGCCTTTTCTGTTTTAATGCTTTTTCTTTTTCTTCCCCCAGCCCCCTCCTTATATTCTCTTTCAACTCACTCAAAGTTTCAAAGTCTCCAACCTCTTTGGCGAAGTCGTCGTCGATTTCTCTTTCTTTTTTTTCTTTTACCTTTTTCATCTCAACTTCGAAATCAACTTTTTCCCCGGCCAACTTTTTAACACGAAAATCATCGGGAAGGTCAATTGAAAAACTCTTTTTCTCCCCGGGCTCCATTCCAACCAACTCTTCCGAAAAGCCGGGCACCAGACGCCCCTCCCCTAATACAAAGGCATCTTCATGTTTTTTACCCTTTTCGATGTCTGGACAAGAAAAATTAATTTCTACGAAATTACCTTTCTCAGCCGGTCTTAAAATCTCTCGCAGATCGGGTCTTGATTTTTGAAGCCACTTCAAGGTGTCTTCCACTTCTTTTTCTTCAACGTCTAATTTTTCTTTTTTAACAGACTCCGCTATTTTCCCGTAATCCGGGAGGTCAAACTGGGGCAAAATGTCAAAAGTTGCTTTGAACTCAAAAGGATTGTTTTCGGCCAGTTTTAAAATCTCCACCTCGGGCCGAGAGATCGGCTCGAAGTTTTCTTCTTCAACTATTTTTTGGTAACTTCCTTCAATAGCTCTTTTGGCGGCTTCCGTTAAGATCTGTTCTTTGCCCGCCTTTTTACGGACAACCTCCTCCGGTACAGCACCTTTTCTGAAACCGGGAAGCTCCAGATTTTTCTGGAAATCTTTTAAGGTTTCCTTTTCATATTTTTTAAACTCTTCAAACGGGAGAGTAACTTTAGCCTCAACTTTCCCGTCTTTTTTTTCTATCTCGGTTTTCATTCTTACTTTTAAAATTAAAACTTATTATTCCTCAACTTCTTCTTTTTCTTCTGTTGTTTCTTTTTCCTCTGTTGTTTCTTTCTCTTCTTCGTTTACCGCCTCCTTTTCTTCTTCCTCTTTTTCTTCTTCAGAGGATTCCTGCTTTTCTCCCCATTCTTCAATGGACTGAACATCTATCTTCCACCCGGTCAACTTAGCCGCCAGGCGGACATTCTGCCCTTCTTTTCCTATGGCAAGAGAAAGCTCATCGGAAGGAGTAATCGCTAAAGCTTTGTTTTGGCTTAACTTTTTAACCTGCAAAACTTTAGCTGGTGATAAAGCGTTGGAAACAAAATCCGCCGGTTCTTCGGCAAAAGGAATGATGTCTATTTTTTCTCCTCCAAGTTCTGAAATAACGGCGGAGACTCTGGCTCCCCGCTGACCGATTGTTGCCCCGACCGGATCAACCTCTTCTTCATATGAAACAACCGCTATCTTAGTTCGGGATCCCGGCTCCCTGGCGATGGACTTGATCTCCACTTCCCCCGAAGCTATTTCAGGCACCTCTAACTCGAAAAGTTTGGATACAAATTTCGGAAAAGCCCGGGAAAGATAAATAACAGGTCCTTTGGTGCCCTCTTTTACTTCTAAAACGTAAAGCTTAAACCTCTGGCCTATTTCATAATACTCACCCGGTATCTGCTCTTCTCTGGTGAGCATCCCCAAGGTGTCTCCAAGATCAAAATATATTTTGTTGGAGCTTACTCTTTGCACCGTTCCGGAGATAACGTCTCCTTCTTTCTTTTTATACTCCTCATACATCATGTCTCTTTCGGTTTCCTTAAGTCGCTGCAAGATAACCTGCTTAGCGGTCTGAGCAGCTATTCTTCCGTAATCTTTTTTCGCCTCCAGAGGGATCTTTATTTCATCCCCCGGTTCAGCGTCTTCGACCTCACTTAACTTAACGTGTCTTTCAGTATGAAAACGAATTTTTCTTTCTTCAAGCTCTTCTCCCTGCTTTAATCTTTCCAACTCCTCGTCGGTTAAAATCTGGTCTTCACTCACCACCTCTTTTACCTGCCAAAACTTAAACTTGCCGGTCTCCTCGTCCAGCTCGGCTTCTATTTTCTGATCACTTTCTCCGTAATCTTTTTTGTAAGCGGCGGCTACTGCTTTTTCGATAATTTTTATGACCTTTTCTTCCGGAATGTCTTTCTCCTCCGCAAGTTGAGCAATACCCACCCTAAATCTTTCTAAATCCATATTATTATTTTGAGAGTTTATAAAAAACATGTCCGTTGGGGAAACGGACTATTATAATGATAGCAAAACTTCTTTTTGCAGTCAAACCTTTTTTCCTATACATTTATATAAGGGCCTGTAGGCAAACGGTATACCGCGGCCGTCGCATGGCCGAGTTCCGGGTTCAATTCCCGGCAGGTCCACATGTTTATATCTCCGGAAAATATAAAATTAAAAAGAGAGTTGGGTTTTTTATCTCTGGTCCTAATCGGAATGGGAGGAACACTGGGCGGAGGGATTTTTGTCCTTCTTTCGGAAGGGGTTAGCTTAGCAGGGGTGTGGCTCCCTTTTTCTTTTATTCTCGGATCCATTTTCGCTTTCGCCATCGCTCTGCTTTACGGAGAAGTAGCTTCTTCTGTACCCACCGCCGGCGCTAACTTAGAATTTCTTTTCACCTCCTACGATAAGAAAATGGTTCCCTTTATAATAGGGTGGCTGACCATCCTGGGAGATCTTGCCTTCGCAGGACTCAACCTTTTAGGATTCTCTTATCACTTGGGACTTTTAATCCCCGTCTCCCCTTTTGTAATAAGCGTCCTGGCCCTTTTGTTGGTAACTTTTTTCAACCTGAAAGGAACAAGAGTTATAGGGGGGTTTCAAACTGTAATAGCTTTTTTACTTGTACTTCTTCTAGGAGGGTTTTTGTTTTTCGCCGAAAGGAAGATAGATTGGCAGACCTTCGAAGCCACCTTCCAGGCGGGAAGGTCTTTTTCTATAACGGGAATTCTCGCCGGTGCGGCTTTGGTTTTCACCGCTTTCATCGGTTATGAGGATTTAGCCGCTATGGCCGGAGAAACAAAAAACCCGGGCAAGGTTATGCCCAAGGCCCTGCTTACTACCGTAGCCGTAAGCTCCATTATTTTTCTTCTGGTTTGCGCCTTCTCACTTCTTCTTGTTTCCCCCGACAAACTAGCGCAAACCGACACTCCTCTCCTTCTGGTTTCCGAAAAACTAGGAAAAGCTCCCACTCTAATGATAGAGGCGGCGGCTATCCTAGCCACCTTCACTTCTTTTTCCGTAACTTTATTCATGGCCTCCCGTAAACTTTACACCTTGTCCAAATACAATTTTTTCAAGGACTTTTTTACTGTTTTGAATGAAAACAAAATCCCCGTAAATTCAGTTGTTCTTTGTTCCATCGTGACGTTCCTTTTGATTGTTGCTAACTCCGTTTCTTTCGTAGCCTATCTCGGAAACACTTCTTATCTAATCACCCTGATCGCTCTCTGCATAGGAGTCTTTTTGTTAAGAAGAAAAAGACCCCATCTTAAAAGACCTTTCAAGGTTCCTTTCTTCCCTTTCCTCCCCGCTTTCATTATATTGTGCTGCGTAACCTTGATTTTTTTCATGAGTTCGTTTTCTTTAATCGTCACCCTTCTTTGGGCCCTGATCGGATTTTTGTTTTATCTTTTTTCTTTTTTAGATAAAAAAAGAATACCGTGGATTTTTTATGGTATTCTCCTCTTCCTTTTAATCAACGGAGGGCTTTTTCTCTACTTTTTTAACTTCTTCAGCGGGTAACAAGAAGGCTTCCTCCTAAAATATTGAAAAACCCGAAAACCGCTGTAACACCCCCGAGATACAAACGAAGACTGGTTTCAACATCAATTTTAAAAATCTGCAGGAAGAACCCAGCAGAGATGACAACGAAAAACAGACCGGTAAGAAAAAGAATTCCGCCCACTGCAACAGCCAGCTTGCGAAAGGTGGAAAGAAAAAAGGCTTTTTGCGCCACCTCTTCCGCTTTTTCCGTCTTCTCTTCGATATTTTCAAGCAGGTTTTTCAAATCATTTTTTTTGCCTAAAGAATGGGCGAAGTTTTTAAGTTCTTTTTCGCTTATCTTGGATTCGTTTAAAATCCCAAATCTTATCTCCTCCCAGCTGTCTTTTTCAGAAAAACCCGCATCCTGGTGCTGGGTGTTAAGCCAGCTTACAAACTCACTTTTAACGCCGTTGTTTTCGATAAAATCGAATATCTTTTTTCTGCGATCAAACTTGGATGATTCGTTGTTTTTTGAAATCATATTAATTTTCTTTCTTTTTTAATAAGATAAGTTTTGTAATCTCTATCCAGCCTACACTCAAAATAGCTACCCCGATCATAATCCCCCAATCCGCAAGAGAAAGCGGGATGGTGTTTAATATCTTCTGCAAAAAGGGAAGATAAAGAGCCATCACCAAACTGAAAACAACCACCGCGGAAGAGGCTAAAAGCCACTTGTTATTTAATATATCTAACTCCCACACGTTTTTCCTTAAGTTCTTAAAAGAATAAATAACAAAGGCCGTATCTAGACAAAAAGCTCCAAAAACCATCGTCCTCACATGTTCTAAAGACAACCCCATCTTGAAATAAAGAAGCCAGAACAAAAGAAGAAGAAAAAGCTCATCAATTATCCCCGCGATAAAAATGAGGGCTTTAAGGCCTTTCGTTAAAAGAGGAACCGAAGGATCTTCGGGTTTTCTTTTCATCACGTCTCTTTCCACCGGTTCGAAAGCATAAGAGATGGAAGGAAAAGAATCCTCAAAAACATTGTTCCATAAAATCTGGGTCCACAAAATTGGAAGAGGCCATCCCAAAGCGATGCTGCTTCCCACCAAGATAATGGAAGCAAAAGAATCAGATAAAACGTAGCCGATTGATTTACGAAGATTGTCCAGAATCGTTCTACCTTGCTCTACGGCTTTAACAATCACGTCGAATCCGTCTTCTAAAAGAACAAGATCGGCAACCGACTTGGCCACCTCCGTCCCCGACCCGACAGCAATTCCGATATCGGCTTTTTTAAGAGCGGGGGCGTCGTTGATCCCGTCTCCCGTCATCGCCACAACCGCCCTTTTTTTCTGCCAAGCTTCAACTATTTTTATCTTGTCTTTGGGCGCTGAACGGGCATATATTTTAACCTTTTCTACCTTTCTTGCTAACTCTTCCACGCTCATTTTTTCAAGATTTGAACCCAGTAAAATTTCTTCCTTTTGGGCGCTGATTCCTATCTCCTCAGCTATTTTCTGAGCCGTGTTTTTGTAGTCCCCTGTTACGATAACGATTCTCAGCCCCGCCTCTCTACATTTTGTGATCGCCTCTTTAACTCCAGGGCGGAGAGGGTCTTCAAGAGTTATCATCGCTACAAAAACAAACCCTTCTTCGGTTTCAAGTAGTTTTTCTTCTTTTTTGTAGGCAAGAGCGATTACCCTTTCACCTCGTTTGGTGTGAGACTCCAACTTACTCAGTAACTTTTTTCTTTCTTCCTCTTGCAGCTTTTTTATCCCGTCTTCAGTTTCAACCCGGTTTGAAATTTCAAGCACCTTTTCAGGAGCCCCGGAAAGGTAAGTAATGTTACTTTCTTCCTGGTAACTGTAAGCCTGGTAACCCCGATAAGAATCAAAAGGTTTTTTATCCAAAAGATTCACTTTCTCTCTCGTTTCATGTGAATTTTTACCCGCTACAAGAGGAGCTTGAAACAAAGCCCTGTCGGTAGGTTCTCCCCTTACTCTCCATTTTTTAAAAGAATCTTCCGGGTTTTCCACGAAAGCAGCGTTGGCCAAGGAAGCGCATTTTAAGGCCAGGTTGTAAACAGAACTTTCCACCCCTTCCTTTATTTCAAACTCTTCATCCAAGCCGATTACTACCGAAGGCTTCATTTCTCCAAGCGTCAAAGTCTTTGTTTTATCACAACATATCACGGAGGTTGATCCCAAAGTCTCCACTGATCTTAAACGCTTGATAAGACCTTTTTTGCGAGCCAGCCTTTCCATCCCGATAGCCAAAGTTAAAGTCATAACAATCGGCAGAGATTCTGGGATCCCTCCGACCGCCACCGCCGCCGCGGTTTCAAAAATTTCAATCGGATCACCCCCTCTTAAAATTCCGGCTGAAAAAATCAAAAGGGATAAAAAAACCACCGCACCGCCTATCACGTTTACAAAAGAAGAAAGCTTCTTTTGCAGAGGGCTTTTTTCTTTTTCCGCTTCTTCCACTAAAACGTTAATCCGCCCCACCTCAGTCTCGTTTCCCGTAGCCACAATCACCGCTTTTCCTTCTCCCGCCTCAACCAAAGAGCCGGCATAAACCATGCTGCTTCTATCTCCAAGAGAAGTTTTCTCATCAACCGCTTTTGTATTTTTTTTAACCGGAAGCCACTCCCCCGTCAGAGCCGCTTCAGAAACTTCAAGCCCGTCACTTTTTACAACCCGCCCGTCAGCCGGGATTTTAGCCCCCGGGGAAAGAAACATGATGTCCCCGGGAACAAGTTCTTCCCGGTTAATTTCTTTTTTGTTGCCGGCTCTTAGAACAACCGCCTTAACCTGCAAAACATCTTTTAGTTTTTCAAAGGTTTTTTCAGCCTTGTACTCTTCCCAAGTTCCAAAGGAAGCGTTTATTAAAATCGCAACAAGGATAAAACCAGCTTCAAAAAAACTCTCGTGGTCTCTCCGCAAGATTAAAATGGCAAAAAAAACTATTAGAAGAATATATATCAGAGGGTTTTTGAATTGACGAAGGAAAACTTTAAGAAGAGAGGGAGCTTTGGTTTTACGGATCTCGTTTTTCCCCCACCTTTCCCGTCTTTTGGAGACTTCTTCAACGGACAACCCCGCCTCCTCGTCCACCTTCATTTTCTCCAAAATCTTTTCGCTTTCTAAATTATGATAAGTAGTCATTTTTATTAGATTTAAGTTTGATTTTTCAAATAATTAAAAGCTTTTACCGCGTACTCTTTAACGTTCGGGTGGGGGAAGTCGTATTCGTCAAGTTTTTCTCTTTTTACCCAGCTGACATCGATGGTGTCTTCTAGAGGTTGTGCTTTCCCCTTTTTGTAGCGGGCGAGAAAAACAACGGCGAGAACTACCAGATTATCAATCCTGTGGTTAAAGGTATTGTTGCAAAGAAGAACAAAGTCATTTCCAACTTCTATCCCTGTTTCTTCTTTAACTTCTTTTCTGGCTGTTTCTTCCAAGGCGTTGAAAAAATCACCGTGAAACTCAAGCTTGCCGCCGGGAATACACCACTTTCCGGGCTCATGTTTTTCATTCATTCCTCTTTTAATAAGAAGAATCCTGCCATCCTTTTCAACAGCCACGTTTACAAGAACGGAATACATCTTTCCCATAATAACAAAAACAATCCTTTTTAATTAATATCACATCTTTTTAGTAAGCCGGCTCCCCGCCAACTTTAAAAATCTTTTAACGATCCTCGTTTTGCTTCGTATAGTTGTTACAACCGTCCACATCTTTTTCACCTCTGAATTGGTCGGGGTGACCGGACTCGAACCGGTAACCTCTGGCTCCCGATGCCAGCGCTCTAGCCATTTGAGCCACACCCCGATTATTTAACCCAGTATTTCTTTTTCAACATGTCGTCTTTTTTTTGCTCAACTTTTTCAATTTCTTCTTTTGATTTTTCAGCCCGGACTTTAAAATCTTTTTCACTTAATTTTTTAAGTTCTTTTAACTTTTTATTCAAAAACTTTTTATTGTTTTTTTCAGGGTTTCCCAAAACCTCACCGAGAAGAATGTCAAGCGCCCAACCCACCTCAGGCCCCGGATCTATTCCCAAAATATCCATTACTTCCTCTCCGCCTACTTTAAGACTTTCAACCGAGACAGGATCCCGGGACACCTTTTCCACCATGTACTGCAGGTGGCGAAGTTTGTAGGGACAAGCTTTAGGACACCCGGACCCTATCCGGTCCGCATAACGAACTTTAAGCAGATCGTCCATGTTTTCAAGGCCCACATTTCTTACTAGTTTTCTCACCGACGAAGCAGACACTTCCCCTACATTATAATAAAAGAGGTGCCATCTTACTAAATTAGCCACTCTTTCTACCTCTTTTTTGGGAAAGCGAAGACGCTTTAAGATTTCTCTCGTCATCTCCTCTCCCACCACTTCGTGGTTGTAAAAGGTAGCTTCATCCCCCTCCCCTTCCTTAACCATCGGTTTGGCCACATCGTGAAGCAGAGCCGCCAGGCGGACATATTTATTGTAGCCCTTCCGCGCGGCATATCCTAAAGCTTTCAAGTTGTGCACGTAACAAGTGTAGGTGTGGTGTTTGTTTTGTGCGACCCCTACCCCTGCTTCAAGCTCGGGAAGAAAAAGGCGCAAAAGTCCGGTGGTCCTTAAAAGATCCACTCCTTCTGCAGCTCTCGGACTCATTATTATTTTTACAAATTCATCCCTTATTCTCTCCTTGGAAATTTGCTCAAGACCCGAGGCGTTTTTTTCAATTGCCTTTCTCGTTTCAGGTTCAATCTTCCACCCCGCACCTAAAGTAACAGCAAAACGGATTCCTCTCATCATGCGCAAAGCGTCTTCCTCGAACCTTTCCTCCGGATCCCCCACCGCCCTTACAATCTTCTTTTTCAAATCCTTCTTTCCTCCGTATGGATCCACAACTTCTCTTTTCGCGTCACAAAGCTTCACGGCTACGGCGTTTATCGTAAAATCCCTTCTGGCTAAATCTTCTTCGATGGAAGAAACCCATTTCAGCTTGTCGGGATGTCTTTTGTCGGAATAACCCTTTTCAACACGGTAGGGCATAATTTCAATCTCTTTTAAATTCGCTTCGTCCGAGTCGGTTAAAACCGTAACCAATCCGAACTCTTCCACAGTGAAAACCCGGGGGAAAAGCTTCTCCGTTTCTTCAGGGGGGGCGTTGGTCGCCACGTCCCAATCCTTTGGCTTTACTCCCCGCAGACAGTCGCGGACGCATCCTCCCACAATGTAGGATTCATAACCGGCCTGTCTTAACGTTTCAACTACATTTTTTACTTCTTGCGGAATTTTCATCTTAATTTAATTCTAACGCACCCACCTCTTTATTTCAATTGAAATCAAAGAATTTTTAAGATAGTATGTAAATAAGCGCCCGTGGCTCAACCGGATAGAGCGCCGCGCTTCGGACGCGGAGATTGAGGGTTCAAATCCTTCCGGGCGCACAAGGGAAGTTTAATTTAAAAAAACATGACCAAAAAAATCATATTTTCACTCCTTTTAGCCGGGTTTTTAGTTGCTCCCTTATCCACTTTCGCGTTAGCCAACACCTACCAGGCCTGTCCTGGTGAGTTAAACGAAAAAGGTGAATGTCCGGGAGAAGAAGTAACCGTCTGTTATGAGGGCATCGTTCCCTGTGGACAAGGTAAAGAGTGTTGGCAGGGAGGTGACGTATCCGGAGGTAGTTGCGAAGGAGGAAATTCAATTTCAGAAGGCATCCCTTGCCAGCTTTGTCATTTTTTCGTCATGTTAAAGGCAATCCTCAACTACTTTCTTTTCACCATCATTCCCGCCGTAGCCATTGTTTTAATAGCCTTGGGAGGAGTGAGAATGATTTTTGCCGGAGGAGATCCTAAAAGCTTCAAAGAGGGGCAAAACATTATTCAGTGGGTGGTGATAGGTTTGGTGATAGTATTTGGAGCCTGGCTTTTTACCAACCTTCTTTTCAATATGATCGGAGTCCAGGAATGGACAGGTCTTAGAGGCGGGTGGTTTGAGATTGATTGCCCAATAGAAATACCCTAATTCGTATTAGGCGCCCATAGCTCAATCGGCAGAGCAACGGCCTCTTAAGCCGCAGGTTGCAGGTTCGATTCCTGCTGGGCGCACATTAACTAAGCCAGACCCATACCTCTCTTCTTCGAGGCTCCAGAAGCTCCACCAAAAAAAGAGACTGCCAGGTGCCAAGTCTCAGCCTGCCCTCTTCAACCGGCACCACCAAATTGCCCCCAAGCAGCATCGCCAGTTGATGAGCCCTGGCGTTTTTTTCTCCTTCCCCGAGGTGTTTGTAATTTAAACCGGAGGGAGCCAGCCGGTTGAAAACGGCTTCAAAGTCCTTTTTTACCCCGGCGTTTTCTTCATTGCAAACCAGAGCTGCGGTCGTGTGGGGGCAAAAAAGATTAACCGTGGCTTCTTTACCATCCACCATCTCCTCCACTTGAGATGTAATGTTTAAAAACTCGAATCTTTTTTTCGTTTTGACCTTTATTTTTTTCATACTTGTCTTTATTATAATCTAAGATGTACGAACAAGAAATCCACGAAAAAATTAAAAAAATAGAAGAGGAAATAAAAGAAACCCCCTACCACAAAGGAACCGAACGACATATAGGAAAACTGAAAGCCAAGCTGGCCAAACTTAGAGAACAGTTGAATCAAAAAGGCTCCGGAGGCGGAGGCGGAGGGGGTTTTGCCGTAAGTAAACAAGGAGACGCCACCGTGGTTTTAGTAGGTCTTCCATCTGTCGGCAAGTCCACTCTTTTGAATAAAATTACGGGGGCGGAATCTAAAACCGGCCACTATCCTTTCACCACCCTGAACGTCATCCCCGGGGTATTAAAATGGAAAGGAGCAAACATTCAAATTTTTGATGTTCCGGGTCTCGTCAAAGGAGCGGCCCGCGGAAAAGGAGGCGGAAGACAAATTCTTTCCGTAGTGCGGGTGGCCGACCTTTTAATCTTCATGGCCTCACCCTCCAAGCTTAAAAGTTTTAAAACCATGGAGGAAGAGCTGTCCCGAGCCGGAGTAAGAATGAACCAAACTCCGCCCGAGGTAGATATTAAAAAGAAAGGCAGGGGTGGGATAGAAATCCAGGGAGACCCTGGTATTTCCGAAGACCTGGTTTGTGAGTTGGCCCGGGAGTTTAGAATCTTAAACGCCGAGATTCGTTTCGGGGAAAAAGTAACGGAAGACCAGTTTATCGACGTTTTAACCGGCAACCGGGTTTACGTACCTTCTTTCCGAGTTGTTTCTAAAATAGATCTTGCAGATAAAAAGAAAAGGGAGAAGATAAAAAAAGAATGGCCGGAGGCGCTAGAGATAAGCGCTAAAGAAAAGGTCAACCTTGAAAAACTAAAAAATCAAATCTTTGAAAAATTAAATCTCATAAGAATCTATCTTAAAGAAGAGCCGGGCGGGAAAGCGAAAGAAAAACCCTTGATCTGCAAAGAAGGAGACGCCGTCGAAAACGCAGCCGAAAAGATATCCACCGAACTAGCTGAAAAGATTGAAGGAGGAAGGATAAAGGGTCCTTCGGCTCTTTTTTCCAACCAAAAAGTGGGGAAAAGCCACCGCTTGAAAGACGGGGACAGAATATATTTTGTAAAGTGAAAGGTTGATTTTTTCAGTCAAAAATGTAAAATGAAAAAAGTAATCAATAAAATATGCTTGACACAAAAGAAAAAGAAGAGGTAATAAAAAAGTTTCAAACTCACAAAGAAGACACTGGATCCGACGAGGTTCAGACTGCCATTTTAAGTGAGAGGATTCAAAAAGTTCTCGAACACTTAAAAAGAAACCCCAAAGACCTACACTCCAAAAGAGGTCTTTTAAAGATGGTTTCTAAAAGAAGAAAGGTTTTAAAACACCTTAAAGCGGAGAGCGAGGAAAGATACCAAAAATTAATCAAAGGGCTAGGCCTTAGGAAATAATGAACATGCTTTTAAAACACGAGGAACAGCGGGTGGTGATACTGATAGACATCCAGAACATGTACCACTCCGCCAAAAATCTTTACAACGCCAACGTCAACTTCAAGGAGGTGGTTGAAGCCGGTTTGGCAGGGAGAAAACTCATCCGAACCATCGGCTACACGGTTGAAACCGAAGGAGAAGAAGAAAAAACTTTCTTTAAAGCTTTACGCAAAATGGGGATAGAAGTTAAACTCAAAGATCTTCAGGTTTTCCCCGGCGGGATGAAAAAGGGGGATTGGGACGTGGGGATAGCCGTGGACGCCATCAAGTTCAGCAACTACGTCGACTCGATAGTTATCATCAGCGGAGACGGGGATTTCATCCCTCTCGTTAAGTTTTTAAAAAGCGCCACTCCGGTCAGAGTGGAACTTATGGCTTTCGGAAAATCATGCTCCAACGAGCTCAGCAATCTGGTTGACGATTTTATCGATTTGAGTAAAAGTAAAAAATTCTTATTAAAATAATCAAGGCGGGGCCAGGAGAAAAGGTAGGTAGAAAATGTGAGAAGAAAAAACTTTCTTCTAACACTTTGTGCCTACTCTACTCTCACGTCGCGTCAAAAAATAAATGAAAGGATTCAAAACAAAGATAGGAGGTAAAGAAATAGAAATAGAAATAAAAGACTGGGCCCTAAGGGCCAACGGTGAAGTTTTGGTTAAAAGTGGTGAGACTCAGGTTTTAGTAACCGCCGTTATGTCCGACCGGGAGACAGACAAACCGTACTTCCCCCTTATGGTGAACTATGAAGAAAGATACTACGCCAGAGGAGAAATACTGGGATCGAGATTTCTAAGAAGAGAAAGCAGGCCGACAACCAACGCCACCTTGATCGCAAGAGCGATCGACAGAAGCATCCGTCCTCTCTTTCCCAAAGGTATGAGAAGAGAAATTCAGGTTATAGTCACCTGTCTGGCTTGGGACGAGGAAAACGATCCTGACTTTTTAGGCGCCTTAGGCGCTTCAATAGCTCTTCACATTTCCGATATCCCCTGGGCCGGACCGATGGGAGCCGTCCGGGTGGCAGAAGTAGAAAACGAATTAAAGATCAATCCTACCTACGAAGAAAGAGAAAAAGCGGAGCTAGAAATATTTTTCACCGGCCTCAAAGAAAATGAAAATCCTATCATCAATATGATTGAAATGGAGGGCGACGAAGCAGACGAAGAAAAAATAGTTCAAGCTGCAAAAAAGGGAGGGAAAGAAATAATGAAACTTTGCGCTCTCCAGGAAAAGATAAGAGAAGAAATAGGAAAAGAAAAAGTCACGCTTGAAGAGAAGAAAGCTGATCCGGAAAATGAAGAATTCAAAAAAGAGATAAGAAAAGAGGCAAAAGAAAAAATCGAAGAACTTCTTTTTGGAAAGAGCCCTTCCAAGTCTTCGCTTGAAAGAAGCAAAAAGTTAAACGAACTGAAAGAAGAAATCAGTGAAAACGTTAAGGAAAACTCAACCGAAGAAAAAGCAAAAACAGCCGAAGACGTATTTGAAGAGGAGGTCGGAAAATTAATCCATGAAAAAGCTTTAGAAGGAAAAAGAGTGGACGGAAGAAAGGTTGACGAAGTACGCCGGATCGATTTAAGCGCAAAACCAGTTCAAAGAGTCCACGGCTCAGGATATTTCGCCCGGGGACTAACCAGATCCATTTCGGTGCTTACTCTTGGAGGTCCGGAAGAATACAAAATACTGGAAGGAATGGAAGTGATGGGAGAAAAAAGATTTCTCCATCACTACAACTTCTCTCCTTACTCTGTCGGGGAGGTTCGGTTTTTAAGAGCTCCCGGAAGAAGAGAAATCGGACACGGCATGCTGGCTGAAAAAGCCCTTAAACCGGTTATCCCTTCCAAGGAAGATTTCCCTTACACCGTTCGTCTGGTGACGGAGATATTAACCTCAAACGGCTCCACCTCTATGTCTTCTATTTGTTCTTCCACCCTGGCTTTAATGGACGGCGGGGTGCCGATCAAAAGACCCGTGGCGGGAATTGCTATCGGACTGGCCAAAAAAGAAGAAAACTGGCAGATTTTAACCGACATTCAAGGCCCGGAAGACTTCCATGGAGACATGGACCTCAAGGTAGGAGGAACCAGAGAAGGCGTCACCGCCATGCAGATGGATGTTAAATTTAAGGGTGTCACCGAAGAAATTTTAAAAGAAGCACTAAAAAGAGCCCGCAAAGCCAGATTGGAGATTTTAGACCAAATTGAAGATGAGATTTCAAAACCGAGAGAAAGCCTTTCCACGTACGCTCCCCAGGTGATAAAACTTCAGATTCCTGAAGACAAGATAGGACGGGTTATAGGAAGCGGTGGACGAACAATAAAGTCAATCACCGAAAGAACCGGAGCGGAGATAAGCATTGAAGACGGCGGAGAAACATACATTATCTCCCAAGATCAAAATGGAGCCGAAAAAGCAAAAGGAATAATAGAAAACATAGTTAGAGAGTTGGAGCCCGGCCAGATATTTACCGGCGTCGTGGAAGAAACACTTCCCTTCGGAGTGATAGTTCAGCTGTGCCCCGGAAAAGACGGGCTGCTTCACAAGTCCAAATACAAAAAAGACTTAAAAAAGGGTGACAAGGTTAAAGTTATCGTAGCCAACGTTAAAAGAAGCGGGAAGGTAGATCTCAAACTCCAAGGGTAAGTTAAAAAATGGAGGAAGAAAAAAAGGAAAAACAAGAAACCCCTGAAGAGGCCCTAAAAAAATACCGCGTCAAAACCATGAAGCGGGATTTGGCGCGTCTTCGTCTTTCTGAAGCAGAAGAAGAAAGAAAGAAAATAATCGGGATGCAGGAAAAAGAAGCTGTTAGAAAAAAGCAAGAACAAGCTGCCAAGCAAGGTCAAGAAACTACTGAAAAAAAGCAGGAGGAAAAACCTGTTCCAAAAGAAAGGAAGGATCTTTCTCAAAAAACCCTCGAGGAGGACAAACAAAAATTAGAGGAAGAAAGACAAAAATTATCTGAAGAGGAAGTAACCTCCAGTTTGAAAAAAAAGGGTCTTCAAAGAAAAAGAGTCGCCCTGGTGAAAGAAAAAGTTAAAGCCAAAAAAGATCTTGAATCGTTAAAAGAAGAAGAAAAGAGCGTTAAAGGCAAGCTTCAAGAAGTTAAGAAAAAAATATCCTCTGCTTCCAATAAAGAAAAAGGGAAGCTTGAAGCGGAAGAAAGCAGCCTGACCAGGCAGAAAAGGTCCCTGGGGAGAAGAATGAAAGAAAAAGAACAACTAATTGAAGACACCGAAAAGGAATTGACTCAACTTGAAGAACATCTTAAAAAATTAGAGGTAGGGATAAAGCCACGCGAAGATGTAAAAGAGGAAGCAGACTTTCCTTCTTTTAAAAAAGAACAAACCTTAAAAGAACCCCCGAAGGAAAAAAATTTTGAGCCTGACAGGCTTTCCCAGGCTAAAGAAAGACTTAAAAGAGCAAGCGGACAAAAAGAAAGAGAGCAAAAAAAAGAAGAACAAGAATTCAAAGAAGATTTGGAGGCAAGGTGGGAGAGAAAACCGGTTAAAGAAGTTCCGCGGGAAATAGAAGAACCGGTCCCCAGTCAATTTGAAAAATACCCTGAAAAACCGTCTAAAAAGAAAAGAGGGCTGCGCAGAATTTTAATAATTGGAGCAAGTTTTCTTGTCATTGCAGGTGTAGGCGGTTTTCTCTTTTGGTTTTTCACCCGTGAAGAACCTATAACCCCTCCGCCTCCTCCTTCTCCAATTTCCGAGTTAACTTGTGATTCCTGGGAAGTGGTTCCTTCTTCCGGAGAAGAACCTTTAGAAGTTGAAGGAAGCGGCTCTTTCAGTGGTCCGGAGGAAAAAATAATTTCAGTCCGCATAGAGTGGGGAGACGGCCAAACAAGCCAGACGGACCAGCTTCAAGCCAACCACACCTACGGCAAAGGTTCTTATACCAGCCGGTTGGTTTTAATAACGGAAGAAGAAGAAATTACAAATAAAGAGTGTGAGGCTGAAGTAAACGTATCAGAATCAGAACCTGAGCCCGAGCCCGAACCTGAAGCACCTGATCCAATTTTTCCAATTGACAACACAAAAGAAATAGAAATAGAAGATCCGGAAGAAATTTCAGGAGAAATAGAATCTTTGGTTTACTCAAGCTTCACCCGGGGAGAAATAACTAGAATTTTATTCAAGAAAGGAAACGAATACACAACACGTGATGACTTTTTAAACAGTTTCGACATCGCACCTCCTTCAAACCTCAACCAACGGTTAGAGGAAGATATGATGCTTTTCTTTTTCACCAGAAACAACAGGGAAAACAGACTCGGGTTCGCGATAAAAATAAAAGAAGGTGAAGATGAAAACGTCAAGGCCCAGATGAGAGCTTGGGAAGACACTTTAATGCAGGACACTGAACAATTGTTTGCCGCTTTGGGTAAAAAGGGAGAGCCATTCGCCAGCTCTTTCAAGGAGGTATACTACAGCCAGGAAAGGGTGCGTTTTCTCACCATTTCAAGAAACGACTTTGGAATTTGTTATGCTGTTGTTGACGGGAAATTAATTCTCACTTCTTCTCTTGAAGAAATGCAAAGTGTTATAGAAAAAATTAAAGAATAATCTTATGAATAAAAAAGAAGGGATAAAGAAAGAACTTATAAATCGGAAAGAAAAGCTGGAAGAAATTCTTTCCAAAATTGCGGATAAAAACGTTGACCTTGAAGACGATTGGAAGGCAAGATTCCCGGAATTCGGACACGAAGGAAGTGAAGACGCTTTGGAAGACGCAGCTAAAGAAAGAGAAGAGTATGAAAGAAACAGATCTGTAGAGCAAACCTTGGAACTTAAATTAGAAAAGATAAAAAAAGCGATACAAAGATTGGAAGATGGTAAATACGGCCTTTGTTTGGAATGCGGAGAAAAAATAAAAGATGAACGATTGTCTATTATCCCTGAGGCCGAGTTGTGCGTGGAATGCAAAAAGTAAGAAAAACTAAAAAAGCACGCTTTTTTTAAAGCGTGCTTTGTGTTTCAAGTTTTAAAATCAGTAAGCGAAAGGGTTTGCGGCCCCTCGAACTTCGAAGTGAACGTGGCACCCGGTGCGGCCTATAGTGTAGCCGGTGTTTCCAACATAACCTATAACTTGCCCCTGATGAACTGTTTGCCCAGGATAAACCAACCTCCTTGACATGTGCCCGTAAAAAGTTACAACACCGTTGTAATGTAAGATGCGCACGTAATTACCTGCTGTTTGATTGTAGCCCACCTTCTGAATGGTTCCCCCGGCTGAAGCGTAAATCGGTTCTCCGCACCCCCCGTTGGAAAAATCAACAGCGTTGTGCCAATGAAGCCCTTGAGTTATTCCGCACGGCTGGGAAATGGGGCAAATAAAGTAAGATTTGGCAACGGGAGTGGCTCCGGTGGAGGCGGCGCCGGCGAGGTTCGTGCTTACAGGTTGTTTTTCTCCTCCAGGGATAATAACAAGATCTCCAACAATTATTTTATCTTCTTTTAGGTCGTTAAATTCCACTATTTTTTCTCCGCTCACATCATAAAGAGCAGCCAGATAACTTATCGACTCCCCTTCTTTAACCAAATGAGATACTCCGCTTGTCGGCAGAACCGTCAGCTTATCTCCGGGGCTTATACTTGACCCTTGGGTCAAGTCATTAGCCCAAAGAACAGTATTTAAAGAAATTCCGAACTTATCTGCTACTCCAGAAGGAGTGTCTCCCTCCTGTACTACATATTCTGTCATCTCTTTGGAGCCGCCCTTTGTGTCTATTCCACTTCCCATGTTTCCTAAAACCTGAGGGTTTTGGGAGGCAACCGGACTGCTGGCCTTAAAACAATTCTCTCCAACAACGGGTGAAGATACTATATGAGAAGAGGCGTCTTGAGAAGTAAAAAAGGATCTAGCTGCAGCAGCCGGGTCCTGAGAGAAAAGAATGTTTTGGCTTTCCAAAGAATTAGTCCTAAAATTAGAAAAGAAAAGAAAACTAAAAAACACTATTCCCAAACATAGAATAGGGTTTTGCAAAACCTTACTTCCCTTAACAATCCACTGGGGGGCCTTACTGACAAAGTCGTAGGTTTTTTTCAGCCAAGGCTGAGTTTTGTTATAAATAAGAATGGGAGCTTGGTCTCGCCCCCTGCCTATAAAATAAGCGGGGAGCTTGGAAAACCAAGCACTTCTTACTTCCCAGGATAAGGTTTTTAATCAAAAAGTCAAGGGTATGTGCTATTTTACAGCCAAAAACTTAAAAGAAATGTTTGAGGAAGAAAACGTTACCCCGACCAAGTACAAGGGTCAAAATTTTTTAGTTTCTAAAAAAGTAATTAAAAAAATAATTAAAACAAGCCGGTTAAGCTCCCAAGATGAGGTTTTGGAAGTAGGAGCCGGGCCGGGTAATTTGACTCTTCCCCTGTCTAGAAAGGTGAAAAGTGTAACAGCTGTAGAAAAGGATGAAAAAATGATCCCTCTTTTAAAAAACAACTTAAAAGAAACGAGAAACGTAAAAATCGTAAAAGCCGACATTTTAAATTTAAAAATAAAAAACCTTGGATTTAAGACGCGTTCTTACAAAATGATCTCCAACCTTCCTTATTATGCCAGCAAGGCGATAATAAGAAAGATGCTTGAGGAAGAAACTCCTCCGAGTTTGATGACGGTCGTTCTTCAAAAAGAGGTGGGGGAGAAAATATGCGCCGGGCCCGGAGATTTAAGTCTTTTGGGTGTTTCGGTGCAGTTTTACGCCAAGGTAGAAATAAAAATGAAAATTCCAAGAAACGCCTTTTGGCCCCAGCCGGAGGTGGACTCAATTCTTTTAAAAATCAACCTGCGGGACAAACCCTTGTGGGAGCCCGCCTTGAAAAAAGAAAAAAGAGATCTTTTTTTTAAAATCGTGCGGGCCGGGTTTTCCCATCCCAGAAAACAAATTAAAAACAACTTGGAAGCTAAACTGTCTTTCTCCCGAGAAGAAATTAAAGATTGGCTGAAAAAGTCTGAGGTCGATCCGAAAAAAAGACCGGAAGACTTATCTTTAAGGAACTGGGTGTTGCTGGCTGAAGCTTTAGAAAACAAGTTGGGTTCTTAAAAATAGTTTTTTATGTTATCATTTAAAAAGCCTGATTTTTAAATTTATATGTCTCAAAAAATAAAAAAGTGTCTCTTATTCATTCTGCCTGTTTTTTACTTTCTCTTTTTCCCCGCACCTGCCAGCGCCCAGCTGGGTGAAACAATAGCCGTTCTTTTTGCAACTTATCTCGTCTCTTTTATTATAAAGTTCATATTACAGGCCAGTGCTTATATCTTAGGTGCAGCGGCTTGGATTTTAAACTGGGTGTTGAGTGAACACTTCATTGCTTGGAGCTACACAGGGGCTGACAACCCTATTATCGATGTCGGTTGGGGACTCACAAGAGATCTTACCAACATGCTTTTTGTAATCGTTCTTGCTTTTGTTGGACTAGCTTCCGCTTTGGATGTCGGAGGATTTTTGAATAAGTATAAGTGGCAGAAGATCCTTCCCGGCTTAATCGCCATGGCTCTTCTTATTAACTTCACCCCTGTTATTTGCGGTATCATTGTCGATGCTTCAAACATTATAATTAATTTCTTCTTGACAGAAACCTCCGGGATTGAATTAGCTGAAAGACAATATCAAGCTCAATTTGCAAAAATAGATCAGTCGATGGGTATATGGGTCAACCCCCTTGAAAAGATAGGGGCGGTTTTTCAAGCAATAATCATGATCTTTTTTAATCTTTATATGAGCTTGACCTATATGCTTTACGCTTTTTTGTTTGCCGCCCGGTATGTAGCTATTTGGATACTGGTTATTCTTTCCCCCCCTGCTTTTTTTGCTAGTGTTATTCCTGACCTCAAAAATGTTTGGAAAGACTGGTGGAAAAACTTTTTCCAGTGGTGTTTCGTAGGAGTAAACGCTGCTTTTTTCATTTATCTTGGAAACCACATAATGATCAAAGCTCACGAGATGGTTCAGGCGCCGCCTCCAAGTTCTGGATTTCTAGAAGGCGCCCTAATCCAAACGTTTCAATCAATTCTTCCCATGGGAATAGCTCTGATTTTTCTTAATATGGGCTTTTTTCTTGCCATGAAAGGAGGTACAAAAGAAGCAGAAAAGGTAGTAGAAGGGTTTAAACATGTCCGCACAGGAGCTACTGCGGCAGCGGGAGCAGCAGCAGGGTGGGGAGCAAGCAAGGTGGCTACCAGCGATAAAGCAAAAGATGTACTTTCAAGCATGTCGAAAGCAGAACTAATTAAAGACGAAAGGTGGGACGAATGGTTAGAAGGAAAAGGTACGGCAGGAAGGACAGCTATTAAAGCTGCGAGGGGGTTATCACAGCTTGGGTTTGGCCCAGTCGCCAGACAAGTGGGCAAGGCTGGTCTGCGTTATTCAAACAAACAAAGAGGTGAAAATGAAAAAAGAGAAAAGGAAATAAAAAGCTCCCCGGAACTTTTAGGAAGTAAAGATCAAATCGAAGAAATTATTGAAGAAGCAGAAGAAGAGGGTTGGGAAGGAGATGAATTAATGGAAAACATTAAGGCAAAGCTTCCCGACACAGGTAAAAAAATGCTTAACAACCTTATCAAAGACGGCTTGGAAGACAAGCACGTTAAAAAACTCATGGAGCTTGGTAAAAGCCAAGCTGAAGCGTACCTAACCGCTCCCTTCAAGAAGATAGCCGAGGGGTTGAAAACCAGCGACATAGAAAACATGAAGGGCAAAGATCTTGTCGAAAATGAGTATCTGTTGGAATCAATCGGACGCTTCTCCCCGGCTAACATCACAAGAGAAGTCGCCAAAAAAGGAGGTAAAGTAGCAGAAAAAATGAAAGACACACTAGATAGCGTTGGAGCCTTCGCCCTCAAAAAAACTAACCCCCAAATAGTAAGTCTCGCCGTACACAGCGACACCTACAGAAATCTTTTGGGAGGGGGTATAAAAGGAGCGGAAAATGAAGAGGAATACAAATTTCTCGATGAAAACTTCGATTATATAAATCAGGTAGTAAATATGACAGACGAGCAGGTTGAACAAAGAAAACAGAAAGCAGGCCAAGGCAAACAAGGAGAAATTCAAAAAATATTAACACAAGAACAAGCCGGCGTGCAAACTATAAAACAATTAAAAGATAATATAGAAGGCGCCAAAAGTGAAAAAACAAAAAACAGATTAAGGGGAATTTTACAAAAAGTAGAAAAAATAGAAGAAGATGGAGATGAAGATTTTGAAAGAGCTTTAGAGTACAGAAGTGCTCAAATCGAAAGAGG
>CAYLVJ010000007.1:18195-25376 GCA_964387175.1 uncultured Candidatus Saccharibacteria bacterium | reverse complement strand
AGAACCTGAGTTTTTTCTTTTTCTACTTTTATTGTAAGATAATTAAAGAGTTTAATTATTTTCAAAATGGATAAAGGACAAATAAAAAAACTTGTTTCGTTTTTTTTCGAAGCAGGCACTTTAAGAAAAATACCGAGAGGCCATCAGCAAACTCTTCTTATGCAGGATCTTTCCGACAACATCGCTTCTCACAGCTTCAGGGTAGCTCTTATCGGCTATTTTTTAGCCGAAAATGTCGGAGCCGACTCCAGCAAGGTTGTTAAAATGTGTCTTTTTCACGACTTGGAAGAGGCGAGAACCGGAGATCAAAACTGGCTCCACAAGTCTTACATCCGGTCTTTTGAAGGAGAAGTAAGGGAAGACCAGGTGCAAGGTGTTAAAAACACAGATGAATTCAAAGAACTTTCCAGGGAATACGATGAGAGGAAAACGTTGGAAGCAAAAGTTGCAAAGGACGCCGATTACCTGGACCAGATTATTCTTCTTAAAGAATACGTGTGGCAGGGGAGCAGGGAAGCGGAGAACTGGCTTCACTTTGACAAGGAGGGAAAAAATGAGCAAGAAAAGAGACTTAATACGGAGTTAGCGAAGAAGCTGGCCGAGGAGATAAAAAGACAAAACCCGAGTGACTGGTGGCAAGATCATTGGAGACCCCATAAAAGAGAAAATTAATTATGGACCACGTAGCTATAATGAAAAAATCTTGGAACTTAATTCCTAAGATTTTAAAAGGAAGTAAAAAAGTAGAGTCAAGGTGGTATAAGGTGCGGGCTTGTCCCTGGAATAAGGTTAAAAAAGGAGATACTCTTTATTTTAAAAACTCAGGAGAATCCGTAACGGTTAAATCAAAAGTAACCCGGGTTAATCAGTACGAGGTTCAAGACAAGGGTAAAGCAAGAGAAATATTAGAAAAACACAAAAAAGATTTGGGGATTGAAAAAATACCCGAAGAGTTGAGCGAATATATTAAAGGTAAAAAGTATGCTATTTTAGTTTCTTTCGATTCTGTTTCTAAGGTGAGGCCTTTCGGAATAAACAAAAAAGGGTTCGGGACACAAGCCGCTTGGCTTACCATTAAAAACATTAAAGAAATTCGCTTATGAAAAACATTGATACTTACGAAAGCTCCCTGCGGTTTTGCCGCACCCTTTACGGCGGCTTGGCTCTTGTTGGGTTTTTAACTAAGAATATCTGGGTCACCGCCGGATGCGGATTAATTATGGTTGTCGGCGTGATCCATCCGAACAAAACCAACCTTATTTATCAATTTCATAAAAGGTTTTTAAGATCAAAAGAGAGTAAGCCCATATCGAGACCTGTGGGGGAGCTCAGATTCGCTTGTCTTTTAGGTGGAATTGTTTTAATTACCTCTTCTTTTTTCGCATGGTTTGGTTTTTTATCTGAGGTGGCTTGGATTTTAGTACTTGCCCTTTCTTTTCTTATGCTTCTTTCCGGTTTTTCCGGCCTTTGCGCTGCTACCCTGCTTTATATTTTCCTCATTAAAAAGAGGCTTGGTCTAAAACACGAAGAGGAAAAAAGTTTTAACACCAAACTTGGGGATCCGAACTTCGTTAACACTAATTGTCTGGTCGCCCGCTCTATAGAGGCACCTCCTTGGGAGAGATGCCGTTATTGCAGGATGAGATTTCGGAAATGCCCTATGTTAAAATTTTTACTCTTGACGCTTTCTTTAGCTGTTTCTGGCTTTGTTTTCTCATTTTTGGTTAATAGAGAGGCTTTTTGGAAAAGTTACGAAATTTTAATTTTTGCCTTGGTTTTTATGGCGGTTTCTTTTGGCTACCTTTTTAACAAAAACACGGTTGAGGTGGTTAAAAAAGAGAAAGATACCCAGGAAGTTTTAAGAAAGAAGGTAAAGGAAAGAACAAGTCAGCTTGAGAAAGAACAGGAAAGATTAGAAGAAAGAGTGGAAGAAAGAACAAAAGAGCTTCAAGAAAAACTTGAAGATCTTAAAAAGTTTAAAAAGGCGGTTGTGGGAAGAGAAATTAAAATGGTTGAGTTGAAAAAAGAGAACGAAAACTTAAAAAGAAAGCTGGAAGAAGAAAGTTGATATCAAACTTCCGTGACCCTTATGTTATTCGTACTGCCCCTGACCCCTATATCATCCCCGGAGACAACAATGAGCTTGTCTCCTTTTTTAATTCCACTTTCTTTTTTTAACTTGCTAACTGCTTTTTTAATTGTTTCTTCGACTCTTTTTTGACCCTTGAAAGTCATTTCAAAAGGAATGGTGTTGTAAGAAAGAAGCAGTCTGTCTCTTATCGTCTCATTGTCTGTAAAGGCAAAAATGGGAACCTCCGAACGGAAAGAAGAAAGAGAAAAGGAGGTTTGTCCTGATTTGGTAAAAACGAGAAATCCCTGGGGCATAGTTTCTTTTTTAATTAGTTGAGGAAGTATAGCTGCAAGCTTGATGACGCTTTCTTCATCGAGTTCTAGTTTTCTTTCGGGAAAAGGAGGAGGGGAGTGGGTTTCGCTTTTTTCTGCCTCCTTGATTATTTTTGTCATCATTTTGACTGCTTTGACTGGATTTTTTCCGATGGCTGTTTCTCCTGAAAGCATGACGGAATCGGCTGCTTCAAAAACTGCGTTGGCGACATCATTTACCTCGGCCCTCGTCGGGTTTTGGTTTTCTATCATTGATTCAAGCATTTCGGTGGCCACGATAACAGGTTTTCCTTTTTGTCTTGATTTTAAAATCAATTTTTTTTGAAGTCCCGGTATTTTCTCAAACCCGGCTTCGATAGCAAGATCACCCCGAGCTACCATGAGTCCGTCGCTTGCTTCGAGGATTTCATCGATATTTTCTATCGCCTCAGGCTTTTCTATTTTAGAAATAATTCCTATGGCCGGATTTATCTTTTCTATTTCTTTTCTTAAGGCGAGAACATCTTTCTTGTTGCGGACGAAAGACAAGGCCAAATAATCCAACTTGTCGGCAAGGGCTTTCATGAAGCGCAAATCTTTTGGTTTTAGGGAGGGAATTGGAACGTCTAAAAAAGGAACGTTGACGCTTTTTCTGCTTTCAAGCTTTCCTTCCGAAAAAGATTCGGCTGCGAAGCCGTTTCCTTTAATATTTTTGACTTTAAAGATGAACTTTCCATCATCTATAGAGAATTCCTGGTTCTTTTTGAAAGACTTTACCACTTCCTTGTTTTCAATAACGATGTCTGTTTTCTTGCTTTCCTTGGAAGAAAAGAAAAGTCTGTCTCCTTTTTTTATTTTCAAAGGTCCGTTTTCGAAGGCGTTGATTCTTATCTCCGGTCCTTGAAGGTCAACTATAATAGCTACTCTTTTTTTTACTGACTTAGAGGTTTTTTCTATTTTTTCAGCTGTTTTTTGGTGCCATTCGATTGAGCTGTGTTTTGTGTTCAGTCTGGCTAAATCTACTCCTTCTTTGAAAATTTCTTTCAAAGTTTCCATAGATTCGGTGCTTGGACCGATGGTTGCTACGATTTTTGTTTTCTTTTTCATTACTATAATTGTAGCGGAAAAATGAGTTTTTCGAAAGTTTTTGCTACAATGAAAAAGGTCGAATGTTTAAAAGCTTTTAAAATATTTTAAAAATGAATCTTAAAGAGTATCAAAAACTTTGTACTAAAACCGCCAAAGAGTTTGAAGACAAAGAAAAAGAGTTGGCTGATTGGGGGCTGGGTGTTTCGGGGGAGGCGGGGGACTTGGCCGGTTGTATAAAAAAAACAATTTTTCACGATAATGATCAAACGGAGGGGATAAGAGAAAACGTAGGGGACACCATGTGGTATCTTGCTATGATTTGCAGCCACTTTGGTTGGAGCCTGGAAAAAGTACTTGAAGAAAACATTGAAAAATTAAAGAAACGTTATCCGGATGGTTTTTCTGAAAAAAAGGCCCAAAGAGGAGGGACTAGAATAGATTGGAACGAGAAGTAAAGGTTAAAAAACCCCGTGACGGGGTTTTTTAATTTACTTCCAGGATTTCAACCTCCATTTTTCTTTTTGAAGTTTCGAACTTAAACTTTTCACCCTTTTTTCTATCCAAAAGAGCTTCACCTAAGGGTGATTGATAAGAGATCTTCCCATTTACGGGGTCTTTTTCAACCGCTCCTACGATTTCAAGGTTTTCTTCCTCTCCGTCGAGCTCTATTTTAACCTTGGAGCCGATTTGTATTTTTTCTGAAGAGGTGTTTTTTTCAACAACCTTTGCCCTTCTTATCTTATCCTGCATTTCTGATATTTTTCCCTCTAGAAAGCTTTGAGCTCTTTTAGCTTCGTCATAGTCAAAGCTGTCGCTTATATCCCCCTGGGAAGCAGACTTATTGATTTGTTTAGCCACCTTTTGCCGGCCTTCTGTTTCCAGCCTTTCAAGCTCTTCTTTGAGTTTGCGCAGGCCTTCCTTGGTGACCAGTAATTTTTTTTCATCGTTCATACAAAAGAAAGTATAACAGAAAAAAGTTTTTCCTACAAATTTATTCTATTGACAAAAAGAGCTAAATCTGCTATTGTATAAAAAATGAATGAGAGAAGAGGAAGCGTGATGGAAGGACTTTTTTGTCTTTTCATCATGCTGGGGATGGCTCATCTTGCCAGACTGGCGTTCCAGTCCGGTGAGGCGGGCTTTTTAGTTTTCGGGGTAGCAGCGGGCCTAGTAGGTTTGTTTTGGGCTTGGTTGCTCTTCTAAAACTGACTTAGTCCCCTAATCCAGGTTCCCGCTGACAAAGCCTGGATGAAATAAAAAAGCGGCTTGGCGAAACAGCGATCCCGCAAGGGGGAGGCGCCAAGAGAGAGCGGATAAAGGTCACAAAACCGCTCACGGGCTCAACTTAGAAGTTAAGCCTTTTTTATTGTGTTACAATAAAAGAAAACAAAAGAAAAAATGAAAGATCTTTTTGACGGAAAAATGGAAGAGGAGATTCAAAAAAATGCTCCTTTGGCGGAGAGAGTGAGGCCCGATGATTTCGATGGTTTTTTCGGGCAGGAAGAGTTGACGGGAGAGGGAGCTCCCTTGCGGGAAGCCGTTAAGTCGGGCAACCTGTGCTCTCTTATCTTTTGGGGTCCTCCGGGTTCGGGGAAAACCACTCTGGCGAGGATAATCGCCAACAAGATAGACGCTTTGTTTTTAAGGTTTTCGGCTGTTGACGCCGGGGTGAAGGATATAAGGAGGGCGGTTGAAAAAGCTAAAAACGCAAGAAAGTTTGAAAACAAAAGAACGATCCTTTTTCTTGATGAGATACACCGGTTTAACAAAGCTCAGCAGGATCGTCTTCTTCCCCATGTTGAAAAAGGTATTATTACTCTTATCGGTGCTACCACGGAGAATCCTTCTTTTGAGGTCATCTCACCTCTTCTTTCTCGTTCTTCCGTTTATGTTTTAAAACCTCTCGACAAAAAAGCGATAAAAGAAATTTTAGTTAGGGCCCTAAAAGACGAAGAGAGGGGATTGGGTGGAAAGGGTTTGAAGATAAAAAAGGGTGCTCTAAAAAAGATAATTAATTTTTCTTCCGGAGACGCCCAGAGAGCTTTAAACAGCTTAGAGGCGGTGGTAAGTTACGCGATGGAGCGGGAAAGAAGCGTAATTGAAGAAAAAGACGCAGTGGAGGTTTTAAAAAGTTTTCCTCTGCGCTATGACAAGGCGGGGGAGGAGCACTACAATCTTGTTTCAGCTTTTATAAAATCTATGAGGGCGTCGGATGCTGACGCGGCTTTGTATTGGCTGGCCCGCATGATTGAAGGCGGGGAGGACCCTCGCTTTATTGTAAGAAGGATGATTGTTTTTGCTTCAGAAGATGTGGGGATGGCGGACCCTATCGCTTTAGAAGTAGCAATGGATGCCGCCCGGGCGGTGGATCAGGTGGGGTTGCCTGAAGCTTCGATAAACCTCGCCCACGTAACGATTTATTTATCCGTTTGTACTAAAAGCAGGGCTAGTTACAACGCCTACCTTGACGCTATAAAAGAAGCCAAAAAGGGAAGTTTCCCAGTTCCTCTTCATTTGCGTAACGCCCCGACATCTTTAATGAAAGAAATGGATTACGGACGTGAGAAAGAAGCCGGGGAAGATAATTTCCCTGAACAAATTAAAAACAAAAAATACTACAAAGATGAAGAAAAGAATTCACGCATGGATTGAAGGCAGGGTTCAGGGTGTCTTTTTCAGGGCAAGTGCGAAGAAAAAAGCTGAACGAGGCGGTGTTTCAGGCTGGGTTAAAAATCTTCCCGACGGCAGGGTAGAGGCAGTCTTGGAAGGTGACAAAGAAAAAGTTTCCAAGGTTTTAAACTGGATGAGGAAGGGTCCTCGTTTGGCCAGAGTTGAAGACGTCAAGGTTAAAAAGGAGAATTTCAAGGGAGATCTTCATAATTTTGTAATCAAAAGGTGATATGAAAAAACAAAGAAAAAAGAAACTTTTTTATCTCGTGCTTCACATTTTTTTCTTAGCTGGACTTTTATATGCTTTCAGCCACTTTATCGTGACCCCTCGCAAAACAGATATGTTTATCCGTCGTTTGTGGGCTTACGAAAGCTGGATCATTCTTTCTTTTTATATGATATTTGTTTATCTTACTTTGGTGGAGGAAGACTTGAAAGAAGAAAAAAAGTGGGTCACTTCAGAAGTTGAAAAGTTTCGGGAGATTTTAAGTGTCAACCTGATTCTTCTTATTTTCCCCTGGGGTCTTTTTTTAATTATCGCTCCTTCGTTTTTACTTGAGATGATGGGACTTCACTCTTTTTACTGGAGGGTGTTGGGGGGTGCTTCTTTGCTGGGAGCCCTTATTTACCTTTATCCTCTGCGTTTTTATCGAAAGAAACTTTCCTTTTATGTGCTTCTTTTCGGGGTAGTGGATAATTTTTTAGCCGGACTGGTTTTAACTATTCTTTTTGTCCTGGGAAAAGTTCCTCTTTTAGCTTGGTCCAGCGCTCCTCTTCTTTTTTACTTTTCTTTTTTCTTTTATCAAAGTATGAAAAAATATAGTAAAATAAAGATATGCTGAGCAAAGAAAAAGTTAAAAAATTAAAAAGCATAAAAGGAGAGGTGAGGGGAGTGGCGATAATGAACTTTTTGGAGTTTGTTGAAACACAAGAAGGAAAGGAAGCGGTAAGGGAGGTTTGCCGTAAGACCCAAAAAGTATGGCCCGAAGTTGAAGTTTGCAATCTTCAACGGATGAACTATTATCCCTTGGGCTTGGAAG
>CAYLVJ010000007.1:8113-18095 GCA_964387175.1 uncultured Candidatus Saccharibacteria bacterium | reverse complement strand
GAAGTTGAAGTTTGCAATCTTCAACGGATGAACTATTATCCCTTGGGCTTGGAAGCGGTGGTGATGGAGGCGATAAAAGAAGTTTTAGAGTTGGAAGAGGAAGACATAAGAAAGCTTGGAAGTTTTGCGGCTAAGACTTCTTTAATAAGAAGACTTTTTACTAAGTTTTTCGTCTCCTTGGATTTAATGGCCACCCGGGCTTCTGAAATGTGGGACGAGTATTACACAACTGGAGATTTATCTGTTCAAAGCGCTGATCCTGAAAAAGGAGAAATAGTTCTGGTTTTGGAAAATTTCGAGGTTAACCGCTTACACTGCTTTCATCTTCAAGGGTATTTTTCAAGTATTATAAGCTTGGTTACGGGCAGTGAAGTCAAGTGCCGGGAGACAAAATGTCCCTTCAAGGGGGATGAAGTCCACGAATTCGTTTTAAACTGGAAAACATGAAAGAGGAAAATACTTTGAAATTCGCCAAGGAAGTTTCTAAAAAAGCGGGAAGCCGTCTTTTTAACGCTTTCCGCCGCGGAGAAGCAAAAGAAAGAGGAACGAGCAAAGAAGTAAAATCAGTTTATGACAACGTGGCCGACCAGGTCATTTTGGAAATGATTGAAGAAAAATTTCCATCTCACAGCGTTTTATCTGAAGAAACCGGCTTGAAAGAAGGAGACTCTTCCTTTTTATGGGTGGTTGATCCTTTGGACGGAACGGGGAACTTTACAAATCATAATCCCTTCTTTTCCGTTTCCGTTGCTCTTTACAAAGAAAAAGAGCCCGTGCTGGGAGTTGTTGAAGCCCCTTTTTTAAAAGAAAGGTTTTGGGCTGTTTACGGTGAGGGGGCCTGGCATGAAGACGTTTTGCGGGGGTCGGTTAAAAAGGCTGTTGTTTCTCCTTTTTCCGACACCTCCCTATCTTATTTTATCTACTGCGAGGGAGGAGAAAAAGACAAGAGTCGTCTCACTTCACTTTACAAACATGTTTATCGGAAAACAAAAGAGGTGCGTAAAGTCGGCTCCGCGGCCTTAGAGTTGGTCTGGGTCGGGGTGGGAAGGGCAGAAGGTTACTACACTACGAAGATAAGGTTTTGGGACATTGCGGCCGGGGTGATTTTTGCCCGTGAAGCCGGGGCTGAGGTTAAAAACTTTGCCGGGGAGCCTTACCAATGGAAGGACTTTTTTGAAAAAGAAAACTTTGATCTTTTAGCCACCAACGGCAAGATGAAATTAAATTTAAAGGATTTTAAAGATGAATTGTGACAAAGAAGAAAACTTAAAAAACTGCCCCTGCACTTACGAGGGTTGTCCCCGGAAAGGAATTTGTTGCTCTTGTCTTCGTTATCACTTGGAAAAAAATCAGTTTCCAGCCTGTTTTTTCAGCTCGGAAGCTGAAAGCTCTCACAACCGCTCTCTTGAGGCTTTTTTAAAAGACGTTAAAAGAAGCGGAAACCCTTTTAATTCGGGGTAAAATTTGTTAAGATTAGTTAAGGTATGAATGGAGAAGAGATATCAAAAAAAGGCCTGAAAAAAGGCTTAAACCAGCTGAGTGAGTCAGACCTGGAGAAGTTAAAAAAAGAAGCGGAAAAAGGGTTAAAGAAAGCGGAGAATTTCCAGGAACTGAAGCGTCAATTCAAGAGATATTTGGGCAAAGAAGGCCTGCTTTCTTTAATTTTGGGAGAAATTGGAAGTTTTAAAGAAAAAGAAAGGAAAAGAGTCGGGGCGGGGGTTAATGAAATAAAAAAGAGCTTGGAAAGAATTTTTGAGGAAAAAAGAGCTCATTTTCAAAAAACAAAAAAGAATGAAGAAGAAATAGATGTCACCATCAGGGGTGGTCTTCCACAAAAGGGGCATCTTCACCCTCTTACCCAGACCAAAAGAGAGATAATGAATATTTTCCAAAAGATGGGCTTTGAGGTGGCGCAGGGACCCGAGGTGGAAACCCAGTGGTACAACTTCGACGCTTTGGAAATTCCTGAAAATCACCCGGCCCGGGACATGTGGGACACCTTCTGGTTGAAGGAGGCAAAAGAAGGAAAACCCCTTCTTTTGCGAACCCATACCTCGCCTGTTCAGATAAGGTACATGGAGGAAAACAAACCTCCTTTAAAGATTATAGCTCCGGGGAGGTTGTTTAGACATGAAGCCACTGATGCTTCCCACGAGTTTCAACTTTTCCATCTTGAAGGCTTGATGGTGGACAGGAGTGTTTCGGCTGCTAATTTTAAAGCCGTTGTTTCGGAGTTTTTCAAGCATTTTTTTAAAAGAAAGTGCAAGATCCGTCTTCGTCCCAGCTACTTTCCTTTCACGGAGCCTTCTTTTGAGATTGACATCGGTTGTGTGGTTTGCGAGGGGACGGGGTGTTCAACTTGCTCGGAGACCGGCTGGCTTGAGTTGATGGGGGCGGGAATGGTTCATCCCAAGGTTTTGGAAAACCTGGAGATTGACTCTGAAAAATATCAAGGGTTTGCTTTCGGGCTGGGGATTGATCGTTTGGCCATGATGAAATGGAAAATCCCCGAAGTTAGATGGTTTCACAGCGGAGATCTTCGCTTTTTAGAACAATTTTAAAGTTTAAAGACAATGCTTTTTTCTTACAACTGGCTTAACGAACTGACAAAAAAAGACTTACCCGAACCGGAGGAGATAGAAAAGAAACTTCCTCTGCGTTCTTTTGAAGTAGAGGAGTTGAGGGTAAAAGGTGAAGACGTAGCTTTGGACGTTGATATCACCTCCAACCGGGTTGCGGATGCTTCTTCGCATTTTGGGTTGGCCAAAGAGTGCGGCTTTCTGGCTGATTCTTTGCCGGTGGAGCTTGATTTCAGCGTAAAGATTGAAGAAAAAGAAAAGGAAGCGGTTGAAGTCGATGTTTCTTCTAAAAAGTGTCTTCGCTACATGGCGGCGGTTATCACCAACGTTAAGGTCGGTGAGTCTCCAAAATGGGTGAAAGAAAAGCTTTTAACCTGTGGACTGCAGCCCATCAACAACGTAGTGGATCTTGCCAACTACGTAATGCTTGAGGTAGGGCAACCGCTTCACGTTTTTGACTTGGATAAGCTTGAAGGGAAAAAGATAGTAATAAGGGAGGCTCGAGAAGAAGAAAAAATGACGACTTTAGATGGAAAAGAGGTTGACCTGGAAGAAGACATGCTTGTTATTTGTGACGCGAAAAGTCCGGTGGCTGTAGCGGGGATAAAGGGAGGAGTGGGAGCGGAGGTGGACGGTGATACCAAAAAAATAGTTATTGAAGCGGCTAATTTTGACCCCGCTTCCATTAGGAAAACTTCTCAAAAGATAAAGATAAGAACGGATGCTTCATGGAGGTTTGAGCATGATCTTGACCCCAACCTGGCGGAAAAGGGCTTAAACCGGATGATAAATCTTTTACAAAAAGAGTTTGAAGTAGAGAAAGTTTCTTCCGTCACCGATTGTTACCCCCGCAAAAGAAAACCTAAAAAGCTGACCTTAAACATTGAAAGGGTAAACAGTTTGTTGGGGGAAAGAATAGAAGCTGACAGGGCGGTTGACATTTTAAACAAACTGGGATTTAAAGCGGAAGGTGAAGATTTGATTGAGGTTGAGGTTCCGACCGTCAGGACGGATATAGAAAGGGAGGTTGATCTTATAGAAGAGGTTGGGCGGATTTACGGTTACGGGAAGATCAAAGAGAAACTTCCCCGTTCGGTTATTGTTCCCCCTGAAAAAAATCTTGATGTGTTTTGGGAGGAGTTTTTTCGGGACGAGCTAAAAGAAGCCGGTTTTGCCGAAACCTACAACTACTCTTTTATAAGTGACGTGGAGGTTGATTTGTTTGATTTTGAGGTGAAAAATCTTTTGGAAGTTCAAAACCCTTTGAGTAAAAGATATAAGTATCTTGCTCCCAGCCTGCTGCCCGGTCTTTTGAGAAATGTAAAAGTGAACCTTAAAAACCGGCCTTGTTTTCAAGTTTTTGAATTGGGAAAGGTGTTTGCTAAAAAAGGTCTTCCTGAAAAAAGAAGAGGAGAGTTCGAGGCCCGTCGGTTAAGTGGAGTTTTGGTTGGAAAAAAACCCAAAGATTCCTTTTATGATTTGAAAGGAGTTGTGGAAAGTTTGTTTGAAAACGCGGGAATGACTGATCTGCAGTTTCACGATCTTAAACCAGGCTCGGGTGATTCTTTTTGGGACTTTGGAAAAAGCGCCGAGATAACAATGAGAGATAAAAAGTTAGGGATTGTGGGGGTCTTAAGCTCCGAGTTTTTAAAAAAAGCAGGGGTTGAAGAAAGTGTTTCCTTTTTCACTCTTGATTTTGAAACTTTTCAGGACTTTGTTTCTTTTGAAAAAGAATACGAAGTTATTTCCCCCTATCCTTCCGCCAGGAGGGATATAGCGGTTTTGGTTCCCCGCGAAGTAAAAGTGGCGCAAGTTTTAAATGTTATGAACAGGGCGGGAGGAGAGCTGGTGCGGGACATAGATATTTTCGATTTTTATGCCGGGCCGGAGCTTCCCGAAGGAAAAAAGAACTTGGCTTTCCACGTTATATACCAAGCTTCTGACAGGACATTGAAGGCGGAAGAGATAAACACTCTCCATGAAAAGATTGTGGAAGCGGTGGACGAGGAGGGGTGGGAAGTGAGAAGATAAGAATCAATAATTTTTTAAAGATTAAAAATGGCTAAAGGTAAGAAAGAAATTAGTTACACAGCAAAGGACGTCTCGGTTCTTAAAGGCTTGGAGCCGGTTAGAAAAAGACCGGCGATGTATATCGGCTCCACCAACTTGGACGGCGTCCACCATCTTTTAAAAGAGGTGGTTGGAAACTCTATTGACGAAGCAATCGTCGGTTATTGCGAGGTAATTGAGGTTACCCTTCTTCCGGACAAAAAGATTAAAATCAGCGATGATGGAAGAGGAATTCCCGTCGGAAAACACCCCGAGACTAAAAAATCTGCGGTGGAAACGATTTTAACCCACCTTCACTCCGGTGCTAAGTTCGGCAGTAAGGCTTATGCCACTTCCGGAGGATTGCACGGGATTGGGATTGCGGCTGTTTCCGCTCTTTCTGTTGAGATGGAGGTGGAGATAAAAAGAAACGGATATGTTTATACTCAGAAGTATTCTCGAGGGAAGCCGGTTGATAAACTTAAAAAAGGGAAAAAAACAAGCGAGACGGGAACTACGCTTACTTTCAAGCCGGATCCGGAGATATTTAACAAAGTTGAATGGAGGTGGGGGCGGCTTTTGAAGATATTAAGACAGCAAGCGTTTTTGACTTCGGGGGTGGAGATATCGCTCATTGACAAAAGAAAAGGAAAAAAAGAAAGAAGGTATACCTTCTATTTTCAAGGCGGGGTTGTCTCTTATGTCCGCCACTTAACCCGCAACAGAAGTCCGAAACACCCTAATATTTTTTACGTTAAGGAAAAAAAAGATGACGTGATAGTTGAAGCGGCTTTCCGCTACACCAAAGAATACGAAAGTTTTGAAGAAGGTTTCTGCAACAACATTTTTACCAGGGAAGGCGGAACTCATATCAGCGGTTTCCGTTCCGCCCTGACAAGAACCTTGAACAATTACGCCCAGGAGCACGGGATAATCAAGAAAAAAAGTGAGACGTTGGCCGGAAGAGACACAAGACAGGGGTTGACCGCTATTGTTTCTGTCAAAGTGAAAGAACCTCAGTTTGAAGGTCAAACCAAAAAGAAGCTCGGAAACTCCGAAGTAAGAGGAGTGGTGCGTTCCGTGGTGGCTGATGCTTTAAGCAGTTTCTTGGAAAGATATTCGAAGGACGCAAGAAGTATCATTGAAGCCTGCGTTAAAGCTAAAAAAGCTCGCAAAGCGGCTAAGAAAGCAAGAAATACCGTTATGAAAAAGGGAATCTCCCGCTTTTTGGCTCTTCCCGGTAAGCTGGCTGATTGTTCCAGTAGAAAACCCGAAGAAAGAGAACTTTACATTTTGGAGGGAGACAGTGCAGGGGGTTCGGCCAAACAAGCGAGAGACCGCAGATTCCAGGCTATTCTTCCTTTAAGGGGTAAGGTTTTAAATGCTGAGAAAGCTCACATCAACCGGATTTTAAATTCTGATACCTTGAAGTCGTTGATTATAGCGTTGGGGACTTCCATTGGAGAAGAGTTTGACATTGATAAGCTGCGCTACCATCGGATTATAATCATGGCTGATGCTGACGTGGACGGGATGCACATTAGAACCCTGCTTTTAACCGTTCTTTTCCGCTATTTTAGACCTTTGATCGAAAAAGGTTATGTCTATATCGCCCAGCCCCCTCTTTACAGATTAAAAAAAGGAAGTAAGCTGGAATATGCCTATAGCGATGAAGAAAAGGACAAGCTGGTTAAAAAAATGTCTAAGGGTGGTTCATCCGTTGATCTTCAAAGATACAAGGGTTTGGGTGAGATGAATCCCGAACAGTTGTGGGAAACTACGATGAATCCCGAAAACCGAATTCTTTTGAAGGTGAATATAGAAGACGGAGGAGAAGCGGACAAGGTTTTTGACGATTTGATGGGAAGGGAAGTCCAGCCGAGAAAGAGATTTATCCGTGTTCACGCCAAGGGAGTGAAAAACCTTGACGTGTGAGGTTTGACAAATGATTGCCGCTTTTGTATTATAAGTTCAATTCAGAAAGAAAATGTCAGATAAAATATTGGGAAAAATAAAAAAAGCAACAAGACCCGCGGTGCGCTTCTGGGGGTTTTTAAAAGAGGTGAGGTTTCAGATGAAAAAAATAGACTGGCCGAGCAAGGAAGAAGCTTTTTCCTACACCGCGATCGTCATTTTCTCCGTTCTTCTTTTAGCTGTTTTTTTAGGAGGGGTTGACTTTTTACTAGTTGCCATATTAGATAAAGTTATTCTTTGATATGCCTAGGCAGAAACTACCACAAGAAAAAGACTGGTACGTTCTTCATACTTATTCCGGTTATGAAGAGGGTGTGGCTGAAAACCTGAGACAAAGAGTGAAATCGATGGGCATGGAGGATAAGATCTTCGAAGTCATGGTTCCTAAAGAAAAAAAGATTAAAGTGGTGCGGAGTAAAAGAAAAGAAGTGGAAGAAAAGATTTACCCGGGATATGTTTTTGTTGAAATGATCGTGACGGATGATTCCTGGTATGTGGTGAGAAATACTCCTAACGTCACCGGGTTCGTGGGGGCAGGGACTACGCCGAGGCCCGTTTCCGGGGAAGAGATAAAGGAATTGAAAGAAAGAATGAAAGAAGAAAAGCCCGAGTACAAGATTGATTTTAGAAAAGGAGACTCGGTCAAGGTTTTGGACGGTCCCTTTAAAGGTTTTGACGGCAAGGTTTCAGAAATTGATGCTGAAAGAGGGAACATCAAAGTTTTGATAAATATGTTCGGCCGGGACACCCCGGTTGAACTCGACGCGTTGCAGGTTAAAAAGATTTAATCGATTAATTTATGGCTAAGAAAGTTAAAGCAGTGGTAAAACTTCAGGTGCCGGCGGGGGAGGCGACTCCGGCTCCTCCTTTAGGACCAGCCTTGGCTCCCTTCGGAGTTGATATGGGTAAGTTTTGCAACGAATTCAATGAAAAGACAAAAGAGAAGAGAGGTTGGACCATCCCCGTAGAGCTTACGGTTTACGAGGACCGTTCTTTTGATTTTATAACTAAAACTCCTCCGACTTCGGAGTTTTTGAAAAAAGCAGCCGGTGTTGAAAAAGGATCCGAATCACCGCTTAGAAAAAAAGCAGGGAAGGTGACAAGATCTGATTTGGAGGAGATTGCTCGTAAAAAAATGGACGATCTCACCACGAAAGACTTGGACAAGGCGGTGGAGATCATTAAGGGAACGGCAAGAGGGATGGGGATAGAGGTGGAAGAATAAGTTGAAGACGTAAAAAAAGGGGTTTTAAACCTCTTTTTTTGTTGGTAATTTTTCATGGTAGTATTAAATTAAGGATAGAAACTTTAATAAATTTTTATGATTCTTTCTGACCGCGACATTTTAAAAAAAATTGAAAAAGGAGAATTGGGGATAAAACCCTTTGATCCTTCAAACGTTCAGCCGTCAACCGTTGATTTGAAACTTGACTCTAAGTTGAGAGTTTTTGACAATTGGAAGATGGGTATAGTGGATTTGAAGGAGGAAAAAGACTATTCAAAAGTAGTTGAGGTTGGCGAGGAAGGTTTTGTTATCCATCCCGGAGAGTTTATTCTCGGATCCACCGTGGAAAAGGTTTCTTTACCTCGCGACCTGGCTGCCAAACTAGAGGGGAGAAGCTCCCTGGGAAGGCTGGGTCTTGTGATACACGCCACCGCCGGGTATGTTGATCCGGGATTCAGCGGATTTTTAACGCTTGAAATATCCAATATTTCAAGAATGCCGATCAGGGTTTATCCTGAAATGAGGATCGCCCAGATATGTTTTTTTAATATGAGCAGCCCCGTTAAAAATCCCTACGGGTCAAAAGAGGTGGGTTCAAAATATCAAGGTCAAAAGGGACCGACCTCTTCTTTAATTTTTAAAGATTTCAAATTGTGAATTTAGGAGACGAGCTTAAAAAGTCACGTGATCTTTTCGAAGTTCTTCCGGAAAAAACTACTCTTGGGAAGGGGCGTTTTGAAATAGAAAAGAAAAAAGGATCTTTTGCTGACTGGGAAAAGCTTCCCAGAGAAAAACTTGAAGGGTGGCCCCACAACCCGGGAAGTTACAAGCTGAGAGATCCTTCCTGTCCGGTGGCTTTTGTTTGTCCTTCTCAAAGCCAGGAACTTCAAAACAAAGCGATAAACTGGGGGGCCGCCATATCAGGACCGTGCGTGACGCCCGACAGAGGGGTGGAAATTATGATAGCCAACATAGTGGGGAATCCGAATATAAGGTATTTGGTTTTGGGAGGAAAAGACAGCGGTCATTTGTCGGGAGATGTTATTTACTCTCTTTGGAGATGGGGGATTGATAAAAAAACAAGAAGAGTGAAGTGGACCAACTGTCCGACCAATCCTTATTTAAGAAACCTGCCCTTGGAAGTTATAGAAAGGTTTAGAAAACAAGTAACTGTTTTAAATCTTTTAAAAGTTGAAAATGAAGAAATTCTTCATCTCGCGATAAGAGCCTGTCTTCAGGAGCCGGAGCATCCTCTTCTTTGGAGAGATAAAAAATTAGATCTTGAGTTTTTGCTTTTTGACCGGGGCACTGAAGGATTGGGTCCTATAAATTACGATCTTTCTTTAAAGGTTGAAACAGGCACCTTTTTTGAAGGAGTAAGCAGGGTGGGGGCGAGTATTCATTCTCCGAGTACGGCCGAGGCATGGCCCCTTTTAAAGTCTCACATTTTAAACAGGGGGGAGATGGGGATTAACGAGTCGACCCGCAAGGTAAAAGATGTTGTGGGAACACAAGTTGTTATTCACCGTCCTGGCAGCAACCTCGTGCCTAAAGACTGGAAGCCGCACGGGTGGGTTGAAGAAGAAAAAGAAGCGGAGGACTGGTTGGAAAAATATACAACCTGGGTTTATCTTTATCCCTTTTCCGATGTTAAAAAAGATGAAGAAAAGGGAGTTGTTCCCTACATTCCCGATAAGATGGATTATTCTTACGGCACCAGGTTGACCGCTTGGGGGGTGGAAGAAGCGGGGAAAGAGGAAAAAGAAAAAGTGAGGGAGATGGTTAAAAAAGAGCACGAAAAGTTTATTGACGAACCCCCTTCTTTTGATGACGTTTTAAGTTTTTATAAAAAGTTAGAGACGGTGCAAAAAGAAAGCGTTAATTCTTTGTGGAACCTTGCCCAGGCGGTTAAAATATGTGTTGAAAACGAGATAACCTCGGCTTACAGGAATTATGTTGTCCTGCAGCATCCCCGGCTTGATTTGAAGCCGGACTTGAGATTGGCTCACAACCCCTGCTTTTGTCTTTATGAGGTTTATCCAAGAAAGATTAAAGATAAATGGCAGCTTGATACTGGAATGTTTTTAAGAGCCAACGATTTTATTGCTTTCCCGGCTAATGCGGGAGGAGGAATTCGTCTTCAAAGTTTTTTATC
>CAYLVJ010000007.1:0-8013 GCA_964387175.1 uncultured Candidatus Saccharibacteria bacterium | reverse complement strand
AATACCCGGGCAAATTTATTGTTTTTGAAGGGTTGGATGGGTCGGGGTTGAGCACTCAGTCCGGCTTGCTGGTTGATTTTTTAAATGAGAAGAAAAAAAAGTTTAAGTTGGGTTTTAAGGGGGCAGAAATAACCAAGGAGCCAACCCAGGGAGGTTTGATAGGAGGGTTGATTAACGCTCAACTTAACGGGGTGTGGAGTTCTTCCAATACTTGTCTTCAGCTTCTTTTTTCAGCGGACAGGGCTTATCACTTGGAGAAAAATGTAATTCCTTTGTTAAAGAACGGAGTGTGGGTGGTTTGCGACCGTTACTTTTTTTCAACTGTTGCCTTCGGACAACTCAACGGCGTGAGTGAGGAATGGCTTTTAAATATGCAGAAACATTTTTTAATGCCTGATATTACTTTTTTACTCAAAGTTTCTCCAAGAGAGTGTGTGAAAAGAATAAACGACAACCGTTATCGGGTAGCTCTTTTTGAAAAAGAGAAGGTTTTAAGAGAGGTTTGGAGTAATTATGAAAAACTTTATAACCGCTTTCAAGACAGAAATGTTCACATCGTCGATGGAGAGAGGTCGGTAGAAGATGTTTCAAGTGATATTAAAAAAATAATCAAACACATTTTATGAAAAATCCATCCAAATACATCGATCATACTAATATCGACCCTAACGCGACTAAAAGGGACATAGAAAGAACATGTGCCGAGGCAATTGAGTTTAAATTCCGCGGGGTTTGTGTTAATCCCGAGTGGGTTAAGGCCGCCGCTGAAAAACTTTACGAAACCGATGTCAAACTTACGGTTTTAATTGATCCTCCCATGGGTTTGGGACCCCACGAGGAAAGGTTAAGATTGGCCCGGGCGGCTAAAGAACACGGAGCTGACGAGGTGGACATTGTAATGAACATTGTGGATTTAAAATATGAAAGAGAAAAAAGAGTTTTGAATGATTTAAAGGAGATTTGTGAGGTTTTACCCACCAAGGTTATTATCGGTTCGGGTTTTTTAACCTCGGACGAGATAAAAACGGCTTCTAAGTTGGTTAAAAAAGCAGGGGGGATGTGCGTTAAGACATCCACCTTTAAAGACCCCCTGGATCATTTTGAGTTGGCTGAGAAGGCGAGACACGTTCGTTTGATGAAAGAATCTGCTCCGGGGTTGAAGATAAAAGCAGCGGGTAAGATAAGAACCTTTGACGATTTGAAATTTATGGTGGAGGCTGGAGCGGATATAATCGGAACCAGCACCAGTATCCAAATTGTAAAAGGAGCAGGGGGGAAGTGGGAAGAATAATGAAACTCAAACCGACAATCGGACTGGAAATTCATGTGGAACTGGACACCGAGTCCAAGATGTTTTGTGGTTGCGCTAATAACGCCGACAGTGAGCCGAACTCAAACATCTGTCCCGTGTGTTTGGGTCATCCGGGGACCCTGCCGGTTGCCAACGAAAAGGCGGTAAGACAGGTCTTAAAAACAGGGCTTGCCCTAAACTGCGACGTCAACCAAGAAACTTATTTCGACCGTAAAAATTATTTCTACCCCGACCTTCCCAAAGGCTATCAGATTTCCCAGCATTTTGTTCCGCTGTGTGAAAACGGGTTTTTAAAGTTAGGTGAAAAAAAGATAAGAATTAGGGAAATTCACTTGGAAGAAGATACCTGCCGTTTGATCCACCCGGCCGGGGAGAAACATTCTCTTTTGGACTGCAACAGAGCCGGGGTGCCTTTGATGGAGCTTGTAACCGAGCCAGATTTAACATCTCCCGAGGAAGCACGTGATTTTGCTCACGAGCTTTATTTAATCTTCCAGTACCTTGCCGTCTCTCAAGCAGACATGGAAAAAGGACAGATGAGAATAGAGGCTAATGTTTCTCTTGGAGAAAAGGGAAAACTGGGAACAAAGGTGGAGCTTAAAAATATCAACTCCTTTAAAGCGGTTGAGGCTGCTTTAAAGCATGAGATAAAAAGACAACAAAAAAGAATTGAAAGAGGAGAGGAGGTGACCCAGCAGACCAGGGGGTGGTCCGACGTTGAAGAAAAAACCGTTGCTCAAAGAAGTAAAGAGGCCGCCCACGATTACCGCTACTTCCCCGAACCCGACCTTCCGCTTATTAAAATAGCAAAGCCGTATCTAAATGATTTAAAAGCGGAGGTTCCCGAGCTGCCTCATCTTAAAAGAGAAAGATTGGCTTCCGAATTCAAATTAGAAACAAAGCAGGCTGATTTTTTGATCCAAGAAAGGGAAATGGCCTCTTTTTTCGAAAAGACCATTTCGGAGTTTCCTCCTCGCATTAAAAGAGAAAATCTTCAAGAGTTGATAAATCTTACCTATAATTACCTGACTACTGATTTAAAGTCATTACTTAAAGAGAGGGGCATAGGTATTGAAAAATCGAATATCACGGCAGAAAACTTCGGAGATTTGATGGAGCTTGTTTTTTCCGGTGAAATTTCAAGTAAAATAGCAAAAAAGGTGTTAAAGGAGATGTTTAAAACCGGGGCCGACCCGAAACATGTCGTTAAAGACAAGGGCTGGGAAAAGATAGGGGGAAAAGGTGAGCTTGAAAAATTCGCAGCTGAAGTGTTAAAAGAAGAAAAAGAAGCGGCCGAAGACTTTAAAAGCGGAAAAGAAGAGGCCCTCCAGTTTTTAATAGGCAAAGTTATGCAGAAAACAAAAGGGAGGGCGGATCCGGAAGAAACGGAGAAAATTTTAAAAAACAAACTGTCTTCGTGAAAAAGTTTTTAAAACTATTTGTATTCTTTTCTATTTTTGTGCTTTTAGCCGGTGTGGCTGTGTTTTTGTACCGTTACGTTTGGATCCCTCGTCAATTACTCATCGATTAGCTTTCCTTCCAGGCCCCAAGGGATGGCTCCTGTGATTTTCACCTTAACCTTCTTAAAAAGAAGGTTTTTTATTTTCTCCTCCCCTAAATTAGGAATTTTTACTGTTTTGTAGTTTTTGGTTTTTCCGATTAGGGCGTTTTTTCGGGAGGAAAAGATAAGAACGGGGAAGGTTTTTTTCACCATTTTTTTGTTTTTACGAAGGGCGTTTTTCTTTAAGATTTCGGTTAAAACCTCTCTTCTTCTTACCTTTTCTTTTTTTGAAACGTTGTCTTCCATTTGGGCGGCTTTGGTTCCCGGACGAGGGGAGTATTCAGCGATGTAAGCCATGTCGAACTTTACTTTTTTAAAAAGTTTTTTGGTTTTTTTGAAATCTCTTCGTGTTTCTCCGGGGAAACCAACTATGACGTCGGTTGAAAGATGAACTTGAGGAAGGCTCTTTTTTATCTTAAGAGCGGTTTTTTTGTATTCACCGACGGTGTAAGGACGGTTCATCTTTTTTAATATTTTGTTGCTTCCGGACTGGACGGGCAAACTTACGTACTCGGAAACTTTTTTGAGATTTTTAATCGTTTCAATCAGTTTGTCCCCGAAGTCCTTGGGGTGGGAGGAGGTGAAGTTGATCCAAAACTCACCTTCGATCTCATTTGCCTTTTTTAAAAGATCTGAGAAATCTTTTCCTTTGTACTCGTAGGAGTTAACGTTGGAGCTTACAAACCACACCTCTTTAGCTCCTTTTTTAATAACCTTTTTTGTTTCCTCTAAAATTTCTTCAAAAGGCCGGCACTTGAAGGGCCCTCTAACATAAGGTACCACGCAGTAGGTGCAGAAATTGTCACACCCGGTGGCGATTGGAACGTAAACGGAAAGCTCGTTTTCAAACTTCGGATTGACGGAAAAATAATCCAAGCCGTAGCGGTTGTTAAAGTGGGGGTCGCGGGGGTCGGGGTGGTAGTAAAACTTTTTGTTTTTAAGGGCTTCCTGCCAGTAGGGGAGGGTTTTAATGTGTAAGATGTAGTCGAATTCTTTTTTTAACTTTTTCTTATCTTGGGGAAGAACGCAGCCGGTTAAAAGGGTTTTTACTCCTTTTTTACGGAGTTTTCTTAACTTTTGCGCTCGTCCGTAAACCCTGTTTACCGCTGATTGACGCACCGAACACATATTGACAGCAATTAAATCAGCCTCGCTTGGAGACGAGACTGATTGAAGTCCAATTTCCTCCAGCTTCGCCTTTATTCTTTCCGAATCGGACTTGTTAAGCTGGCATCCGAAAGTTGTCAGGTGGTATTTTCTCATTCTTGTTTTTAAAGTTTAGCCTTCATCAACTATTTCTTCAACTTTTTCACAAATCAGCTGCGGTTTTCCTCTGCGCCGGTCTACTCTTCCCGACATGAGGACGATTTTATCTTCCGCCAGGGACTCCGAGTTTCTTTTCAATGCTCCCGGGAAGACGACAACATCCACCTCGCCCGTTTTGTCTTCCAAGGTGGCAAACATCATGGGGTTCCCGTTTTTGGTTAGTATTTTTCTGATCCGGGAGATGATTCCTCCGATTCTCACTCTTTTTTTGATATATTTTTCTATTTTTTCAATGGGAAACGTTTTTTCATCCAGGATTTTTTTTACTTCTTCTAAGGGATGGCTGGAGATGTAAAGGCCCAAAAGTTCCTTTTCCCACTTGAGTTTGTCCTTTTTAGTTGCCGGAGGAACGTCTTCCAGGCGTAGTTTTTCCGGGGAGGAGGTTCCTCCGTTTATAAAAAGGGATTTTTGACCTTGGGCTTTGAAGCGCTGCTTTCTTCTGCCCCATTTTAAAAGTTTTGGTAAGTTGTGAATTAGTTTGTTTCTTTCTTCCAGTTTGTCGAAGGCTCCGGCCATAATTAGACTTTCCATAGTTTTTTTGTTTAGGGTTTTACCTCCCACCCGGGAGACAAAATCAGAGATGGATCGGAAGGGTCCGTTTTCTTTTCTTTCGGAAACGATTTCTTCAACGGCTCTTTCGCCGACGTTTTTTACGGCGCTTAAACCGAAGCGGATTTTATCTTTTCCTAAAGCGGTGAAGTTTTCGTATGATTCGTTGATGTCCGGCTTTAATACCTTGAGATCCATGTTTTTACACTCGTCAATCAAAAAGGCAGCTCTTTCCGTATCCGCGTCTTCCACTGTTAAAACGGAGGTCATGTATTCCAAGGGGTAGTGGGCTTTAAGGTAAGCCGTCTGCCAGGAGATTTTGGCGTAAGCGGCGCTGTGTGATTTGTTAAAGCCGTATTGGGCAAAAGGAAGAATCCAGTTCCAAATCTCTTCCGCTGTTTCCTTTTTAACTCGGTTTTCAGTCATTCCGCTGATCAGTTTCTCCTTTTGTTTGTTTAAAAGTGATTTTATCTTTTTTCCCACCGCTTTTCTCAATATATCGGCCTCAGAAAGAGTGAAGCCGGCTAATTTCCTGGCCAGGTGCATTAGCTGCTCCTGGTAAACCATGATTCCGTAAGTTTCTTTCAAGATGGGCTCCAGGTCCGGGTGAAGATAGGTCACCTTTTCTTCTCCGTGCTTTCTTTTGATATAGGTGGGGATAAACTGCAAGGGGCCGGGCCGGTACAAGGCGAGCATGGCTACAATATCTTCAAACTCCGAGGGTTCAAGCTCCTGCAGGTATCTTTTCATTCCGCTTGACTCTAGCTGGAAGACAGAGGTTGTTTTTCCCTTTCTTATGAGCTTGAATGTTTTCTCATCATTCAGGGGGAAAGAAGAAGGGTCCAGCTTTTCCCCGTGTCTTTTTTCAACCAAATCAACCGTTCTTTCTATCATGGTCAGGTTTTTAAGGCCCAGAAAATCCATCTTTAAAAGGCCCAAATCTTGCGCCCCGTGCATATCGTACTGGGTGACGACGGCCTTCTCGTCCTGGGTGGGGTGTTGAAGGGGCACTATTTTCTCCAAAGGCTCGCGGGAAATGACGACGGCGCAGGCGTGGGTGGAGGCGTGTCTGGCCACCCCTTCCAGTTTTTTCCCGTAGTCGATTAATTCCTTGGCCTTGTCGCTTTCTCTATAGAAACGTTTGAACTCAGAAACGTTTTCCAGGGTTTGCTTCAAGGTGCTTCCGAAGGGAATCATCTTGGCCACCTTATCGCAGTAATCGTAGCTGTAGCCTAATGCCCGGCCTACATCTCTTATCACTCCCCGGGCGGCCATTGTTCCAAAGGTTATAATTTGTGCTACCTTGTCTTCTCCATATTTTTCCCGGACGTATTCTATAACTTCGTCTCTTCTTGTGTCGGCAAAATCTATATCAATATCAGGCATGGAAACCCGAGCTTTGTTTAAAAATCTTTCAAAAAGAAGGTTGTATTTTAAAGGATCTATATCCGTTATCCCTACAAGATAGGAAACAAGACAGCCTCCGGCTGATCCACGGGCCGGACCAACCGCGATTCCCTGCTCTTTAGCCCAGGTGATAAGGTCTTGAACTATAAGAAAGTAGTTGCAAAACCCCATGCTGTTAATAACGGAAAGCTCTTTTTTTAGTCTTTCATCAAAGCCTTCGGGTAAATCGTCTCCGTATCTTTCCTTTTTTCCCTTTTCACACAACCTTTCAAGGTATTCTTCCGGTTTTTCTTCTCCTGGAGGGTTGAAGCTGGGTAGAATGGGTTCTCCAAGTTCTAAGGTGAGGTCGCATTTTTCATTTATTTTTTTGGTGTTTTTTGTAGCTTCGGGGGTGTCCTTGAAAGCTTCGGCCATTTCTTCTCCGGGTCTTATTGAAAAGTCGTCAGAAAGCATTGTCAAGCGCTCGGGGTCGTTTTTATCCGCTCCGGTGTTAATGAGCATTAAGATGTCTTGTGCTTCTTTGTCTTCGGGGCGCAGGTAGTGGGAGTCGTTGGTTGCCACCAGTGGTATATCAAGCGAGCGGCTCAGCTTTTTTAGTCTCTTGTTGGCTTTTGCCTGTTCTTTTATCCCCGGGTGGTCTTGAAGTTCCAAAAAGAAATTTCCTTCCCCAAATATCTTTTGGTATTTTAGGGCTTTCTTCTTAGCTTGTTCCAAGCGGTTGGAAAGAAGCAGCCGGGGGATTTCTCCCTGGATGCAGGCCGTCATGCCGATTAAACCTTCGGAATGTTTTTCCAAAAGGACGTCGTCAATTCTTGGTTTATAGTAAAAACCTTCCAGGTGTGCTTTGGTTACCAGCTTGACTAAGTTTTCGTATCCTTTTTTGTTTTTAGCCAAAAGAACCAGATGGTATCTTTTGTTGTCGACGTTGGGTCTTTTTTGATGCATCCGTTCCTGGGCGGTATAAATCTCGCAGCCTATGATAGGCTTTATATTGTTTTTTCTTGCCGCTTTGTAAAACTCTACCGCGCCGTACATAACGCCGTGGTCTGTTAAGGCTACCGCGTCCATGCCCAACTCTTTAACTCTTTCGACCAGTTCGTCTATTTTAGAAAGTCCGTCTAAAAGAGAGTAGTGGCTGTGGACGTGCAGGTGTGTAAAGTCTTTCATTTTTTTTTAAAAGCGTAAGGATTATTTTATACCTTATTATAACAAAAAAATTAATGAATATTTTTTGCGGATGTTATAATAAAAAAATGAATCTGTCTTTTGAAAACAGGGCTCGAAAAAAAGGAGCTCGGGTTGTGATGGGTTTGGACGAGGCGGGCAGGGGGCCGCTGGCCGGGCCGGTGACGGCGGCGGCGGTTTGTCTCGCTCCAAGTTTTACCATTTCTTCCTTATTAAAAGGAATTTATGACTCCAAGGAACTTTCTTTAAAAAAAAGAAAGGCTCTTTTCAAGGCGCTTACTTGTCATCCCGGGGTTTTTTGGGGGTTGAGCTGGACTAGTCCCCGGGTTATCGACAGAATCAACATCTTGGAGGCGACTAAAAAAGCTATGGAGCGGGCGGTTTCAAGGGTGGAAAGTGAAACCGGAAAAGCTGATCTTCTTTTTATCGACGGTAATTTCAAGATAGGGACAAGAAGAAAACAAAAACCGGTTAAAAAAGGAGACCAACGGGTTTTTTCCTGTGCGGCCGCTTCCATAATCGCTAAAGTCAAAAGAGATGAGGCTATGCTTCGTTATCACCGTCAGTTTCCGTGCTACCGGTTCGACAAACACAAAGGTTATCCGACCACCCTCCATCGGGAGCGTATTGAAAATTACGGGCCCTGCCGTATTCACAGGAAGAGTTTTCGACT
>CAYLVJ010000006.1:0-29567 GCA_964387175.1 uncultured Candidatus Saccharibacteria bacterium | reverse complement strand
GGAAAACACCCTTGACTCCCGAATCCTGCCAGGGGAAAGTGCCGTCATAAGGGCCTACGAAAGCTAAGTAAGTTCTTAAAGCGTCCGCCCCATATTTTTCTATTATCTCCCCCGGTAAAATGTAGTTTCCTTTTGACTTGGACATCTTGCGGTGGTCTTCTCCAAGAATTAGACCTCTGTTTCTCCGCCGAAGGTAAGGTTCCTTGCCCGGCACCTTGCCGATATCATTTAAAAACTTGTGCCAGAAACGGGAATAAAGAAGATGCAGCGTGGTGTGTTCAGCTCCGCCGATATAAATATCAACCGGCATCCAGTATTTTAACCTTTCCTTTTTAGCCAAATCTTTATCGTTTCCCGGGTCACAATACCTCAAGTAATACCAAGAGGAACCGGCCCAGTTGGGCATCGTATCGGTTTCTCTTTCCGCGGGCCCGCCGCAATGAGGGCATTTTGTTTTAACCCAATCTTTCATTTCAGCCAAAGGAGACTCCCCGGTATCTGTCGGTTCGTAATTTTCAACCTTGGGAAGTTCCAAGGGAAGCTCTTCTTTTGATATTGGAAACCACCCGGCGAGATCCTCAGAGGGTGAAAACTTAGGTTTAAAATCATACACGTCCCAGTAGGTCTTTCCCTCCTCGGCGCACTTTTCACAATAAACCATAGGGATCGGCTCTCCCCAGTAGTGCTGCCGGGAGAAAATCCAGTCCCGAAGGTGGTAGTCCACCGCCTTTAACGCCAATTCTTTTTCTTTCAGGTCTTGAATTATTTTTTCTCTAGCGTCTTCAGAGTTCATTCCGTTGTATCCTTCGGTATTAACCACCTTGCCTTCTCCGCTAAAACACTTCTTTTGATTTTCAAAATCAGGTTTTATCACCTCCCTGATTTCTAAACCGTGTTTTTTAGCAAAAGCAAAATCACGCTCGTCATGGGCGGGAACACCCATAAGGGCTCCAGTTCCATAATCCATCATGACGTAGTCAGCTACAAAAACCGGAATCTTTTCTCCAGTCAAAGGGTTTTTAACAAACCCACCGGTGGGAACCCCAGTCTTTTCCCTATCTTGAGATTTTCTTTCCAAATCCATTTTGTTTTTGGCCTCTTCTACGTATTTTTTAACTCTTTTCTCATTCTCACTTGTCGTTAGTTCAAAAACTTTCGGGTGCTCCGGAGCTAAAACAAAAAAGGTGGTTCCTCCCAAAGTATCGGGACGAGTGGTAAAAACCGAAACCGTCCCCTCACAAGAAACCAAAGGAAAATCTATTTCGGCCCCCCTTGACCGGCCGATCCAATTCCGCTGAGCCGACACAATGGATTCATCAAAATCAACCAAATCAAGTTCGTCTATAAGACGGTCGGCATAAGCGGTGATTTTTAAAAGCCACTGAGAAATCTTTCTCTGCTCAACTTCAGCCCCGCATCTTTCACACGTCCCGTCTATCACTTCTTCGTTGGCCAAGCCTATTTTACACGAAGGACACCAATTTATATCCATCTTCTCCTTGTAGGCCAGCCCGTGTTTAAACATTTCCCGGAAAATCCACTGGGTCCACTTGTAATAACCCGGGTCGGTGGTGTTTATTTCCCTATCCCAGTTAAATCCCAATCCCAAGTTTTTCATTTGACGCCGGAAATTGTCGGTATTTTTCTTGGTCGCTTCTATCGGATGAATACCGGTTCTTATAGCAAAATTCTCCGTGGGAAGACCGAAAGCGTCCCATCCTATGGGAGAAAGCACGTTTTTCCCCTCCATCCTTTTTTTACGGGCAAAAAAATCCAAAAGAACATAATTGAAACAATGTCCAAGGTGAAGACCCGAGCCGGAAGGGTAGGGAAACTCAACCAAAGCGTAATACTTTTCTTTTTCCGAATGATCATCGGCCTTAAAAAATCCTTTCTTTTCCCAATAATCTTGCCACTTTTTTTCTAATTTTTGAGGATTATAATCTGACATATTTTTTTATTTTATTCTCGGAAAAAGAGAGTCTCCCTTCCGGGGCGAAACGATCCAATCTTTTACTTCTCCCTCCGCCCCGAGACGGGAAAGAATCCTAGAAGAAGTTTGAGGCAAAAAAGGTTTCAAAAGAACCCCTATCTCTAAAAGAGAAGCCAAAAGGTTTTTTAAAACTCTTTTATCCCCCGTCTCCCACGGTTTCTTTTCATCAACGTATCTGTCGCAAAAAGAAACCAAATCCCAAACAGCAGCCAAAGCCCGATGAAAATGATAATCCTTAACGCTTTGCCCGACCTCAAGAGAAACACTTTCAAACTTTTTTTCAAAAACCTCGCTCGGTCGAGCTTCCACCTCTCCCTCGAACTCTTTTTCAGCCAGGGTTAAAACTCTGCTTGCCAAATTACCCAGCCCGTCCGCCAAATCTCCGTTGTACCTTTTTTCAAACTTCTCGTAAGTAAAATCACCGTCTTGAAAAGGGGACACCTCCCGCAGGAAAAAGTAGCGAACCGCCTCACTCCCATACTTACGAGTCAACTCAACCGGATTAACAACATTGCCGATTGTTTTTGACATCTTTTGCCCTTCAACCGTAATGTAGTCGTGGACGAAAATAAGGCGGGGGAGAGAAACTCCTGCCGAAAGAAGAAAAGCGGGCCAATAAACAGCGTGAAAGCGGAGAATGCCTTTTCCTATCACGTGGATGTCTGCCGGCCAAAACTTGGAAAGCAGGTCATCTTCCCTCCCGTATCCAAGAGCGGTGATGTAATTGGCCAAAGCGTCCATCCAGCAGTAGACTATCTGATCTTCGTCCTCGGGTACCGGAACCCCCCATCCTTTCATTCTTTCCGTCGGGCGAGAGACGCTGAAATCCTCCAATCCGCTTTCGATAAAACTCAAGGTTTCTTTTTTTCTTTTTTCGGGAACGATTTTTAAACCATCGTTTTTAATCAATCTTTTCAATTTATCTTGATATTTGGAAAGACGGAAAAAGTAATTTTCTTCCGAAACTTTCTCCGGCTCCTTCAAATGCTCAGGGCACTTACCGTCCACCAAGTCCTTTTTAGTTACAAAGGCTTCGCATCCGACGCAATAAAGTCCGGTGTACTTCTTTTTGTATATGTCTCCGTTTTTAAAACATTTTTCCCACAACTTTCGAACCCCCGGCCAGTGCTTTTCTTTATCGCTGGTTCTAATAAAGTCATTGAAGCTGATATTTAAAAGATCAGCCATTTCTTTGAAGCTTTCCGCGTTTTTTTGTATAAAATCTTCTACGGGAACATCTCTTTTTTCAGCCGCTAGCACGTTTTTTTGAGCGTTCTCATCGGTTCCTCCTAAAAAGAAAACCTCTTCTCCGCTCAAACGATGAAAACGGGCTAAAACATCAGCCTGTATCTTTTCCAAGGCGTGACCGATGTGAGGCTTGCCGTTTACATAATCTATGGCGGTTGTAATGTAGTAATTCTTTTTCATATTTTAACTATTATAGTAAACTCCCCCCTCGTGTCATCATTCTTAATGCTTTCTATCACTTCGTCAAGTCTTCCCCTGTAGATTGTTTCATATTTTTTTGTCAACTCCCGGCCCACAACCACCTCCTTTTCTCCCGCCGCTTCCTTCAATTCTTTAAGGGTTTTAATAATCCGATACTTGGCTTCAAAAAAAACAACCGGGTGATCTGAATCCGCCACCTCGTTAAAAAAACTTTTTCTTTTGTTTTTTTTGGGCGGATAACCTAAAAACAAAAATCGGTCCATAAAGAAGCCGCTCACTGAAGCAAGAGCCAGGATGGAAGACGGACCGGGAATAGGAGAGATTTTCGTTTCAGGTCTTTTTTCTAAAATGAACTGAATCAGTTTTCCTCCCGGATCGCTAACCCCCGGTGTACCCGCATCGGAAACCAAAGCTAAATCTTTGCCTTCTTTCAATAAGCGGACGATTTTTTTCTTTTTTCCCAACCGGCTGTGAAAATGATAACTTTCCGTCGGGATATCAATTTTGTAGTAATTTAAAAGCTTTTTTGTCCGCCGTTGATCCTCACATAAAACAAGATCCACTTCTTTTAAAACCTCCAGGGCTCTTTCCGTAATGTCTTTCAAGTTCCCGATTGGAGTGGCAACGACATAAAACATGTTAAATTTTTTCAACCTCTATTCTTTCAGATTCCTCACTTTTTGAAAAAGCTTTTACAAATTCAACGATAATTCCCACCAGAGGAACCATCAGAATGGATCCGAGCAGCCCGAAAAGCTTTCCTCCCACAGCCAAACTGACAAGAACCAAAACAGGGGAAAGACCCACCAGCTTCTTGGTTAGAAGAGGTCCGATGATGTTGTTTTCAATCTGCTGAAGGATGAAATAAACAGCGACCGCAAGAATGGCCCGGGGCAGAGAATCAAGAGAAACGATCATAAAAATAGCTATCGAAGAAACAGCCGGCCCGATCATGGGAATAAAGTCAGCTATTCCAGCCAAAACACCTAAAGAAAGAGGGTAATCTATTCCGATAAGAAGAAAGGAAGTGTAAGATGTAACCCCGAGAAAGATACAGCCGATAATAATCTTGAAAAACCAGAAGCCGACCCTTTTTTCCGCCCGGTCCCAAACCTTTTTCACCCACTTTCTTTTTCTTTCGGGAAAAGCAACAACCAAAGCGTCTTCTATTTCTTTCCCTTCAAGAGATATGAAAAGCGCAATAGAAAGAACGAACACCGTAGAAGCCAGCCCTCCGAAAAAAGAAAAGAAAACATTAAGAATATTTGACCTTAAAACCCCGGCCAACTCTTCCAAATAGGTAGTAAATGTTTCTATGTCTTTAAAAGCATCGAAACCAAGCCTGCGCAAGGGAGGAGAAACTTGTTCGAAATAAACAGGAAAAAGATTCAAGAAATCTTTGATTTCTTCAACCAAAGAAGAAATAGGAAGATAAATCAGAAAAGAAAGAAGAGCAAAGGTAGCCACATACAAAAAAACGGTGGCCAGAGGACGAGAGGTAAAACGAGAAAGCTTTTTTATAGGACCTTCAAAAAGCATAGCGATAACAAGTCCGAAAACAGCAAGTATTAAAATCTCCTGCACTAAAAAAACTAAATAAGCAGCGAAAAAAACAAGAACCAGCCTCAATATCGCTCCCCATGAAAGTTCCAAAAGTTGTTTTTCCATATTAAATGCTTAATATTTCTTTTAAATTTTCTTTGGTTTTTCCTATTAAAGCTAAGTTTAAATTCTTTGGTTTAAAAATATGCCGGGCCGTTTCTTTAACATCCTTCAAGCTAACCTCATCTATTTTTTTAGAAACTTCTTCAGGTGTTAAAACTTCTTCTTTTAAAACCTCCTGTTTGCCGAAAAAGGATGCCTGCTCGCTTGAGGACTCTAAACTAAGAGCCAAAGAACCCTTCAAGTACTCCTTGCCCCTTTGAAGCTCTTCAGCGCTGATTCCTTTTTCTTTCACCTTTTTGTATTCTTCCAATATGATCGAGGCTGCTTGTTTGGTTTTGTCTTTATCAACCCCGGCTAAGGTAGTTAAATAACCGGAATCAGTGTAGTTTTGAGAAGTGGTGTAAACGTTGTAAGCCAGCCCCGCCCCCCTTATCTTTAAAAACAAACGAGAACTCATCATGCCCCCGAGCACCTTAGCCAAAACGGCTTGAGCAAACCTTTCTTCGTCAAACATATTAAACCCTCTCACCCCCAAGGCTAAATGATTCTGGTCGGTTCTTTTTTCTTCCATGAGAAACCCGGGTGAATTTTGTTCTTCCTCCACCGCTTCTTTAGAAACGGAGGAGCCGTCTCTCACCTTTTTAAAATATTTTTCCGCCAGCTTTAAGCCCTCTCCCTCTTTGAAGTTGCCCGCCAAAACAACAACTGTGTTTTGAGCTAGATAATGACTTTCGAAAAAAGACTTCATTTTTTTGCTGCTAACTCTTTCAATCGTTTCTTTTTCGCCCAAGACACGCCTTCCAGCCGGTTGATCACCGTAAAGAAGTTTTTCCCACACATCTTCAATGTAAACACGGGGAGTGTCAAGATACATATTAATCTCCTCTATGATCACACCTTTTTCTCTTTCAACGTCTTCCGAATCCATTTTTGGATGAAGATAAATATCACTTATCCACCTTAAAGCTTTTTTTAAATGAAGCGAGTTTACTTTAGCCCAATAACCGGTGTGTTCCTTGCCGGTAAAAGCGTTAAACTTTCCTCCTATCTTATCTAAAGCTTCAGCCACCTCAAACTCTGTCGGATAAAGACTGCTTCCCTTAAAAAGCATGTGTTCAATAAAATGAGAAATTCCACTTTCTTGCTTTTTCTCATATTTGGATCCGTTTTTAACAAGCACCAAAACGGCAGCCGTTTTGACATCTTTCATCGGTACAGACAAAAAACGGACTCCTGATTTTAGTCTTTCTTTCTTCATTATAATTTAAGCTTCTTCTGCCGGAACAGATTAATGGTTTGTGAGGACTCTTTTTTCCCCTTCCCCGTCAAAGAAAATCCTTCCTCGGGCGACCCTTGAACCAGGCCTTCTTCACGCAGAAAACGCAGGGGTCTCCCCAGCTTACGGGCATCCGGCCAGTTTTTATGATTTTTAAAAGAGAATTTCTCGGGAAAAAGATTAAAACAGGTTGTAAGAAGTTCTTCAAACTTTGACTTTTTCTGCAACTCATAAAGTGAGACCAAAACAAGGTCTTTGACACTTGCTTTTTTGTAAACTTCCGATGGCCAAGACATATTCAAAAAATTAAAGTTTCACTCTTTGTAGACTTTGTAGCCGTCCCGCACTTTTTCTTTCACCTTCAGCCCCACCTCGTCTCCTTTACCCGCTTTAGCAATTTTTTCACGATCAACTTCCATTGAAGAAACATCCTGCTCGAAATCGGTGTCCATGCCTCCAACTATTCTTATCCGGTCTCCTTCTTTTAAGGTGCCGGAAAGTTTCAAAACGGCCACCTCCAAATCACCGAAGTAGTGAATTATTTCTCCAACCTCTTTCCATTCGGATAGTTTTTTTTCTTCTTTTGCCATTTGATTTAAAAAATTAACTTATCAAATCTTACGACCTTTAAAATATTTTTGAGCTTCGAAATAAGTTTCCATCTTTTCTTTGTGCTCTTCTACCTTGTCACAAACCCGTTCCACTAAAGCCTTCGGGTCGCTGTCATAAATGATATGACCCGGACCCTTGTTAGCCCTTTTGACAATTTCTTTTATCATATCCGCCGTTCCTCCCGTTCCTTCCAAAACACCCACCAACCTATCGTCTTCAAAACAAACGGTGAACTCATTCAAGGTTCCCATCCGGCCGCAAATAAAGATAACGGCGTCAGCCATTCTCATTAACCACACGTTGCGGGCAGAGAATCCGTAACCCGTATAAAAAATTAGGTCAAAAACATCGGTGGGCATTTTAAACTGATTGTAGTGATCCTTTTTTGAGATAGCGGGAGAGACCCCGATTGAAAGACCTCCTTTTTCCTTGGCTCCTTGGACCGCCTCGTAAGGCATCCCCCAACAGGCGCCGGTTAAAACCGCACCATCGTGGGCCACGATTTGTCTTCCTATTTCTCTTGCTTTTTCAGTCGCTCCCGAAAGACAGTGATCAGTCGTTTCGGCTCCGGAAACAGCAATCTTGTACTTAAAATTAAAATCTTTCAAACTCTCCATAAGGTAAATAATTTAAAACTCATATTACCTTATTATATTCCAAATATGCTTTTTATCCAAATAAAAAGCTCCCCACCTGGACAGGTGGGGAGCAAGGGGTTTTGGCCTGCTCAAAAGACAAGTTCCGGAAACCCGCGGGGGACAATCCCACTGGGCCATGCACATCTTAATCTCTTAAGCAGGGGGTTGTCCTTGGAGAACTAGAAGCTCTTGCTCCTGTCCCCTCACCCCTCAAAATTATTTTACTCTTTAAAAGCGAGTTGTCAAGTGCTCCCAGAAGGATTCGAACCTTCAGCTCGGCCTCCGGAGGGCCGCGCTTTATCCGTTAAGCGATGGGAGCTTTACAAACAACATAAATGTTTCTTTTATGAGGTAAAAATCCGCTCTCTATAACTTTCAACCCAGCCTCTTTTGTTAATCTTACCAACTCTCTTCTAGTGAAACAATGAAAAAACCTTTGAGTAATTATTTCACCTTTTTCATTTTTCCAAGGGTAATGTAAGTCCTTCCATCCCAAATCACCACCCAAAAGCTTGTCTTTTAAGGAAGCAAGATGGTTTTTTAAAAACCTGATCCTCCATAAATTCCAAGCGACAACAACTAAAACTCCATCCTCTTTTAAAACACGGGATGCTTCTTTAAAAAACAAAAGACGCTGACTGCGGGAGGGGATATGGTGCAAGACCGCAACTATAAAAACTGCGTCAAACTCATTTTCCAAAAAAGGAAGATCCGCCCCGTCCGCTTTTTGAAACTTTTGGTTTTTAATTTCAAACTTTTTACTCCTACGAGCTAAAAAAAGAAGCTGCTCGGAAACATCAACGCCGACATACTCCACCTGTTTGTCTTTAAACAAGGCCCGCAGACGACCATTTCCACACCCAATATCTAAAACCTTGTTCTTGGGGTCAACCAAATCTTTAAACCTAAAAAGAGCAGGCCAGACCTTAAAACGGGTCCGCGAGAAATCATCCGCTATTTTATCATAATTTCTTTCCGTTTTTTTCTTTATTCTTTTTGCGGTTTTTTCTTTCATAAATTAGTATTAGTATAAAGAAAAATTATGAATTTGGAAAAAGAAATCATAAAAAATTTAGAAAAGGTTAAAGAAAAAGACCGGGGCTTGGTAAGAAAAGTAAAAAGAAGAGTCTGCAGGAAATACGGCAAACCTCTTCCCAAAAACACGGATCTTCTTTCTACCTACCGCAAGATGGTAAAAAAGAGGGAGATTGAGAAAAACCCTCTTATCAAGTGGCTTCTTATCACCCGCCCCGTCCGTTCACTTTCCGGAATCGTCAACGTCACTGTTTTAACCAAGCCTTTTCCCTGCCCCGGCCAATGCATCTTTTGCCCTAACGAACCGGGCTTCCCTAAAAGCTACCTAGCCGGAGAACCGGCAGCCGACCGAGCCAAAGGGTTAGATTTTGACCCCTACCGCCAAGTAAGTGAAAGATTGAAAAGTCTGAGAGCCCAAGGCCACCCGGTGGAAAAAATTGAACTCAGAATAGTAGGAGGAACCTGGAGCGCTTATCCGGAAGAATACAAAAGAAACTTTTTAAAAGGCTGTTTTGAGGCGGCGAATACTTTTCCTGAAGTTTTTAAAACTGAAAAAACGCTGTCCAAACTTCAAAAAGAAAACGAAAAAGCAAAATCAAGGATTGTCGGCCTTTCCATTGAAACACGGCCTGATCATATCAACAGGGAAGAGATAAGAAGCCTTAGAGAGTCGGAGGTAACCTTTGTGGAGATAGGGGCTCAAACCGTTTTTGACGAGATACACCGCAGGTGTCAAACCAACCTTTCTGTTGAAAAAATAAGCAGGGCCACCCGTCTTTTAAAAGACGCGGGATTTAAGGTTTTGTGGCAGGTAATGCCCGGATTGCCGGGTTCAAATCTTAAAAAAGATCTTGAGATGTTTGAAATTATTTTTAAAGACCCCCGCTTCAAACCGGATTGGCTGAAAATATATCCCTGCTTGGTTTGTGAAAACACCAAGCTTCATCAGTTATGGAAAGAGGGATCTTACAAACCCTACTCACAAAAAGAACTCATCGAGCTTTTAAAAAAGGCGAGGTCAAAATTCCCCCGGTGGGTCAGGGTGGCCCGCATCTTTAGAGACATCCCAGCTGAAAAGATAAAAGGAGGATGCACTACTTCTAACTTGAGAGAACTTCTTGACCAAGAACAAAAATGCGGGTGTATAAGATGCAGGGAGGTTAAAGACCGCTTTGACCCGGAAGAAGATATATTCCTATTCCGAGAGGACTACGAAGCTTCAGGCGGAAAGGAAGTATTTTTATCTTTTGAAAACAAAAAAAGAACAAAGCTTTTTTCTCTTCTTCGTCTTCGTCTCCCGGGAGAAGAAATCTTTCCTCTTTTTAAAAACTCCGGGATTATAAGGGAGGTTCAAACCTTCGGTCCTCAGATTCCTTTGACCCGAAAGGGTAAAGGAGCCCAGCACAAAGGACTGGGCCGGAAACTTATTAAAAAAGCAGAGGAGATAGCTAAAAACGAATTCAATAAAAAAAAGATGGTAGTTATTTCAGGTGTAGGAGTAAGAGAATATTACCGCCAAAAACACAACTACCATCTGGAAAAAACTTACATGAGCAAAAAACTAAACTCGTGAAACACGGGTAAAACCGGAACAAGGTGTTACCTTAACACCTGCTTTTTCCAGCTCGTCCACAAATAAATTGACACCCAGTGAGTCGGAAGACATGTGTCCGGCGATTACAACGTTTAAAAGGGCTTTTTTAGCTTCTTCGTAGTGCTCTTTACCGATATGCATCCCCACCACCGTTCCTATACCCGCCTGAGCCATTTTTTCATAAATCTTGGGAGAGCCCTCCGTTCCTCCGGTTATCTCTGTAAGAGCGATTTTGCCGCATCTTCTTTCCGGACTGCCGACAAACACCTTCGGGCCGGCCCCTATCTCTTTTGCTTTTTCATACTCGGGAATGTTTTTCAAAAGCCCAAGAAGATCTTTTAATCTTTTTGGTTTTTCTTTTTCAACTTTCTTTTTCAAAAAATCGGCTGCTAAGTTATCACAAACCGTGTGAAGACACATCAAATTAATACCTAAAATCTTCGCTGCATCCACTGTGCGCTGGTGGTTAGCGGCGTTAACTCCTCTTGCCACCTCGCTCATTCTTTCTTTAATCAAAGCCTCCCCGATATTGATGGGAACTCCGTAACTGGCTAAAACATCCGCCTGAAGGCTCATCACCTCGGAAAGGCGGGCTAAACCTTTTCCTAAAGGATGATGAGATATGACAAGATTAATGTCTTTAAGCTTGTCCGCCATCAAAAGCTCCCCCGGCCCTATATCTATCCCCACCATGACCTTTTTTATCTTTTCATCCCGGCTGATATTTAAAACCCGGGAGTCAAAGTAAGGATTATGAAGATCACTCTCGTCATATTCTTTCTTCTTTTTAGAAGAAAGTTTGTCATATTTTTCTTTTCTTCTTTTTAATACTTCTTTTACGCCTTCTTTCCCTCGAAAATCCGCTTTTATTCCCATTTTGACCGCCAGCTTGTGTATTTCTTTAGTTTTCATGTTTCTTGTTTATTACTTCTGTAATTTTTAAACCTCAAATAAAGTTCTTCTTCTTTTTCTTCTCTTTTCTTTTTGTCGAAAACCTCCCGCCTTATGCGGGCTTTTTCTTTTCGTATGAATTTTTTTATCCCTTTAGGTAGTTTCATATTTATTCTCCTTTAATTACTGCTAAAGGGCGCACCTTAGCCACCTTACGGGCTAAACCTGCTCCTTCAACCACCTCAACCACATTGTTTACATCTTTGTAGGCCAGCGGTGCTTCCTCAGCCACTCCGCGCATTGAGTAGCACCTCACTAAAATTCCCTTTCTCTCCAAATCATCTATCAAATTGCTCCCGGAAACCCTTCTTTTAGCCTCGGTTCTGGACATGGTCCTTCCCGCACCGTGGCAGACACTGTAAAAAGCATCTCCCCCGGAAGAAGTCCCGGCCAAAATATATGAAGAAGTTCCCATGGAACCCGGAACAAGAACCGGTTGGCCCGTCTTTTTGTAATCCCCCGATAAATCTCCCCAGCCGGGAGGAAAAGCCCTGGTGGCTCCCTTTCTATGCACGCACACTTTTTTCTTCTCCCCGTCTACCTCATGCTCTTCCACCTTGGCGATGTTGTGAGCTACATCATAAACCAAGTCAAGGTTAACCTTTTTACCGAAAACCTGGGCCCAAGCTCTTCTCACATAGTGGGTGATCGCCTGCCTGTTGGACCAAGCGTAGTTTGAAACCGCACTCAAAGCTTTTAAAAACCTTTGACCCTCGTTGGATCTAAGAGGCATACAAGCCAGCTCCCTGTCGGGAAGATGAATGTTGTATTTGTTCATCGCTTTTCTTGCTACCTTTAAATAATCGTTGCAGTTTTGGTGGCCCAGTCCCCGGGAACCGGTGTGAATCATTACCGTCACTCGTCCCTTTTCAAGTCCGAAAACCCAAGCTGTTTCTTTATCAAAAACCTCATCTACAACTTGAATTTCCAGAAAGTGGTTGCCGCTTCCCAAGGTGCCCAACTGATCTCTGCCTCTTTTTTTCGCCTTTTCGCTCACCTCCCCGGCATCGGCAACCTCAAGTCGTCCCTGCGACTCACAGTTTTTAGCGTCTCTTTTTTCTCCGTAACCTTGGCTTACCAAATAGGGGACGCCTCCTTCCAATACCTTGTCTATTTGAGAAATGGAAAGAGAAGTTTTTCTTCCTTTTCCCAGCCCCGAAGGAACATTTTCCTGCATGGCGTCAGCGAGTTTGTCGATATAAGAAGCTATCTCCTTTTCTTCAAAATCAGTGGTCAAAAGTCTGAGGCCGCAGTTTTCGTCGTAGCCCACCGCGCCAGGAGAAATGACGCCGTCTAGAATCTCTGTTGCAAAAACACCACCAATACAGACGCCATAACCCTGGTGCATATCCGGCATAGCCCACGCCTCACCTACAATCCCGGGCAGGGTCGTCATATTAACAAGCTGGTCCAACGACTTATCTTCAAAAACCATGTCAAAAAGTTTATCAGAGGTATAAAATCTGGCCGGGACCCTCATGTCCTTTCTATAAGAAGAAGGTATCTCCCAGAGATAATCGTTTATTCTTTTTACGTCTTTCTTTTTAACCATATTTAAACGTCAAAAATAATATGCGCCCGCCAACCATCTTCTTTTTCTTCAATCGATAAGTCATGAAATGTAGTCGCTTTTACTTGAAGCCCGAACCTTTTTACCTTGTTTCCGTAAATAACAGCCACGATCTCCGTGTCGGTGAATTTTAAAAAACTGACCTTTTCATAAAGTTCCATTTTCACCTCGCTCAAATAGTTCACCTCGTTTAGAAAATCAACCAGTAAAGCCTCTCTGTCTTCAGAAAGCACCCTAATTTTCTCCTCAGCCTTTTCTTCCTTTACTTCCGCGTCAAGACAGTGCGCCATCGCCTGCATAGCGTTTTCAAAAAGATGATTTTTGGTTGAACCGAAAACCACAACCTCAAAATCAGCAGGATGCTCCAGTATTTTGTAGCCCTTATCAGGCATAATTAATTCTTTTTTTCTCCCAGCTTTTTAAGAGCTTCCTCCACCATTTTTTCAGTGTCTTCAATATCGTCTGACAGCTCAAGAAGAATCTTTTTGGCGTCTTCTTTGGAAAACCCTAAAGAAACAAGCGCCTTGCGGGCCTCTTTTTTCTCCGAAAGTTCTTTTTTGTCCAATTTTTCCACCCTCCCGGTAAGCTCTAAAAGAACTCTTTTCATTTTTTTGGGGCCCACCCCTTTTACCTCTTTTGTAACCCGGCTGCCTCTATTTTCTATTTCTTCCTTTAACTCTTTAGCGGAGTTAAAACGAGCCAGAGAAAGAGCCGTCTTTCCTCCGATACCGGAAATACCTGATAAAAAATCAAAAAAGTCCATTTTCTCGGAAGAAGAAAGGCCGTAAATATCTAAACTGTTTCTTCCTAAAACGGTGTGGGTAAAAAGTTCAATACTGTCCCCGATTTCTTTTTCCTCTAAAAGATTTTCCGTAACGAAAACCTTGTAGCCGATCCCGGCAGAAGCTACAACTAAAAAATCTTCTCCTTTGGCCTTCACCTCTCCTTTTAAATACCCGATCATGATTCTCCCTTAATTTTTTTCGCAAGACGTGACTTGAGCCGGGCGGCCTTGTTTTTGTGAATCGTTCCTTTTTTAGCCGCCTTGTCAACCGCTTTTTGAAAATCAGGCAAAAACTTTTTAGCTTTTTCAAGTTCCTTTTTAGAAACAAGATCTTCGATTTTCTTCTTCAAGGACTTGTACTTTCTTTTTCTCCTCAAGTTAGCCGCTCTTCTTTTTTTATTCTGCCTCAATGACTTTTTGGCTGCGTCTTTAATTGGCATGTTTAATTTTTGTTTAATGGTAATTACTATTATTAACATTATAGTAATTTAAGAAACTGGGCAAGTATGCTATACTTTCACTAATGATTCTGCTTCTTCATGGAAAATGCAACTTCCTTTCTCTAAGAGAACTAAAAAAAATCACTTCGGAGCAAAAGAAAAAAGGCTCCAGTTTAGAATATGTCGACTTGAAAGAAAAACACTATCAAAACTTCAAAAGCGCCTTCTTTTCCCGTTCGATGTTTTCTAAAAAAAAGACGGTGGTGGTTAAAAATGGAGCAGGCAACGAAAGGTTTGAAAAAAAGTTCTTAAAAGACAAAGAAAGGTTTCTCGCTAGCCCCTATCTTTTAATCTTTTACTCCAGGAAAAAACTTAAAAAAACCAAACTTTTAAAGTTTTTAGAGAAAAACTCCAAAACAAAAGAGTTTGAAAAGCTCTCCAAGGGTAAACTTAGAAAATGGATTAAAAATGAGGCGTCCCGCTACAACGCGGAACTTACTCCTTCCGCCCTAAAAGCTCTTTTAAGTCTTCAAAGAAAAGATCTTTGGCGTTTGTCTCTTGAAATCAATAAGTTAGCCAACTACAAAGGAGCCTCTAAAGAAAAAGGAGCAACCATAACCAAAAAAGACGTCGACTTTTTGATCAGAGAAGAGGTTGAAAAAGACATCTTTAAAAGCATCGACGCTTTAGCCTTAAAAAAGAAGAAAAAAGCTCTCACTTTAATTAAAAACCATCTGGAAGAAGGAGACCACCCGGCTTACCTTTTATCAATGATCGCCTGGCAGATCTCCCGCCTTTTGGTTATAAAGGAAAGAGAGGAGAGAGGTGAAAGTTTAAAAGATCTTGGCTGGCACCCTTACGTTGTTAAAAAAAGCAGGAGAATAAGCAGAAATTTTTCTCTTAAAGAGTTAAAATCTTTTTTCCACCTTACAGCAGATTTTGACTTGAAAATAAAGACGGGCCGTGTTGACCCGGAACTGGCCTTGGAACTTTTAGTGGCCAAAATCTAATCTTGGCACTCAGGGCAAAATCTGGTGGAGCGGCTCCCTATTTTTTTCCTTTTAATTTCCTCCCCGCACCGGGGGCATTTTTCTCCGTCTTTGCCGTAAACTATTAGTTTCTTTGCGTACTCACCTTTTTCACCCGAAGGCTTCCTGTAGTCTGAGGTGCTGGTGCCTCCTCTTTTAACAGCTTCCTTTAACACCTTTTTCATCTCTTTAAAAATTCTCTCCAAATTCTTTTCAGTTAAGGTGTCAGCTTTTCTAAGGGGATGAACCTTCGCTCTCCACAAAATCTCGTCACTATAGATATTGCCCACCCCGGCTATAAACTTTTGGTTCATAAGAAGAGATTTCACCCTTCCCCTCCGTCCTTTAAAAAGTTTTTTAAACTTCAAAAAAGAAAGGTCAGAAGAAAGAGCCTCGGGTCCCAGCTTTCCTAAAATCTCTTTTGTTCCTTTTTCGTCTTTAAGCTCCACCCTTCCGAACTTGCGCAGATCAGAAAAGGCGAGCATATGACCGTTGTCAAGAGTAAAAAGAAGATGAATATAAGAGTTCATCTTGTCGCTCATCGCTTTTTCGCGAGAAAGAGGTTCCCATTTTTCTTCCGCTCTTTCCCACCGGCCGTACAAGAGATGGCCGGTCATTTTTTGATGAACCAAAAGATTTTGCTCTGAACTTAACTTAAAAACAATCCACTTTCCCCGCCTTCTAATATCTTTTATCTTTTCCCCTTTGATTCTTTTTTTAAAATTCTTAAAGCTTTCAGGATTTTTAATGAGTTTCGGAGTGTCGCTCCATACATCCAAAAAACAAGCCCCTAAAATAGAGGGGCTTTGGTTTTTTAAACCCTGTACCGTATTTTCCACCTCCGGAAGCTCCGGCATTTCAACTTAAAACTTCTTTTACTTTTTCAATTATCTCTTGGGGGGTAAAATGAGCCTTGATCAAATAATCAATAGCACCGAGACTGAGACCTCTTTCGATGTCTTCTTTTTGACCTAAGTTAGAAAGAATAATAATTGGGACGTCTTGCACCTCCTTTTCTTTTTTAACCCGGGATAAAACTTCAAAACCGTCAATTCCGGGCAGAATAAGATCCAGTAAAACAACGTCGGGTTTTGTCTTTTTAATTTTTTCAAAACCGTCCTCTCCATCAACCGCTGTTTCAACTTCATAACCCCGCCCCGCCAGCTTACGGCTTATCAATTCCCTTAAAAACTTATCGTCTTCGACGATTAAAATTTTCTCTTTCGAGTTTGACATATTCTTTTTTTTAAACCTTTTGAATTTGTTTTCAAACGTTTTCTTTTACCTTTTGGATCACCTCCACGGGATCAAACTCCGTTTTAACCAGCCAGTCGTTAGCTCCCAGCCTCTTAGCTTTATCAAGTTCCACCGGCTGCCCGGAGTTGGAGATGATAACCACGGGAATGTCTCTAGTCGCCTCGTTTGACTTAGCTTTCTTTAAAACCTCCATCCCGTCCATTTTAGGCAAAACAATGTCTAAAAGAACTAAATCGGGTTTTTCCTGATCTATTTTTTCAAGACCTTCCTCGCCGTCCCGGGCCATAACCACCTCGTAGCCGCTAGCTATAAGCTTTTTAGCCAAAAGCTCTATAATTATTCTTTCGTCTTCAATTATTAGTATTTTCTTTTTAGAAGGCATAAATATTATTCGCTAAAACTTTTAATTTCTTTTTTAGGCTTTTCCTTATATTTTTATAAAAATTAACAGCTAAACAAAAAAATAGTAGAAAAATAGATATAATCAAACTATGATTTCTTTTTTTATTATAACTCCTTCGATTTTTTAATCAAGTCTAACCTTCCACAAACTTTTCCGACTCATGCTCTATCGGTAAAGTAAACCAAAAGATAGACCCTTCGCCTTCTTCGGACTCGAATTGAATCTTTCCCCCGTGGGCTTCAACAATATTTTTAGTTATAAAAAGCCCCAGGCCTGTCCCAACCGTCTCCAACCTCATAACATTGGAACCTCGGAAAAATTTACTGAAAACTCTATCCTTTTGATCTTCAGGGATTCCCACTCCCTGATCTTTAACTGCAAAACGAATTTTATCACCTTTTCTTTCAATATTCACCCACACCTTTTTCCCCGACAAGGTATACTTTACGGCGTTGTCAATCAAGTTTTGAACAGCAATTCTTATCTTTTCTTCATCAAGCGGTACCTCGAGAATCTTTTCCGATTTTTCAAAAACAATTTCTATTCCTTTTTGTTCCACCTCCGGCCTTTCAGCGTCAATAATTGATTTAACAAGCTTAATGAAATCAACCGGCTCCAGTTTGTAAACAAACCTTCCTTCTTCAATCCGGGTCACATTAAGAAGTGAATTAACCAAATTGATCATTCTTTCGTTGGAGCCATAAGTTTTTCTCAAAAATTCTCTTTGTTCCTCCGTAAGCTCTCCCAAGTCCCCGTCTAAAAGCATCTTAAGAGTCCACTTGATAGCCGAAAGAGGAGTCCTTAACTGATGAGCGGCAATAGAGACAAACTCCGTTTTCAAACGTTGAACCACCTTTTCTCGTGTCACATCGTGAAGAATAACAAGGTGCCCCATGTCTTCCGCTTCCTGCTCCATATCCACGTTAGAAACTTCCAGAATAAGATCTTCTCTTAAATCTAGGTCTTCTCTGGAAAAAGGTTTTTCCACCCTGCCTTCTATAAATTCAAGGAACTTACTCATCTTCCCTTCCCGCGGAATATCTTCCAACTTCTTCCCTTCCACCTCATCCTCTTTAATGTTTAAAAATTCTTCCGCTTTAGGGTTGACAAACATAACTTCGTGTCTCGGGCTGAAAACAATCAACCCGTCACTTAAGTTGGTGATGACGGCCTTGGTTTTTTCTCTTTCTCTTTCCGCCCTTTTCCTCGCCTCTTCCGTGTCTTCTAAAATATTTAAAAGTGCGGTTTGGGATTTTTTAAGTTCCTTTTCTTTTTCTTTGATTTCTGAAAGATCCAGCATTCCGAGGAAATAACCGATTGTCTTTCCTTCTTCATCTTTTCTAGCTCGCAGAAAAATCTGAACCGGCATCAACCTTCCGTCTTTGGTTTCCATCACCGCTTCCCTGCCTTCCACCCTTTCCCCGGCCAAAACTTTTTCACTCACCTCAGTAATTTCTTTCGACTTAAAAAGTTCCTCCACTGATTTGCCGATCAATTCGTTGAAATCATACCCTGTTATCTCTTCAAAAGCAGGGTTGATTTCAAGAAGGATATTCAAAGGACTCACAAAGCAGATAGGAAGAGGAGAAAAGTTAAAAAGTTCGTGCACGTAGTTTTCCAAAGAAGCAAGATCTTCCAAAAGAAGTTCAGTTCTTTCTTTTTTGGCTCTTTCCGATTTAATTACCTGTTTTTTCATTTCACCTCCATTTAACATGATATTTATGAACTCCTTTTTCCGATTCGCATTCTCCTTCCACCTTGACTTTGCTTTTTGTCACCATCCGGCCGAGGCCTTCAAGGTAACCTTTCATACATTCGCAATAAATGGGGTGGCAGTTAAAGTCACTTACCACCAGCTCCAGCTCCTTTTCTTCTTCTTTAAAGTTTCTAACCTCTACCTCTCCGAAGCTCCAATACTCCCTCCACATCCGCGACACCTTCTCTAAAAGCTTGGAAACGGAATAAAAATATTTAAGATAAAGACGAACGGCAAAAGAAACACCAGCCGCAAACTCACACATTTTTCTTATATCTTCTTTTTCCCAGTCGAAAACTTCCTTGGTTGCTAAAAGGGAAAGAGACCTCCATCCAGCCGGATAAAACTTAAGGTTTTGAATCTCGCTGTAACGAATATTAACGCCCCACAAGGAAAGTTTTTTCTCTACTTCTTCTAGACCTTCCTTCCCTTTTTCTTTTAAAATGTATTCCGCATCATTTTTCAAGTGGATTCCCCTTGCTTCTCCTTCCAACTCTTTCAGCTCTTTTATCACCTTCTTTTTCATTTTTAACTCCAGGTAATATGAAACTCGTGTGTTTTGGCTCTTCCATCTTTAAAAGGACATTTTACCTCTTCACACTCCACTTCTCCGTTAACCACCATATTCAGAATCGTTTCCAAGTAACCTTCAAAGTAAATGCAAAAAAGAGGGTGCCCCTTAAAATTCTCCAGGCGTACAGTCGCTTCTTTCTTTTCTTCGTCTGCTTCAGCCGAAAGATCTCCCATCGTATAGTGCTTGCTCCACATCTGGGGGGATTGTTTAACAGTTCTTTCCACGGAAAAAAAGAAACGAGCAAAAAGCTTAATCACTAAAGACTCCTTAGGAGCCATCTTTCCCATATCTTTAAAGTCTTTTTCCGTAAACCCAAGTTCATCACGATAAATGATAAAAGACAAAAGACGGAGACTTAAAGGATAAAAATCCATCGGTCTTATCCTGCTGTAAAAAAACAGTTTTCCCTCTTTACTCAAAGCTCTTTCCGCCTTGCTTAGTGCTTCCTGGCCGAATCTTCTCGAGATAAACCGGGCGTCGGTGGCAAAAGTCACCCCTCTTGTTTCCCCCTTTATTTCCTTAATTTTCTCTTTTTCATCATTCATCTTCAGTTTCTATCTTTTTACCATATTTTAAATTTCTTACTTCTTCTTTAAGCTCTATCATTTTAAGCTCCCTTCCCACCGCCACCTTGCGGAACTTCTCCAGCTCTTCCACTTTTTTTTCCAGCTCTTTTGCTTTTTCTTTAATCTCGCTCAGGTCAAAAACGCCCAGAAAAAGACCCACCGGGTCGTTTTCCTCTCCTCTGCGGGCCTTTCCGAAAATACTGACGGGACATTCCTCGCCGTTCTTTTTAACCAAAGTCATCTCTTTAGCTTTAACACTGTCTTCTTTTAAAACTTTTTTTATGAGTCCTTCAACCGGTTCTTTAAATAATTTTGTCACGTCCTCTCCTACCGCCTCGTAAGCTGGGTATCCCGTCATCCTTTCAAAGGCGGGGTTGAACTCTAAAATGACGCCCAAAGGAGAAATAAAGGCGATGGGAAGGGGAGAAAAAGTAAAAAGATCGGAGATATAGCTTTCAAGAGCAGACAAGTCATCCATCAAGGTTTTTATCTTTTGTTTTTCTTCTTTAGCCATTTTTACTCTTCAGATATTTTTTCTGCTACAACTTCGGCCGTGTGAATAGAGGTGTCATAAGGATAATAGTAGAAGTCGCCTGTCAGATAAACTCCTTTAATACTTGTCTCTAGTTCGGGAACCTTCGGATCCGGTCTTAGGCAGGGGAGAGGCAGTATCTCTTCTTCAGAAATAATCTCGTAATCATCGTAGATGAATCCGAGATCAATCTCTTCATTTTTATTCCAGGGAAGGAAGTATTGTTCCTCCTCCACGAAGTTCAAAAAAAGCCTTAAGTTAAACGCGTTGCCTGGAAGCCCCATAAGAAGTCTTCTTTTCGGGTATTTAAGTTTTCCCTGCGCCAGAATAATTCTGTTTTCCGGATAAAAAACACCGGAAGGAATCTCCACCTCAGGAAAAATTTTGGAAACCTCCGGCAGAGGCAGGGCAAAAACTATTCTGTCAACCTGCATCGTTTTTTCTTCATCCAGCTTCCGGTAATCAATCTCAAACCCCTCTTCTTTTTTTGAAACCTTTTTTGCCTCGCAGCCGGTTAGAACTTCACCCCCGCTTTTTCCTATGGAGTTTAAAAGAACATTCGTTAAGCTCATCATGTTAAGCTCTTCAAAGCGAAGCGCCTCCCCGGACATCACCTCGTTCCCCATCCGAATTAAATGCAGACCGTAATCAGCGCTTATCTCACTCAAATCATCTTTCCCGGAGAGTATCCAAGCAGCGGCAAAGGCCATGTTTTTAACTTCTTCCGAAAGATTTTCTCCATACTCCGCTAAAGACTTGTCTCTAACTTTTAAAAGTTCTTGGGAAGGAGAAAAAGGATCAAAGCTCAAGGAGTTGACCATTTGTGAAAACTCCTGGAACTCCCTCATCTGCTCTTCACTTAAAGCTTCTTTTAAAACAGAAGGAAATTTTTCCAAGGGAAGAAAGTCTTCTCCGAAAAAACCGATCTCCTTTTCTTTCAAGGGAATTGACATCTCATCTAACCCCATCTCTTCCACCAGACTCATAAGGTGTTCTTGAAAATCTTTGGAGCCGATCACCGCGGCGTATTGTATTCTTCCTCCGGCGACCGCTTCTTTTTCAAAAACAACCGGTTTTAAGCCTTTTTCCGCCAACCGATGGGCGCAGGCCAAACCCGCCAAACCTCCTCCGATGATGCCTATTTTTTTCATAATAATATTTTTTTAATCTTTTAATCTCTTTTGTAAATTCTCTATTCTTCTTTTAGCCTCTCCAAGATCTTTCTTAAGTTCCACCATCTTAAGCTCTCGGCCCACCACCAATCTTTGAAACCTCTCTAAATCCTTTATCTTCTTCCTAAGTTCCTGAGTTCTTTCTTTTATTAGACCTTCTCTTCTTTCTGCCAGCTCCCTCAGCTCCTGAGTACGCGCCTTAACTCTCACCTCGAGAACCTTTTCCGCCTCCTTCGCTTTTTCCCTTTCTTCTTCCAGCTGCCTTCTGCTTTCTTTAAACATCTCAGAAAAGGTACCAGCCGAAGAAGAAACAAAAAAGAAAAAGACACCACTTATTAAAACCTGAGCTAAACCCCTAGCAAAAGTAAAAGTGAAAACCTCCTGCTTAAAAACTTGTTGAGATGGCAGGAACCCGAAATATTCTAAAAAGATAAGCCCGGAATAAAGAAAAAGAGCGCAAAAAGGAACAAGAAAGTTCTTTTTTTTGGGAAGCAGAAGCCCTCCCAAAACAATAGTGAAAGTATAAAATAAGGAGCCGATCCAAATGGTGGCTCCTAAAAAATAAATAAAAAAGGTTTCAAACAGAAGGTCGGTAAAATTAAAAAAGAAATAAAGGTTGTAAAGTCCGTTTGTCGTCTGCGGTTTTTCAATCATCTTTTGCCAAAAGAAAATATAGACAAGCTCCCAAAAAAGAAGACCTCCGACAACGAGATAGGGGACAGGCACCTTAAGAACAACCTTGAACAAAACCGCTAAAATACAAAAACTGGCCACCGACTGAGCGGATATGCGAATATCAACCCTGAACTTTCTTTTGGTCTCCTTAAACTCAACGCCGGGCATAAGGTTTTAAATTTAGACGTTAAAAAGCTCTCTTAGGGCGGTTTCTTCCGCCAAAATACCGACCAGCTTAGCCAATCTTTCTGCTCTTTCTTTCATCTCTTCCTCTGTAACTGATTTTATCTCGTCCACCGCCGCTTTAATAAACTCATCTTTTTTTTCTATACCGAGTTCGTCAGCCAGACTCTCATAATACTCTCTTAGGTCCTCTTCGCTTTTACCTCGCTCGTATCTTCCTCCACATCCGGTGATGGAACCCACTATCTCTCCCCCCACCTTAATCGGAACCCACAAAGAGGCGAATCCCGCATAACAGTCCATAAAAATGGAATCTTCTTGACTTTCCACCAAGGAAAGAGCTGTTTTATAAGCTTTTTGGCATTCTTCTTTACCTTCTTCAGTCTCCATAGTCATCTTACATGGCTTCTGCTGGCCGCTCATCTCGGTGATGAGGTTGCCCTCACTATCTGTGGTTACGATTTGTCCGCCGACAGAATCAGCAAAGTTGTCTTGGAGCGTTTGAAGATTTTTAATAAACCACTCCGCCTCTTTTGAATATTTTTTCTTATTCACGTTTAATTATTTAAACTTCTATCCCCTAAACCTTTTTTCATTTTAACACAAAACTTATGAAAAAAGGTTGTTTTGCTTTCTCCTGTTGCCCGGAAGACGAGGAATTAAAGAGTGAAACCCCAACCGGCGGAAAAGATTTTCAAGTTTATCTTTTTCGTATCCCCGAAAAGAGCACTTGTCAAGTTCAAAATCTAAGGGAACATCTTTTCTTGCCGTAGCCAGTTCTTTGGAGAAATAAGCTTCGTCTTTTTTTTCCTTTAAAAGTTCTTTTACTCTTTTTCTCCTCGAGTAACCTTTTAAAAATTCCCGGGGTGCGTTTTCAAGCGCCTCATAAATTGCGTCAAGGTCCCCGTATGTAGAAAGAAGTTTTGAAGCCGTAACATCTCCCACGCCTTTAACCCCCGGGATGTTGTCAGAAGAGTCGCCTTTAAGCCCTCTGTAGTCGTCTAAAAGCTCGGGGCTGAACCCATACCTTTTCCTAACCGCTTTCTCATCATACAAAACAGTATCTTTCATACCCCTTTTTAACCCGTAAACCTTTACGTTGCCGTCAACCAGCTGAAGCGTGTCCAAGTCACCGCTTACCACAACAACTTCCGTCTTTTCTTCTTTCATTTTGTCCGCTACTGTTGCTATAATATCATCCGCTTCAAAACCCGGTTTCTCCAAAACGGGAACCTCCATCACTTCCAGGGCTTTTTTGATCAAAGGAATCTGATCAGCCAGCTCGTCAGGTGTTTTGGGTCTTTGAGCCTTGTAGTCTTTGAACTTTTTATGCCGGAAGGTCGGCTCCGGCCGGTCGAAAGCCGCGAGGATATAGTCCGGCTCCATTTCTTTAACCGCCTTTAAAAAAACCAGAAAAAACCCGTAAACAGCGTTTACAAGTTCTCCCTCGGGAGTTTTAAGATCCGGCAAAGCGTGGTACCCCCTGTGAACCAAAGCGTTGCCGTCAATTATCATCAACTTCTTTTCTTTTCTTTTTGACAAAGGCTTCTTTTTTTATTTCTTTTTCCTGTAAATTTGAAAATAATTTTTCCTAAACTTCAAAGCTCCCACCTTCGAAACCTCCAAAAACCTCTGCAGGTCCAAGGCGGTAAAGTAAGAAAATTGTTTTTTTAATACTTTTTGAAGTTCCGCCAACCTCATCTTTTAAAAATTATTTAAGTTAACTGGCATTTATGGTAGAAAAGCCGAATTAATATCATAGTATCACAAAATAAAAAACCCATAAACAGCGTTTACAAGTTCTTTTTTGGGAGTTTTAAGGTCCGACAAGAAGCGGCTCCGGCGAATCAAGTATTACCGCCAATAAGAATAATATTTTTCATGAGTTTCCAATTTTTAACATTTGGTTCTGATTAACTAAGCGACAAACTCCAAATAATTGTCTCTGTTTATAACTTTAAAAGAGGCCTTGTCATAGGTTTCCAACCAGTCTTTCGGAGCCGAGACTTTCTTGTCGCCCCATTTAATCTCATAACCAAACAACTTACCGTCTCTTTCCTCCACCCAATCTATCTCCTTTTGGTCATAGGTGCGCCAAAAATAGTTGTTGGTATATATTTTCTTATACTCTTGTTTTTTCAACCTCTCGGCAACAATATAATTTTCCCAAAGCATACCGACGTCATTCCGCATCTTTAGAGAATTGAAGCTGTCCACGATTCCGTTGCGAACTCCAGTATCGTAAAAATAATAGCGTGAACTCTTAGTAACCTCCTTTCTCAAGTTGCGGCTGAAACCACTAATCTGGACAATAACAAAAGACTTCTCCAACAGGTCCAAATAACGGGAAACTGTCTGAGTGCTCAGACCAAGCTTAGTGCCCAGTTCACTCATGGAAACCTCTTGGCCGATCTGGAAAGCTAAAAGTTGCAACAGATCAGCTATCTTTCGAGGGTGGTGTATTTTCTCCAAAGCCAAAATATCCTTGTAAAGATAGGAGTTGACAATCTCTTTAAGCAGCCTCTGTTTTAATTCATAGCCCTTGGTGGTGATCACTTCAGGATAAGAACCGTAAATGAGACGCTCTTCCAGATTAGCCCGAGTAGAAACATAGTCCTCATTTTTTTCAAGTTCCAACTGAGCAATAGGATACAAAACCAAGTTGAATTTACGCCCGGTAAGGGGCTCGCCAATCTTTTGGGCTAAATCAAATGAGGAGGATCCGGTGGCAATAATCCGTAAATCGGACACGTGATCAACGATCAGCTTTAGATTAATTCCTATGTTTTCAATATGCTGAGCTTCATCAATAACTAAAAGCTCCAAATCACCCAATGCAGACTGGAACTTATCAATGGACTGGGAGCTGAAAAGCTCCTTGGTTGGTAAATCCTGACCATCATAGTAACGATATCTTTTGTCAGTTCTTTCCAACAATCTTTTTAACAAGGTTGTTTTTCCCACCTGACGAGGTCCGTAAAGAATCACAACTTTCCCGAGACGGGTTAAGTTTTCAATTTGACTCATTTGAGCCCTTGGAATAAACATATTTTACTTAATTCATTAACTAAACTTAATGTATTTTAACAAATTCATTAACTTTGTCAAATAAAGACCGTGGAAATAGGTTTTCTCGAACGTTATTCCCATTCTTTCACCCTTGGTTAAGGTTTTAATTTCAATAGGTTCATCGAAGTCGTAGTCCGTACTTTGACCCTCTATCTTCATATTTCCAACCCATTTCTAAACCTCCCTCCAGCGCGGCAAGATTCCTTAAAAAGTGGCGCTGAAGCATCAAATTGTTGTCTTAGCCTCTATCTGACCTTAACAAAAAAAAAGACTTTTTTTCTTTCAATTTTAAAAAGGCTGATTCAGCCTTTTTAAAGTTTCAACTGTCTTTTTCTTTAAATCTTTCCCACGCTTTGTAGAGATGAAAAACTTTTTTTCTGTTCCGGGCGTATCTTCTTACAAGTTCTTTAACTGTGACTTGTTCTAATTCGTCTGAATAAATATCTCTTATTTGTTCAAGATAAACAACCATCTCGTTGTGTTTTTTCATCGCCTCGTCCAAAAAATCCATGCCTGTTTTTTCATCATCAAACCGGGCGGAATGAGCCTTGGCTATAAGGCGGGGGATATCAAGAGAGCAGAGCAGCATGTCTTTTTTTAAGGGATACTTTTTTTCTTCCAAAAAAGGTGTTATCTTTTTTGCTACGATGACAGAGCACTGCAGCGCTCTTTGATAAACAATTAAGTCTCTGAAGCCTCTTACCGGTTTTTTAGGTTTGTACCTTTTTGTCATAATTTTTCAGCTTTAATTAATTTCTTTTGATCTTTGGGAACACTCCTTTGATGTTTTCTTAACTTGTAGACGACATGAAGAGGAAAAAACTCAAAGTAGTCGTTTTGATCAAACCATCCGCATTTAAAATCATAAAGGCGGAGACCGGTCAAGCGGCTCATGGCTAAGGCGTAAAGAGTAAGCTGAGTGATCGGCTTTTCTTTTGAAGCTCCCGGCTTGTAATCCATAATGTGAACCGCGTTGTTTCTAAGTTGAACCAGGTCAATATGACCGGAGAGAACACTTTTTACCTCAAGCGGAACTTTAAAATCCAATTCATTTTCCATGTGCTCCACGTCTTCGGGCAAAAGATAAACCGGGACCTCGGCCGCCACCGTGGCCGAGTCGTTGCATAAAAAGAACTGCTGCAGGGCTTCGTGCCTCAGCTTGTTTTCTTTAACCGCCTGAAGAACAAGACCGGCCAGCTTGTTAGCGTAGTTGTGTTTTTTATGAATTAAAACCTGGCTCAGATCAAAATCAACCTTGCATGAACTTGCTCTCTGGCCGCTTTTAAAAAGATAGTGGGGGCATTCTTGAAAAACCGCTTCTAAAAACTCACGCAGGGGTGTGAACTTATAATGCCTTATATCCTCCTTCAACAGAAGATCCAGTTTAGCCCGGTGGATCCGAAACTTGTAGATCTGACGGTGGTAAAGGTTTATCCCCACCAAAACGTCCCGGGGGTCATACATCTTTTTACCGAACCTCCTTATCCGCCCGTAGGTGCAAGTATCTTTGAACTCATCCACCCAATTTGACAAGGTAGCGGGAGCTACCTCAAGTTCATACTTTTTCTTTAAAAAGGAACAGGAAGTCTTTAAGTTGTAGCCCAAATTGTAGTAGCTGATACCGTCAAAAATAACCCGCAGGGGAAAATGCTTACCCTTAACCTTTTTAGGAGTAAAGGCTTTAGAGCAGTCTTTACACTTGTAAAGCTGGACTGTTTCGTGCTTTTTCTTTCTTTTTCCTCTTTTTATCACCTCGTTGTTTTTCCCGCAGTGGGGGCAGTCGGGATATTCCTTTTTTGCTTTCCCCAAATCCCCCCAGGTAACATGATAAGATTTGTTTCTTTTTTTGGGCTTCTTCTTTTTTTCTTTTTCCTCTTTTTTTAGCTCTTTAAAACTCTTCGGCTCTTTTCTCTGCCGCTCCAGTTCTTTCAGCCTTTCTTTGATTCCATCTATTTCTTCTTCGTTTTTGTTTAAAAAATTTAAGGCGTCGTCAAGCATAAAAAATCAACTATTAAAAAGTTGTTCACCTTCCAGCCTTTTTAATTCGATAATTGATTCCTCCAGCCACCGGCAGATCTTTTTGCATTTTTTATTCCTTTTTGGGGGAGCAGGGGAGGAGACGATCTCCCTTGCTTTCTTCAAAAGATCAAAAACAAGCTCTTCATTTCTTTCTATATCCAAACGATAAGTATCAAAAGAAAGCGTAAACTCATCAAAATGATCCAACCTGCTGTGCGGCTCACAGTAGACCAAGGAGAGTTTTGATACGGGGCTTAAACCGTACTTCCGGGCGAGAAAAGCGTAGGTATTAAGCTGCACCTCGTACATCGGTAAAAGTTCATCCTGCCTTTCGGTATACTTGGCGGTCTTGTAGTCAATAATGTGATAAGAGCCGTCTTTAAGTTTTAAAATATCATCAGGATATCCTTTTAAAATCCAACTGCCGGCTTCAACCGGCAGTTTGTAATAGAGACTTCCCCGCTCAACCTCAACCGCGTCTTTAACCTCAAGCCATTTTGGAGGACGAGCCACCTCATCAAAAGCCCGGTGGGTTCCTTTTTTACTTACCATGTCAAGTGTGCTGAAGATGCCGGGGAAAATAGAGGGCGCCTTGCCGCAGTGTCTTTCAATCCAAAAACAGCGGGGACAAAAATTAGGGAGAAGTATTTTCCCCAAATCCTTGGCGCTTATAGTTTTCAGTGGGTTGTAAGCCATACTTAATGTTTCTCTAAACTAAAACACCTTTTATAAATTGTCAAGTTTTTAAAGGTGTTTTTTTAAGAAAAACCTCACGCGATTATGTACCTAAAACCTCACGGGTTTTGAAAAAACAAGGAGGTTGAACCCTTTCCGTGAGGTGCTTTGATTTAAAAAGAAGTTTATTCCCCGCCTTCTCCGGAGGTAGTTTCCTGGTCGGGAGAAGAAGAACTTGATTCATCTTCACTAGAGGTTTCCTCGGGTTGAGATTCCTCTTGGTTTATATCAGATTCTTCCGAAGTTTCGGTTTCCTCAGTTTGAGATTCTTCCAAAGTTTCTTCTTGGGGTTCTTCCTCAGCTCCTGAATCTTCTTTGCTTTGCATTTCAGTTTCATCTCCAGAAACTTCTTCAGATTGAGATTCTTCCAAAACTTCCTCAGTTTCTTCAGGTTCTTGCTCTTGAGACTCTTCAACGGTATTCTCTTCAGTTTGAGGCTGCTCTTCTTCGGTTTGCTCTTCCGTCTGGGTTTCTTCCTCTTCTTGAGTTTCGTTTTCATTTTCAGAAGATTCATCCAGGACTTCCTCTTGAGGGGGGTTTTCAGGCGAAGGAGAAGAACCGCCGCTAGGAGAAGGAGTGTTTTCTTGCCCACACTCACCTCTTGTTTGAACAAGTTCTCCACCTCTGATTCTTACACAATAAGGGTCGGTGGTTTGTTCATCGTAAAGAGTAATCCCGGTTGGGTTTTCCCTGGAACCCACCACTAACCTTTTCACCTTGAGAATACCATCCTGAATAACAGTTCCCATCTCTTCTAAGGCGTTTTTTACACGACCTAAGAAGGAAACTGAGGTTGTCTCGGGTGCTACAGACAAAGAGTCGATAGAAACCTTTAGATCCTCTATTTCTTTCTGCTGTCCTTTCATCACTTCGTGAAGAAAACCTACATAACCCCCTAAGTCAATGCCTTGGATATTTCCTTCAGCATCATAAGCTAAAATTTCAGAAGGGGTGGATTCTTGGGCCAAAACACTTAATCTGATGGGCTCTCCTTCTCTTCTTTGCCATTCATAAACAGGAAGGTTATTGAATTTTTCTAAGTAATCTTCTGTTTTGTCGTCAGCTGTCCCCAGCACTATTTTACTCTCAGGAGTAGAATAAGTAGTCCATGCATCAGCTATTGGGTCAGTGCTGGATCCCTCAACAACGGTTAAAATATTGCCTGGACTCGTTGTACCTATGCCTACATTGCCTTCATAAGGGGAGATTATAAAGTCCCCGCCCGCGTTGCCGGAAACATCACTTGCGTCAAACACAAGGGTGGAAGAGTCCATCCCAAGATTGTCGCCTTCTGTCAGCAGCCACTCATTAAGGAAGCGGATATCCGCGCCGTAAAGGGTGCCGTCGTACTCTATGTCGTCGCTGACATACAGGTCATTGACGTCTCCGATTTCGGCTTCATCCGGCGAACCGGTGCCGATGTGCAAACCGGCTTCTGGGCTCGTCGTCCCGATGCCGACGTTGCCGTTACTCGAATCTACCATCAAATCGGAGGTTGAGCCGTCATGCGAAACATCCAAAACCCCTTCTGGACTCGTCGTCCCGATGCCGACGTTGCCGTTGCTGTCAATTCTGACCGCCTCCATCCCGC
>CAYLVJ010000005.1:0-32005 GCA_964387175.1 uncultured Candidatus Saccharibacteria bacterium | reverse complement strand
TGTTGCGGGGTCTGGAGTTGCACCAGAACCACCAGGTTATGAGCCTGGTAACCTACTGTTAGTCCACCCCGCGTTCAATTCATACTAACCCTAACTTTAAAAAAAATCAAGCCCTAAAAGGCGTTAAGATCACTTAAAGCTTCCCTGTATACCTCCACCGCCCACTTAGCTTTATCCAGAGAAAGATGATAGCTTGGATCATGAACTATGTCTTCTCTTAATCTTCTTGTTCTTTTTACCTCTTCCAGGTTTTTAACTTCTCTGGAAGTTAAAAGATCAAGCTTTTCTTCAAAAGTTTCACCTTCGTAAGATAAGCTGTCTAAAACTTCTTCTAAAAGTTCATCCGCCTCTAAAACAGCCAGCTTGGCTTCACTTTCCCAACCTTTCTCAAGTCTTTTTTTGATACTGCCCCATTTTTTCTTAAAAACCGTTGATTCATAAGGTTTGGTGGACCAAAACTCCACCAACTCTTTGCGGGGACCTCTTTTTACCCAACGTGTCCGTAAAAAACTTATTAAAATAACACCGGCAAGGAAAAAGGAAATAAGAAAAAAGAAGATTTTCAAAGGTAAAACTTCAGGAGAATAAGCAGGCTCTACTATTTCCGAAACGTAATCTGTAATATAATCTGTCATAATTTTTCAATTAATCCGGCCATCGCCCAAACTTTGTCTTCTTCAAACTTATTTCCCATAAGCTGCACTCCCACCGGAAGTCCGTCAACCTCTCCCGCCGGAAGAGAAACAGCCGGCAGTTCAGCCAAGTTGGCAGGAACGGTGAAAATATCAGAAAGATACATGGAAAGAGGATCTTCCACCTTCTCCCCTATCTTAAAAGCGGTGGTGGGCGAGGTAGGAGTTAAAATCAGATCAACCGCTCTAAAAGCCGTATCAAAATCTCTTTTGATTAAAGTTCTCACTTTTTGAGCCTTAAGGTAATAGGCGTCGAAATAACCAGCTGAAAGAGCATAAGTTCCTATCATAATTCTTCTTTTAACCTCTTCTCCCAAGCCCTTCGATCTGTTTTCAAGATAAAGACTTTTTAGATCCTCCGCCTCTGGATATCCGCTCCCGTATCTTATCCCGTCATAACGGGCCAGATTGGCCGATACCTCCGAAGGAGTTAAAACGTAATAGCAGGGAAGAGCGTATTCACTGTGGGGAAGATTTATTCTTTTCATCTTAATACCTTCTTTTTCAAGCTTTTCTATCACCTCTTTTACTTTTGAGTCGACCCCGGGTTCGATCCCTTCCACAAAATATTCCCTGGGGATACCGACCACAAGATCTTTAACCTCAAAAGACGGTTTGTTTCTCTCCGGAGCACCCAAATCAACACTTGTTGCGTCTTTCACGTCCCTTCCTTTTATAACATTAAACACTTTCCTAGCGTCTTCCACGCTCCTGGCAAAAGGACCTATCTGGTCCAAGGAAGAAGCCATTGCTATAAGACCGTAACGGGAAACCGCCCCGTAACTCGGTTTAAACCCCACCACTCCGCACAAGGAAGCAGGCTGCCTTATCGAACCCCCGGTGTCAGAACCGAGACTTGCCACACAAACTCCCGCGGCAACTCCCGCCGCCGAGCCCCCGGACGAGCCTCCCGGGACCCTTTTTGGATCTTTAGGATTGCGGGTCGTGAAAAAAGCAGAGTTTTCAGTCGAAGAACCCATGGCAAACTCGTCAAGATTGGTTTTGCCAATAATAACAGCGCCTGCCCTTTTAAGTCTTTTGGTGACCGTTGCATCATAAGGAGCTTTGTAGTCTTTCAAGATTTTCGAACCGGCGGTGCAAGGTTCATCCTCCATAAGCATGTTGTCTTTTAAGGCAACTGGCACCCCGGCCAAAGGAGGAAGTTTACTGCCCTTTTTAACTAAAGAGTCGATTTCTTTAGCTTGTTTTAAGGCAGATTCTTCCGTAACGGTGATAAAAATATTGAGTTTTTCGTTTTCTTTTTTAGCTTTCTTTAAAAAGCGCTGGGTGAGCTCTTCAGCTTGAAACCGGCCTTCTTTCAACCCCTTCCTTATTTTTTCTATTGTAAGGGTTTTAATATTCACTGCCTGTTTTTAAAAACGCTCTTAATTTTTAAAAAGCCGTCTTTTTTATCCGGAGCCTCTTTTAAAATCTTTTTTGTTGTTTTCTCTTTCTGATTTTCCAACTTATCTTTTCTGAGTTGGGCCACCTCTCCTTTTTTAAAAAGAACTTCTTCTAAAGTGTGGGTTAAAGGTTTAACCCCTTCCGTTTCAACCTCGTCAAGCTTGTCCACATAATCCAGTATCGAAGAAAGCTCATTTTGAAAAGAAACGGTTTCTTCTTCAGATATTTTTATCCGAGCCAGCTTGGCAATATGTTTTACTTCTTTTTTAGAAAGCATAAGACTTTATTTAGGCACTTCAAGTTCTTCCGTTTCCACCAAAGCGTCTTTGTGTTTTTCCATGTTCTCCAAAACCAACCCCGCACCTCTTACAACGGTTGTCATCGGATCTTCCACCAAATGAGTAGGGATTTGGGTTTCTTTTTGAACCAGTTCGGGTAAACCTTCCAAGAGACTTCCCCCACCGCAAAAGTGGATCCCGTTTTTCATTATGTCGGCTAAAACCTCAGGCGGTGTTTTTTCAATAGTGTCTTTTATTCCCTGTACAATCTCTTTAACACTTTTTGACAAGGCCCGGTAAGCCTCTTCGTTGGAGATCATTATTTCCTCAGGAAGCCCGGTGACAAGGTTTCTTCCTCTTACTGGTACCTTTTTTTCTTTTTCAGGAAGTTCAGCGCAGCCGACCTGCTTTTTAATTCTTTCCGCCATCATCGGACCTATCAAAAGATTAAACTCCCCCTGCACCCACTGCACGATGTCTTGGTCAAGCCGGTCCCCGGCTGTTTTCAAGCTGCATGAAACCACGATACCCCCCAGGGAGGTAACCGCTATTTCCGTCCTCCCCCCTCCTATATCCACAATAAAATGGCCTTCCGGCTTGTTAACGTCAAGCTTGGCTCCGATGGCGTCAGCCATGGGTTGCTGAATCAAGAAAACTTTTCTTGCTCCAGCTTTTTTAGTAGCATCCCGAACCGCCTTCTTTTCCACCTCAGTGACACCGCAGGGAATGCTTACAATTACACGCGGACGGGGCTTAATGAAAGCCCTTCCCATCACCCTGTCAATAAAGTAGCGGATCATTTGTTCGGTCACTTCAAAGTCAGAAATAACTCCGGCGCTCAAAGGCTTGCTGGCCACCACGTGTGACGGGGTTTTACCCACCATCTCTCTCGCCTCCTTTCCTATAGCCAGAATCTGGCCGGTTTTTTGGTTAACCGCCACTACCGAAGGTTCGAAAATAACAATTCCTTCTCCTTTTACATAAACCAAAGAGTGGGCGGTGCCAAGATCCACCGCTATATCTTTAGCCAAAAGCCCCCTTAACTTTCCAAACTCACCCAACCAATTTTCTCTTTTTTTGTTTTCCATAATTACAGCAATGATTTAATATCTTTAAAGGTTGCAAAAACCATCAATAAAAGAAGCAGAACAAAGAAAAATTTGTTTATCCCCTCTTCCACCTCCCTCTTTAAAGGTTTTCCTCTTAATTTTTCAACTCCTAAAAAAAGTATCCTTCCTCCGTCCAAAACCGGAATCAAAGGAAAAGCGTTAAAAACCGCCAGATGTAAAGCGATAAGAGCTAAAATGTTTAAAAAGTAAGATGCTCCGAGCCTTCCTCTTTCAACAAAAACCCCCATGATCCCCACCGGACCCACCAACCTAGCCTGAACCTTGGTTTCCGTGAAGGGTGAAATGATCATCTCACCGATTGACTTTAAAATCAAAGCGGTGAACCAGAAGGTTTGTTCGGCCCCGCTTTTAAAACTTTCAAAAACATTCTCCTTTTGAATCACCACCCGGCCCAAACCGATGCCGAGCAGCCCCTCCCCCTCAGGAGAAGAAGCCCTAACAACAGTTTCAACGGAAACCTCTTTGTCGCCTCTTTTAACTAAAACTTCAATTTCCTCTCCTTTCTTCTCTTGAACAAACTCTTGAACCCCCGTAATCGTTTTTAAACTTTCTCCGTTGATTTTTAAAATAATGTCTCCAGGCTTAAGGCCCGCCTCTTCCGCTGGAGAATCAGGAGCCACGCTTAAAATACTGACCAAGGGTTCGGATCCTGCGGGAGGCTCATCGCCGACATCCACCGGAGCTCCCGCCATAAACATTATGGAAAAAATTAAAAAAGCAAAGACCCAAAAAGAAATCACTCCCGCGGCAAGAACCCAAAACCGGTGAGATATCTTAGCTTTTTTCATATTTTCCCTCGGAATATCAACAAAAGCCCCGAAGGGTATCAAATTTAAACTATAAACCGTTTCTCCTATCTTCTTTCCGATCAACCGGGGGGGGTACCCGATCCCGAATTCTCTCACCCCTATTCCGAAACCTTTTGCTACCAAAAAATGGCTTGCCTCATGCAAGACGAGAAGTCCCACCAAAACAACAAGTGATATGATAAAAATCATGATTATCCTTTTTTGATTATTTCCGCCTTTTTGTTTTTTATCTCCGCCAGCTTCACGTTAACATCATCCACCACCTCCTGTAATTTTTCCAACCCTCGGAATTTTTCATCCTCACCGATTTCACTCTTGCTGAAAGCGTCTTCAATCCGGCGGGTGCCTTTGTTTCTAACATCTCTTAGCTTTTTTTTGGCTTTTTCTTGTTTTTCAGAAAGAAGCCGCAGATACTTTTCCCTTCTTTCCTGGGTCAAAGCAGGAAAAGGTATTCTTATCACCTCCTCGCCCGTAATCGGAGAAAGCCCCAGAGAAGAATTATGAATCGCTTTTTCAATTGACTCCATATAGCTTTTATCCCAAGGCTTTACGATTATTTCCCGGTCCTTGCTAATATCTATCATCCCCAAACTCTTTAGAGGAACCTTTTTGCCGTAGCTTTCCACTTCCAAATCTTCCACCAGAGAGGTAGAGGGCCTTGAAGTTCTCAGCTTGGCTATCTCTTTTTTGAAATCGGAGATTATTTCTCCGAACTCAGGTTTCAAATCTTTGATAACGTCTCTCCAATGCATACTAAATTTTAAGCATTAAATCTTGTAAAGTTATTTTCTTGTTGACGTTGTAGTTTTTGAGAAGGTAAAGGGTGTTTTCCATTTCTTTGATAGTTTTTTCCACGGGAATCGTTTCACCTTCTTCTTCCAATTTCCAGAAAAGAACCCTTCTTAAAAAATGAAGCCAGGAAACAAGCATTTCTTCGGGGTTTTCCTTGGACAACTTTTTAGCTATTTCAAATCTTTTGTTTAAATCCGCCTTCAATAATTCCTTGACCTTCTGCCTTCTCTCTTTTTCTTCTTTAAACTTTTCCTCGTCTTGAAGATAACAAAGCGCTTCCATGGGCCGCAGACCGGCGGTAGTTAAAACTTCTTCTTCCACCTTGAAGCCCTCCTTTTTTAAAAAACGAACCAGATCTTCTTTTTCGGGGACCCCGAACCTCAACTCTTGAAGGCGGGAAGTAATGGTCGGCAGTAAAAATTTACTCGAACTGCTGGTTAAAAAAAGAACGGAGTTTCCTTTCGGCTCTTCCAAGGTTTTAAGAATAGCGTTTTGGGAGTAACGGTTCATAAGGTGGGCGCGGTGAACAATCCCCACTTTAATCTCTCCAAAAGAAGGTTTAAGTGAGAGTTTTTTTAAAAAATCATCCACCAAGTCAACGTTTATGGATTTCCCGTCCTCGCTTTCAAGAAGAAAGAAATCAGGATGAGTCCGTTTTTCTATCATCCGGCAGGAGTTACACTTATCGCAGGGTCTTTCTTTTCCCCCCTCGCACATTACCCACTTCGTGAAAGACTCAGCCATCTTCTTTTTCCCCAAACCGCTTCTTCCCGTAAAAAGATAACCGTGAGACAAACTATCTTCCTCCCACGCTCTTTTTAAAAACTTCCACTGCTTGGGGAAAAGATCTTTCATCTCTTTCTCATTATGCTTTTTTTGTAAACATCAAGGTTTTCAAGCATCACCCCTGTTCCTTTAGCCACACAAAGCATTGATTTGTCAGAAAGGAAAGAAGGAACGCCGGTGCTTTTAGAAATCAAAACATCAAGATTGCGAAGCTTAGAGCCCCCTCCGGTAAGAACCATTCCTTTGTCCATGATGTCTGCAGAAAGCTCGGGCGGGGTTTTGCGTAAAACAATTTTAACCGCTCTCACGATGTCTTTCAAGGGATCACCCACCGCCTCCGCCACGTTGTTGGAGGTGACTTTTATAACTCTCGGAAGTCCGGAAACCATGTCCCTGCCTCTCACCTCGAGAGTTTTTTCATCTTTTTCCGGGATGGCCGAACCGATCTTTATCTTTATCTCCTCCGCTGTCTGAGTCCCTACAGCCAAGTTATATTTTCTCCTCACAAAATCGCTTATCGCCGCGTCAAGCTCATCTCCCGCCACCCGTATCGAATGCGAGGTTACAATTCCTCCCAGGGAGATAACGGCTATTCCTGCGGTTCCTCCGCCGATATCAATGATCAAATGCCCCGAACAAGAATTAACGGGAATCCCCGCTCCGATAGCCGATAAAAGCGGTTCTTTGGCTAAATAAACAGCTTTGGCTCCCGCCGCCTTGCCGGCTTCTATAACAGCTCTTCTTTCCGTAGAAGTGATCCCGGCCGGAACTCCAACTAAAACCTCGGGTTTTAAAATGTCCCACGGCTTTGACACTTTCTTAATGAAATGAGAAAGCATGGCCTGTGTAACGCGGTAATTAGCAATCACGCCCTCTCTCATCGGTCTGTAGACCTTAATGCTGTCGGGAGTTCTGCCCAACATCTCTTTTGCTTCTTTTCCCACCGCCAATATCTTGTTTTCCTCAACCGCAACGGCAACAACGGAAGGCTCTCTTAAAACAATTCCTTTTTGAGGAATAAAAACCATCGAGTTGCAGGTGCCAAGATCTATCCCTATTTTTCTAATAAACATTTTATTAAGATTTAACTCTCTTTATTCCAGCTCCTAAAGAATTTAACTTCTCATCAAACTTTTCATAACCGCGGTCAATCTGATTTACTTCACTAATCGTAGTCTCTCCTTCCGCCATAAGAGCCGCCACAACCAAGGAAGCCCCCGCCCTTATATCCCAGCTTCTAATATTAATCCCCAAAAGAGGGGTTTTGCCGAAAACAAGCGCCCGGTGCGGATCAACTATTTCAATGTCAGCCCCCATCTTTCTTAATTCTTGAACGTAATTGAGACGGTTTTCATAAAGCGGGTCGTGTATTAAACTTTTACCTCTGATTTGGGTTAAAAGTGGAACAACAATAGGTAGAAGGTCTGTTGGAAACCCGGGCCAGGGAAGAGCTTGAAAACGGAGGGGTTCAAGGTCGGGAGAGTAATTAACCACCAAATCATCACCTTCCCACCGGAAATCAACCCCCAAATCACTCATTTTGGCTAAGAAAAAATCCATGTCCTCTTTTACCACCCCCTTAAGACGAATAGCGCCTTCGGTGGCGGCCCCGGCTAAAAAGAAAGTGCCCGCCTCCACATGGTCTGATAAAACTTCGAATTCACCCCCTTTTAACTCACTTTTTCCCTTTATCTTTAAAGTGTGTTCACCCACTCCTTCAATTTCAACCCCCATCCCGCGCAGCATGTTTCCCAAACGTCTAACGTGAGGCTCCGCCGCCGCTGTTTTAATCACAGTTTCACCCGGCAGGCCGGCTGCGGCCATCATTAGAACTTCCGTCGCCGTCACACTGAATTCACGCAAAACCACCTTGTCGGAAGAAAGGTTCTCACCGTCGAAGATGTAATGATTGTTTTTTCTTCTCACCTCAAGCCCAAGACTTTTTAAGGCGTTAAGGTGGGTTGTTATCGGCCTCAGCCCTATCTTATCCCCTCCCGGAGGAGCGAACCTGAATTTTTTAAAACGAGAAAGAAGCGATCCTATAAGAAGCACGGAAACCCTGCTTTTACCGATAAGGGAAAGGTCCAAGTCATCGACAGAAAGATCGCTCCCCGGCTCTATCTCCACCTCGTCTTCACCCGTCCACTCAACCTCCGCCCCCAAGCTCCTTATTATCTCCAAAAGGTTAAAAACGTCTTCCACCCGGGGAAGATTAACAACTCTGCATTTTTCATCCGTTAAAAGAGTGGCTGCTAAAATGGGGCCCGCGCTGTTTTTAGCCCCGCTTATCTTTACCTCACCTTCTAATTTTCGCCTCCCTTGAATTAAAAATTGCTCTGACATATTTACTTTCTTTATACCCTATTCTAACTTTTTTTGAGGCCGAATGTCAAACGATGATTTGAAAAAAACTTCAACCTTGTTTAGAATGAAAAAGATGAAGTTAAACTCTAAAAAACTGCTTCTTCTCGCGACGATCGCTCTTTTTTTTATCCTAGCACCAGTCGGGATACTTTACTCCCGCGGCTACCGCTTGGATCTTGAGAATAAAAAGGTGGTTAAAACCGGAGGACTCTATTTCCACGTCCAGCCGGGAAACGCAAGAGTCCACGTCGACAAGAAAAAACCGAAGACAACCAACGCTTTTTTCGGTTCTTTGTTTTTAGAGAGTATAAAACCGGGAAAACACGCGATAAGAATTGAAAAAAGCGGATTTCAAGATTGGCAGAAAACATTATCCGTAGAAGCGGAAAAAGTAACAAGCGCCAAAAACATCCACCTGGTTCCCGAAACACTCTCTTCCGAAATTATTTTTAGAAACACGGAAGACGTCTACTTTTCAAACGCTAAGCAGCAGGCAGTTCTGCTTGAGGGGGAAAATGATTGGAGTTTAAAGATTTTTGACGTGGGAGAGGGTATAAAATCTCATCTCCTTTACAAAAAAGATCTTCCTCAAGAAAAAGATGAGGATTTAACCCTAAAAGAAGTAATTTGGCCTCCTCAAAAGAATGTTTTTTTAATCCAAGTCTTGTCTAAAGAAACTGGAGAGGAGTTAAAAGAAACCGAAAAGGAAGAGCCCTCCCCCGAAAACCTCTTTTTCTATGTCGATTCAAGACAAGACCCGGCACAAATTAAAAGAGTCAACATCCCGTCTGAGGCAGAAAGAGTCACCTTCGCCTCTTCCGATCATATTCTTTTTCTCACCCGAGATGAAGAGTCCTCTACTCTTTTTAAAAGAGAAATAGACGGGGAGGGGAAAAGAATTTTAGAAGGCGTTGAGGCTTTTGCCCTAAACAACGGTGAAATATTCTGGATCGACAGCCAGGGATTTTTCAAAGAATCAAATCTCGAAGGAGACGTACTTAATACAAGTCTTGAGGCTCTGCCTGAGATAGGCGAAAAAACGGAAGTTTATCCTTTAGGCTTTACCACTCTTGTCAAATCAAACGGAAACCTTTTTGAGATTAACCGCTCTCAAACCTTCGAAAAAGTTAAAAGCGGTGTTTTAAACCTTGAATTTTCTCCAGGGGTTAAAAAGGTGGCTCTTTGGACAAAGCATGAAATAGAGCTTCTGATGCTTAAAGAGCAGACTTACCAGCCACTAAGAGAAAAAGGAGAAAAAATATTTCTAACCCGTTCTTCAAAAGAAATTAAAAACGTCTTCTGGTGGAAAGAAGACTATCTTTTAGTAATAAAAGACGGAGAAGAAGAAAAAGAAATCACAGTTTTAGAAGCTGACAGCCGAGACAAGGTTCAAAGCTGGACCTTAAAAAGGATTTCAGCAGAAAAAATAATTTACAACCCTGGAGATAAAAGATTCCTCTTTTTAACAAAAAAACGCCTCTTTCAAACAGAGGAGTTTTAATCTTTATTTAGCTTTTGAAGCTTTTTACACTCCAATCTGTAATCGCAATAACGGCAGCGCCACTTTGGAATATCATCCGGAATCTCAGGCAAAACGTCTTTGTCGATCTGTTCTTTTAAACATTTGAAGCTTTCAAGAAGCTCTTCTGCTCTTTTTTTGTTGTAATCGAAAACAAATTCTTTCAAATGCTGGGTGTTCTTGTTTTCATAAAGAATAATGCCTTTTTCAATATTAAAAAAGTGCATATAAAGTTGAGTTTGATCCATATGGTCTCTTCTCGGCTCATCCAGGTTTTTAAATTTCCAACTGTTGCTGCTTTTAAACTCCACGATGTAAGGTTCGTCGTCAAGAGTCACTATCGCGTCCGCCCGGCCGTGGATCAATTCACTAGGAGGGGTGTGAACTTCGCTGGCCTGCACGATCCCCAAGCTGTAAAGCACACTTAAAAGACGTCTGTGGGTGTGCTCCCCCTCTTCAAAGATGCGAAGCACCCTTGGAGCCGGCTTCTCTCTCGGCGCATCCTTAAAATTAAGATAAAGAGCCCGGGGGCATTTACCAACATCGCTGACGTAAAAGTAAGAACGGGCGCGGGTTTCAAAAGAATCCCCGTAGAATTTGTCGATACGTTTTTTCAACATATAAACATTTTAACAAAATTTATGAAAACAAAAAAGCAAGATTTACCTTGCTTTTTTTTTAAAAACGTTATCTTTTCCCCCACTGGGGCGACTTTCTGGCCTTCTTGAGGCCCGGCTTCTTTCTTTCTTTCATCCGGTCGTCTCTTGTCAGATAATCCGCCTTGCTCAATTTTTTTCTAAAATCAGGGTTGAATTTAAGAAGAGCCCGGGAAAGACCGTGTTTTACAGCGTCAGCTTGGCCGGTCGTTCCTCCTCCTCTGGTTAAAACTGTAATCTTGAATTTATCTTCGAGGTTCAAAAGAACAAGCGGTGAACGAGCTGATTTAATAAGCTCCAGTTTGTTGGAGAAATACTCCGGTAAGGTTTTCCCGTTGACCTCAATAGCCCCTTTCTTTTTAGGAAAAATCCTCACTCTAGCCGTAGCTGTTTTTCTTCTCCCCACCCCTTCGTAATATTTTTTTTCCTTTTCAGCCATAATTATTTTTGCACCTTCAATCTTTTAATTCTTTTCTTTCTCAATTTGTTTTTAGGAAGCATGTTCCAAACCGCGGACTTTAATACCTTCCCCGGGTTTTTCTCAAAAATCTCTCTTACGGGAAGATGTTTCTCGTGGCCTAAATAACCGGAATGTCGGAAATAAGTTTTTTGATCCATCTTTTTTCCGCTGAAAGTCATTTTACCCGCGTTTTTAACCACAACAACATCGCCTCCGTCTATATGAGGCTTGTAATCGGGTTTGTTTTTGCCCTGAAGAAACTTCGTAATCTCACTGGCCAGTCGTCCCGGCCTTCTTCCTGCAGCATCAATTGTGTGTGTTTCTCTTTTCATATTTTAAACAAGCTCTACAATCACCATCTCAGTCCCGTCACTTTTCCTCGGTCCAAGCTTTAAAACTCTGGTGTAGCCCCCTTTTCTATCTTTGTAGCGGGGAGCTATCTCACTTACTAATTTATCAACCACTTCTTTTTCAAACAACTTGGCTAGACGCCTTCTGGCGTCAAGATCCCCTTTTTTAGCCCTTGTTATGATCTTCTCGGAAAAACTTCTCAGTTCAGTTCCCTTGGCTTTGGTCGTTTTAATCCGCTCTTCTAAAAACAAAGATCGGGCGAGGGATTTTTTAAGCGCCTTTCGTTGATCTTTCCTTCTTCCCAGTTTTTTTCCTTTTTTTCTTTTACGCATGGTTTACTTTAAACTCAACCCCAACCTTTGAAGTTCTTTTTTTATTTCTTCCAAACTTTTCGGACCGATACCTTCCATTTCAGAAATATTTTCCTCGGTCCTGGCCGTAAGCCCGGCTAAACTTTTCACCCTGTTTTCATTTAAAATATCAGCCACCCGGGAAGGAATATCAAGATCTTGTATTTCAATTTCTGAAGGGTCTTTCGCCTCCTCTTCCTCTTCTACTGCTTCTTCAATCTCCTCTGAGAGAAAATTAAAGTGCTTGATTAAAATATCAACCGCTTTCTGAAAGGCGTCTTCCGGATCTATCCTTCCATCCGTTTCTATGGTCAGCATTAACCGATCGTAATCGGTTCTTTTTCCCACCCGCATGTTTTCCACCTTGAAGGAAACGTTTTTAATCGGAAGGTAAACAGCGTCAAGGTCTATCACCCCTATTTCCTTGTCCTTGTCTTCTCTTGCTTTTGAAAGTTCAAAGCCTATCCCCTTTTTCACCCTGATATTTATCTTCAAAGAAGCATTCTTGTCGGTAATGGTAGCTATTTTTTGGTCCGGGTTGACAATTTCAAGCTGGGAAGGAAGTTCAAAATCTCCCGCCTTCACCTCTTTTTCTCCTTTTTCTTCCAGCTTCGCCTCAAACTCTTGATCTCCCTGCACTCTGAACTTTACCTGCTTTAAGTTAAGAAGAATCCTGACCCCGTCTTCTTTCACCCCGTCCAGAGTAGAAAATTCATGCGGCATCTTGTCTATTTTAACCTGGGTTATCGCTCCTCCTCCAAGAGAAGAAAGCAAAACCCTCCTTAAACTGTTCCCAACAGTAACCCCGTAGCCGGGGTAAAGACCCTCAACGATAAAAACCGCTTTATTCGAAGATTCTTTTTTGATTTTAAAATCCCGGGGTAAAGAAATCATATATATTTAAAAATTAAAAGTTGCAATCAGCGGGAATAATACTCGAATATAGTAAATACGTCCCCCACCGCAGAAGCTTCTTCCAAAGAGGGTTCGCCCACCACCTCACCCTCCATATTTTCCGGGGACAATTTAAGCCACGAAGGAACATTGTAGTTTTTCAACTTTACCGTCAAGCCGGAAAAAACATTTTTATCGCGTGAAGACGGTTTGACAGAAATAACATCGCCTCTTTTCACCTCGGCTGAAGGAATATCGGTTTTTCTGCCGTTGACACGGAAATGACCGTGTTTTACAAGCTGCCTGGCTTGAGATCGGGAATCAACCAAACCAAGACGGTAAACCATGTTGTCGAGCCGGCTTTCAAGTTTTCGGATCAATATTTCACGGCTGTTTTTATCTTCTCCTCTCTGCTCCAGAGCTTCTTTCACGTATTTATGAAACTTTCTCTCGCTTAAGTTGTAAAAATTTCTAAGCTTTTGTTTTTCCTTTAATTGTTTTCCGTACTCGGAAAGATAACGACGCCTTCGGTTTTTTCCTTGAAATCCGGGCGGGTATTTTCTCCTAAGAAAAGGACACTTGGGAGACATACATTTTTCTCCTTTTAAAAAAAGCTTTTCACCTACACGTCTGCAAATTTTACATTTCGGTTGTGTTTTGTCCATATTTTATACTCTTCTCGCTTTAGGAGGGCGGCACCCGTTGTGCGGAATGGGAGTCGCGTCTTCAACCGCATTTATAATCAATTTAAAATTAACAAGAGTTCTCAACGTAGAACTTCTTCCCGGACCGAGCCCTTTTACAAAAACCTCCACTTCCTCAACCCCCAAAACCTCGCATTTTTTGGCTATCACCTCCGCTACCTTGGAGGCGGCGTAAGAAGTTGATTTTTTAGTTCCCTTGAAACCAAGCGACCCGGCGCTTGACCAGGCTAAGACGTTTCCTTTTTTGTCCGTCAAAGAAATGCGGGTGTTGGTGTAGGAAGCGTTGACATAAATGTTTCCTTTCCTAACCCTTTTCTTTTTGGAAGAAACCTTGGCTTTTTTCTCCAGGGTCTTGTCCAGCTTTTCCTTCTCCGCCAGTATTTCTTCTTTAGTTTTTTGAGCAACTCTTTTCTTTCCCATAATATCTTAATTTAGGTCGCTTGAGGAGCGGGTTTCCTCCCGGAACCCATTGTCCGTCTGACATTACCCCGGACAGTTCTACTGTTGACCCTGGTCGTTTGGCCCCGAACCGGAAGTCCTTTCTTATGTCTTACTCCTCTCCAGCTTTCAATTTCTTTTAATCTCCTGATATTTTTTTGTTTTTCTCTTTTCAAGTCTCCTTCTATCTTGTAGTTTTTTTCTATAAAATTGGCTACCTTCTTTCTTTCCCCGTCCGTCAACTCGGAAACCTCTTTCGTGCCGTCAATTCCCGTTTGTTTTAAAATTTCACTACTTAAAGAAGAACCTACACCGTAAATATAGGTTAGTGCGATCCTGATTTGTTTGTCATCGGGAATGTTTACTCCTACTATACGCATATTATCCCTGCCGCTGTTTATGATTGGGATTCTTCTTGCAGATAACGTAAACTCTTCCCTTTCTGCGTACAATCTGGCAGTCGGGGCACATTTTTTTAACTGATGCTTTTACTTTCATAGTTATGCTTTTTTACGCCAAACAATTCTTCCTCTTTCCTCGTCGTAGGGGCTCATCTCCACCTCAACCGTGTCTCCGGGGAGAACCTTGATACGGTACATCTTAAGTTTACCCGCCAAGTGAGCGTTTATCTCCTTCCCGTCTTCTAACTCCACTACAAAATGCAAATTAGGAAGGGCCTTTAAAACCCGCCCCTCTTTTTTAATTTTCTCTTGTTTGGTCATTTATTTTACTTCAATCTCAGTTTACAATAATAATTTCGAGAGTCAAGTCAGTTTGAAATCTCAAGCTCTACTTTTTCCGGATTTTGAGGAATTCTCCGAATCCAGAAAGGAGAAAGCCTCACCTCCGCTTTTTCCACCGGTTCGTAATCGGAAAGGTAGGCACGGGTTTCTCTTTCACTTTTCCCCAAAAGAGATTTTTTAAGTTCGTTTTCGTCTACTTTTTTAACCGCCTCCATCTCAACCCGGACTTCAAGATCCAAAGTTCCTTCTCCCAAGTTCTTCCTTGAAACAGAAGAATTAATCTTCAAACTGTCAGCTTTTACCTCTTCATTCTCCTGCAGTTCACCTTCAGCCCAGAACAAAACGAGCTCTCTCAAATCTTCCCTCTTGAAAGCAACCGTCTGTGCTTTAGCATTGACGGTGAGGCTAAAATTATCCACTACCTCGCCTTCATCCGCTGAAGACCTGGTGTCTAAAACTTCAACCTCAACCGCACTGTCTAAAACTTCTTTGTCTTTAAACTCGTTTTTCAATTTTTCTTTTACTTCTTCTTCCGTTCTTACTTCTAGTTTTTCCTCCGCCCTCATAAAGTCTCCGGCTGTCACGATGGATACTTCTCCAGTGGATCCTCCTTTCATAGCTTCTTTTGACTCGCCGTAAACCGAGGTGTAACGGGTAGAACCAAGTAAACCCGGAATTGAAAAAGAAGTCGCTTTAATATTGTATTCAGGGCCGGGATCAGCAGCCACCACCTCAATTTCCCTTTCTCCTCCCGCCGGCACCTCCACCCACTGCGTGGAATAAAAAAGTTTGCTGTCTGCGGAGAGAAAACGGGTGTCTTCAACTAAAATCTGAGATAAGTTGTAATCATTAATTACCGTTATCTTGCCCCGCGCCTTGGTTGCCGTTTCACTGACCCCGGTAGCGGAAAAATCTTCGGAAACCTCCTTTTCTGAAAAAACAGCCTCGCCGGGTAAAAACCCTCCGTTGAAATTCACCCCTTCCTCTCCTACTTTGACTGTAACTTCTTTTTTAAAAGAAACAGGTTCTGCGGCGGGGAAAACAACAATTTTTGCACTGGCCCTGAAGTGCAAAAACAAAAATCCGCCCAAAAGAACCAAAAAACCAAGTACAAAAGGGAGGGCGCCGGACAAAAGGGCTTGAAAACGATCTCCTAAAGAAAAACTGAAAGAAGGAAGACTGGGCAGCTTTAAACTACCTTTTTTCCCCCCCGCTCCGATAGGTTTTTTTCTTTGGGGAGGCCTGATATCATAAATTTTTTTCCTAGCCATAAAACATATTATTTAAAAACTCCTCTGACGCGGCGTATCCCCGCTCCGGCGGAGTTTTCTTTAATTATCACAAACTGACCTTCAATTTCCCCGGTGTTTTGAACATGGGGCCCTGCGCAAATTTCTTTTGAAAATGGATTTTCCGGGTCGCCGATCGAATAAACGAAAACTTCTTTGGGATACCGGGCTTTAAAAAAGGCTAAAGCCTCTGATTCTAAAGCTTTTTTGTAAGACATTTCTTTTTTGGTCACCTTCAAGCCTTCTTTTATTCTTTCATTGACTATTTCTTCCACCTTTTTTATCTCCTCATCGGTTAAAGCTTCCGGGTGAGAAAAATCAAACCGCAGCCTTTCCGGGGAGACGTCAGATCCCATCTGCTTAACATGTTTACCTAAAACCTCTCTCAAAGCCGCCTGTAAAAGATGAGTGGTGGTGTGCAAGGCTTTCGCTTTTTTAACCTCTTCTTCGTTTTCAAGCTGGTTTATCCCCACCCCCCCAAACTTCTTTGAAGCTCCCCTGCGGGACTTTTCCTTGTGTTCTTTCATCGCTTTTTTAAAACCTTCTTTTTCCACCTCGAACCCTTTCTCCCCGGCCATCTCAACAGTAAGTTCCAAGGGAAATCCGTAGCTTTGATACAAATCGAAAGCTTCCCGCCCCGTTATTCTTTTTTCCTTCTTTTTTGAAACAAGCTTTTCGAATTTTTTCAAACCTCTCTTTAAGGTCTTTTGAAACTTTTCGTTTTCTTTTTTGAAACAATCTTTGATTTCCTTTTCTTTTTCTTTCAAATCTTGATAAAAGTCCCCGTAAGTATCAACAACCTCTTCTATTAGTTCTTCGTAAGAAGAAATTTCAAGCTGCATCAAGTGACGAAGCATTCTTCTTAGAAGCATTCTTAAAACATAACCCCGCCCGGAGTTGGAAGGCAAAACACCGTCAGCAACGATAAAGGAGGAAGCCCTCACATGATCTGCGATAATACGGAACCTTCTTTTTTCATCTTCGTACTTTTTCCCCGAAAGCTCCTCAAGCTTTTTTATAATCCCCTTGAAAAGATAACTGCGGTACGGGGAAGCTTTACCTTCAAGAAGAGCCACCATTCTTTCAAAGCCCATCCCGGTGTCAACGTTTTGCTGATTTAATTTTCCAAAAGAACCATCCCCTTTCTTATTATACTCCATAAAAACCAAGTTCCAAATTTCAACGAACCTTCCGCATTCACAGTTGGGGTGGCAGTTCTTACCGCACGGCTCCTGCGTTAAATCATAAAATATCTCACTACAGGGTCCGCAGGGGCCTGTTTTTGAAACCGGACCCCAAAAGTTTTCACCCGGGCCGTATTCAAAAATTCGTTCTTTGGGAAAACCCTTTTTAACCCAGATATCTTCCGCCTCGGTGTCTCTTGGTATTTCTCCACCTCCTTCGAAAATAGTAATCCAAAGCCTTTCTTTTTTAAAACCACACTCACTTGTTAAAAACTCCAAGGCGTAACTTGCGGCTTTCTTTTTAAAATAGTCGCCGAAAGACCAATTGCCGAGCATTTCAAAAAAGGTATGATGCGTTTCGTCCCCCACCTCCTCTATATCATTGACCCGCACGCATTTTTGAGCTGAGCAAGCTCTCCTAAAAGGAGGCTCCCTCTCTCCGGAAAGATAGGGGACAAACTGCTGCATGCCGGCGGAAGTAAAAAGAGAGGTCGGGTCAGCCGGAACCAAAGAACTGGATTCCACCACCCTGTGGCCTCTTTTTTCAAAAAAGTCCAAAAAATTGTCTCGTAACTTGTGAGATTTCATAAGTGAAGGGTTACAATCCCTGCTGGTCTTCCGCCTTTGTTCTTCTTTTCTCCAACCGAGCGAGCTCCATATTCACCTTGGCCATCTTCTCCTTCAGCTTGAAAAGTTTAGAGCGCAAGGCTCGTATCTCCTTTTCTACCTCTAGGACACTGGTGGAAAGATCTTCCTTTTCTTTAAGCTTTTCTTCAATTCTTTCGCCCAAACCTATCATTTCTTTGGAAAACTTTTCCAACTCCTGAAAGGAGCCCTCCTTTTCCTCTTCTTTTTTGTTTTTTCCTATAACTATCATATCTTTATTCTAACAAAAATTAAAAAATGAGTAAAATTAAACCAGCTTTCCTTGAACCCCCCTGTCTAAGGCCTGGTTAGCCAGTTCATCCGCTTTAGTATTTTCTTCTCGGGGGACGGATTTAAAAACAACCCGGCCGAAATCAACCGTCAAGTTCCAGAGTTCAACAAAAAGTCGCTGCATCTTTTCGTCTTTCACTTTGTATTTTCCCTTCATCTGCTTGGCTAAAAGCTGCGAGTCGGTTCTTATCTCCACCTCGCTTTTTTTGGCCTCTTTTTTCCCGAAAAAGGATTTAAACTTCAAAAGAGCCGTCACGGCGGCCAAATACTCCGCCTCGTTGTTTGTTTTCTCCCCCAAATACTCGGAGTAGGTTTTTAAAAGATTTTCCCGCTCGTCGTAAAAGGCAACCCCCAAGGAAGCAGGACCGGGGTTCCCCCGGGAAGCTCCATCCGTTTTCACAATATATTTTTTCATATACTTTTTAAATTTAAATCTTTTTCAAGCCACTTTAAAATATCTTCAAAATCTTTATTAAAGTCCGGAGAGTTAAAAAGAGAGATATAGATGTTGCGCGTTATCCCCTTTGAATCTTTCATCTTCAAAAACGTCAAAAACGAACCTTCTTTTTCTCCTTCCTTAAACTCACCTCCGAAATTAAAAAGGTAACCGCGGTAGTAAAGAATTTGACGCATCAGTTTAGCTGACTCGTAAGGGGTGGTGATGTTTTTTTCGGAAGAACCGGTCACATCCGCAAAGTAAGTGTTTTCCATACCGATTGAATCTGCTCGGGAGTTCATTTCTTCAACAAACCGAGCCGGGGTGAGGAAATAACTTAAGGTTAAGGCCGCCTCCTTCGACTCTTGAGCAAACATTAAAGAAAGAAGCTCTCTTCCTGTATAAAGTCTTTGGGAAGAAACAATTCCCTCCCCTACTTTTTCAAACATCCAGCTTCTGGCAGTAATCCCCCGGCTGAGATCAACCACTTCGCTGGCAACCAACCCCGTCATCGCTCTTGTTAAGGGACCGGCCTCCACTTCAGATTCCATTTTCTTCCCCGCCAGAATCTCCCCCGTATCAAGATCAGCCACCATTACTCCCGAAGCTTCCACATTAAGGTCAAACTCCGGCTCCTCGTGGGGCAAAAGAGCGGGAAGAGAAGAAGAAGCTTTTTCGTCAAAAACAAGAATGGGCATTCCTCTTTTTGCAAATTTAAAAACAACCCGTGCGTCCGAGGTTTTCATCCTAATACAGCCTCCGGATGAACCCGGAGGAAGCCCCTCCCCGGAGGTGTAATAAGGCCAGCCGTGAATAAAAAAGTTGCCGTAAAACTGAACGGCATAAGGCATCCAGACGTTTGAAACCGAAGAAAAGTGATTGACCAGCTTGTCCCCGGTAGAATAAACTCCGGGAGGAGTTTCACCCAGCCCTCCCACCCTTCCCTTGCTTTGTATTGGAAAGACGCGGGTTTTTTCTCCTTCTTCGTATAAGATAAGCTCCATTTTTTTAAGATCCACCTCAAAAAAGCTTTCCCCGTTTTCTTGAAGCCGGTCTCTTTCTTTTTTGATTTTTTCTTTGACGTGTTCTTCAAAGCCGAACTCGTCCGTTTTCGCTCCGTAAACAAATGATTTTTGAGGAGGAACGTGGTAATAAACGTCGGGAAGAGGCTTTTGAAGCTCCCTCCAAAAGGAAAAAGCCGTAAAACAGGCCGCAAAAAGAGCGAAAAAAAGAAAAAAGGTAATAATCTTATTCCATTTCATATTTTTCCAACTGTTTTTCAAGACAGTCCTTAAATTTATTTAAATTCTCATTTTTAAGTCCGAATCCGGCCGCCCTAGGATGGCCTCCGAAATTTAAAAGAAGCTCCCGGCAGGGCTTCATAAGCTCCACTACATTAATTTCAGAAGGCCCCCTGACAGAGCCTTGTGACTCTTTTTCTCCTCTGTTGTATAAAAAAACAGGCACCTTGAATTCTTTAACCAAGTAAGAAGCCGCCCGGGCGGCTAAAAAAAGAGGCCAATCCTTGTCTCCCTCGAAAATAAGGGAGGCGGGTTCGGCTTCCTTTTGAACCTCCCATATAATCTCTTCCACTCTTTGTTTCTGAAGCTCGTTTCTTCGGATAAGAAGGTCTCCCACCTGACGGGCCTTCTGCCAGGAATTTAACTTTAAAACTTTGTAAAGCTGGCTTTTGTAATCTTTCTGATGAGCTGCCGAAAGAACGGAGATTATTCCCCTCTCCGCGTTTCCCTGAGTAAAAGGAGAATTCAGCTCATTTTCTTGAATTAAAAAATTAAAAAACACTCTTTCGGTAGTTTCCAAATTAAAAAGCCCTTTTTCTATTATCATTTCGTTTTCTCCCTCCCAGGGCATCTGATCAGACAAGGTAGCCAGCATAGCTAAAATTGAAGCTTCCTTTAAAATCTTTTCATTCTCTGTTAAAAGCTGGGTGAATTTAAAAGCGATTCCCCCGGTGCAAAGTATTTCTTCTTTTCCTCCCTCAAGCTTAGGATCGATAATAACGTCCGCTTCGGGCGCTCCCTCCACCGCCGGGTGGTGATCTATTATTAAAACCTTGAATCCTTCCTTTTTTGCCTCCTTAACGCTTTTTACGTTCGTTATTCCGCAATCTAAAAGAATCAAAAGGCCGGGCCCCTTGTCTCTTATCACGTCAAAAAGAGGAGGGCTTAAGCCGTGGCGATATTTCTGCCTGTTGCCGAAATAAACAAAAGAAGGGGGTGAGCCCATTTCATTTAAAGCTTCTTCCAAAATGACAACGGAGGAAACTCCGTCCAAATCCCCGTCTCCAAAAAGAAAAATCTTTTCACCGCTTTTTGCCGCCTCTTTAACCAGCTCGGCCCCTTTTTTCATATTTTTTTTAAAACTCATCTTGACGTAACTTATTTGCAAGCTTCCAAAGCAGGAAGGGCGCCTTTCGTGATGTAGTAAAGGGCGGCCCCTCCTCCGGTGGATAAATAATCAAACTTTTCTTCTAGGTTCTTTTTTCTAAAAAAAGAAACGGTGTCTCCTCCTCCGGCTAAACTGAAAGAAGACTCCTTTATGACTTCTGCTACTTGAAGTGTTCCTTTTTGATATTTTTTGGAATCAGTTTTTCCCAAGGGACCGATCCAAAAAACCGTCTCCGCTTTTTTAATTTCTTTCTTGAAAATTTCAATTGTTTCAGGACCGATATCAAAAGCCTTTTCTTCTCCCCCTCCATCCACAGGTAAAAATACTTTTTCTTTCTTTTCGTTCACTTTCTCCGCCCAGGATAAGGCTTTGGAAGAAAGACTCCAGGGAGAACCCTTTTTCATATCAAACAAAGCGTTTCCCGTTTTCCCGCCGATTAAAAAAACATCCACCTTGTCTATTAATTCCGCCGCTCCTTCCAGTTTATCCTCCACTTTAGCTCCCCCCACCACTCCGATAAGAGGCCTTTTAGGATTCAACCGGATCTTATCCAAAGAGGAAATTTCCTGACGGAAATTAAAACCGATAGTGGAGGGTAAAAACTTGCAGATACCGGTGATAGAAGCGTGCTCCCTGTGTGAAGTCCCGAAAGCTTCGTTGACGTAATAGTCCGCCAATCTACTCAGTCTTTTCGCAAAACGGGAGGAGTTTTCTTTTTCCCCGCTTCTAAATCTCAAGTTTTCTAAAAGGAGAATCTCTCCTTTTTTCATGTTTCGAGTCCACTTTTCTATCTTTTTCCCAATACACTGGTTTGACCTAACAACAGAAACGTCCAAAAGTTTAAAAAGTCTGTCTTGAACAGGATCCATAACTAAGTTCTCATCCCTTTCACCTTTGGGCCTCCCCAGGTGGCTGGCCAGTATCACTTTAGCGCCGTTTTCTAAAAGAAACCGGATCGTAGCCAGAGATCTTTTAATCCGAAAGTCGTCTTCAATCTCTCGCTTTTTGCTTAAGGGAACATTGAAGTCGCATCTTACAAACACCCTCACCCCTTCCCATTTTACATCTTCAATCTTTTTCATCCTTTTTTTTCTTTAAGGCCTGATCTAAAGCTTTGTTTACTTCATTTAAGTCCGGTTGGTTTTTTTTCTTAGAAGAGTCACTAGCTTTTTTTACCTCGTTTAGGTCCGGTTGGCTTTTTTTCTTAGAAGAGTCACTTTCTTTCTTTTGAGGCGGGTTTATCTCTCCCTTTTGCACTTTCTTGTAACAGGAGTCACAGTAAACAGGCCGGTCCGGGTCAGGTTTAAAGGGAACCTTGTCTTTTTTACCGCAGACCGAACAAGATATCTCATAAACACGGGTCGGCTCGTTAACCTCCATCTCTTCTAAAAACCCCAGCCATTTTTCTATCTTTTCTTCCACTTCTTCTTTCGGAGTCCCGTATCTTTCCCTAGAGACCTTGATGATTTTTTCCTCGTGCGAGCTGTCCGGCTCAGAAAAAGGAGGGAGCGTCTCAGCGGAAAAAGGCCTGGTTGCCACCCCGTCGATCATCAACTTTGTGTAGATATTATACTTTGGAAGATTGACAAAATCATCAGCGTAAAACTCCGGTTGGAACTCTTTTTCCAAAAACTCAGCGTCCACCGCTCCGACCCTGAAGGAAACAATGGTCCCCACGTTGCCGAAAACGGCGTCTCTAACCTCTTCTTCCATCTGTTCAATGTATTGATGGCCGATAATCAAAGAAAGACGGTACTTCCTGGCCTCGGAAAGAATGGAGGTAAAAGAACGAGTGGCAAAGTGCTGAAACTCGTCAACATACATGAAAAAGTCCCTTCTTTCATCCTCCCTTATATCCACCCGGCTCATAGCCGCAAGCTGAAGTTTTGTTATTAAAAGTCCCCCCAAAAGGAGGGATACATCTTCTCCCACCAGTCCTTTGGCTAAATTAATGATTAAAATCTTGCCCTCGTCCATCACCTCTCTCATATCAATCGATGTTTTAACCTGTCCCACGATGTTTCTGATAAGAGGAGCGGAGATAAACTGGCCGATCTTGTTTTGAATAGCCGCCGTAGCCTCCACCGCGTACTGCTGGCTGTAGCGGGCGAACTCTTTGGTCCAAAAAGATTTAATCACCGGGTCATCTATTTTTTGAACCACATCCTTCCTGTAATCCCTGTCCCCCATCATCCTGTTTATCCCCAAAAGGGTGGATCCCGGATACTCTAAAAGAGCTAAAAGGGTGTTGCTTAAAATGTATTCCATCCGGGCCGACCACACGTCGGGCCAGATCTTTTTAAAAACTCCTAAAAGACCGCTGGCCACCAAGTGGCGCTTGTCTTCGCCCACTTTTTCCATAACGTTGAAGGCGATAGGGTGCCCGATGTCCGCCGGGTTGAAATAAACAACGTCGTTTATTCTGTGAGAAGGAACAAACTTTAAAAGATGCTCCGCCGACTCCCCGTGAGGATCAATGTAAGCAACACCCCTCCCCTCCTTTATATCCTGAATAGCCATGTTTTCAAGCATGACTGATTTACCCATTCCGGTTTTCCCGATGGTGTAAAAATGACGCCTCCTGTCGTCAAGCTTGATTCCGAATCTTTTCTTTTCATCCCGGAAGGTGGTTTTTCCAAAATAAACAATGTCTGACATGTGTATTTTTTATTCCTCCACCGGCAGGTTGGAAGGAGGAGCCCCTCTTTTGGAAGGCATCCTTTGTATTGCTTTCCCGGGCGCCATCCTGGAACCTGGAAAGTGAAATATGGTAGCCATCTCCTCCACGTTGAAAACGGAAACGGCGTCAACTTTGGGAAAGTAAGGATTAACCCTCCATTTGTAATTTCTAAACATTCTTCTTTTTTTCAAAAAAGCAAGCTGGTCATCAAAAGCCCTTATCACATTTTTGACCTTGGTGCGGGTGGCCATGTGGGGAATGAGATAATTCAATCCCTTGATCCCCAAGCTGGTGAAAAAGGAAAACGGAAGCCCCATATGAGGCTTGTAGAAGTTTTCTCTTTTGCCAAGATAAAGAACCCTTATGCTTGTTTTAAAACCATTCTTGCTGATCTTTTTTTCCAGCGCCTCTATCTTTTCCCTTTCTCCGGGGGTAAGCATCAGCTCCGGAGGAACGCTCATTTTTTCTTCTTCTTCTTTTTCTTCCGGCAGGCCGAAAAGAAGCGCTTCAATGGCCTCAAGTACCAAGGGGCGGTAAGTGACTTTCTTTTCCTCCGGTCTTTTTGCCAGCTCGTCCTTTTTCTTTTTCCCTTTTTTAATCCAATCATCTCCCGCATCGGTCAAGTTAAACTGCATCCAAACCTGCTCCCCTTTTTTTAACTTGGTAAAAGCCTCCGCCAAGCGGGCTATTGGGTCCACCCTTTTTTCTTCTTTAGCTTCATGCCCGCTTTCAAACTCCTTATAGGTTTTAATGGGAAAATAATTTTCGTTTTTAAGATGCCAATCCATACCTTCAAGATCCCACTCCTTGTTGGGAATAAGGGGAGGAACCTTTTTTGTATAATCTTCAACCTCTTTTATCTCCAAATTGGGATACTGAGCGTAAAAAATCGACTCCACAACGTCCTTTAAATAATCGTCAATACGAACAAAAAAACGCATCTCGCCTTTTTCCCCCACAATCTCCAAAGAAAAAGACATGTACTTTTTACTCTGGCCTTGAATCCAAGTTTCTCTTGCGGTGCCCGGACCGTGTTCTAAGGCCACCTGGTAAAGAGAAGTAAAAACGTCTTCCATGGCACTCACCGGCTTTATTATCTCCTGAGGAAGCTTTATCTCCAGCAAAACAAACTCTCTTTCCTTGAAGTATTTAAGCTGCCTCCAAAGAAGCCACATATCTTTGGCTGGGGTGAAAAGCACAAACGGCAAAACCGCCCACCACCAGGCTTTAATAATGGGCCAAACTCCTCTGTTTACAAACTCACCTAAAAACGCTGAACTTCGCACCACCTCCTCAAAAAAAGTCATTTTCACTTCTCCTTTAATTTGTATCTCCCCTCAGCGCGGACAAAGTTTTCTCCTCTTCTCAAGTTCAAAAGAACGGTGTTTTTCTTAACCACCCTTCTTTTCAAAACCTCACTAACTATCTCCTCCGGGGTCATAGGGCCTTTTTCTCTTAAAAGACGGGTAATAACATCCTTAACCGTTCCCGGTCTGTAACCCCACTCTTTTAAGGCGTAAATTCCTCTTCCAACCAAAACGAAGCTGTCTTCTTTAATGAGTTCGTTGTGCACCGTTTGAGGGTGAACTTCTGTCGAGGTGAAAAGAGAACCCTTGTTTATCTCTTCCGCCACCTCCGTAAAATGCATCGGTTTTCCTTTTTCCCTTAACACTATTTTGGCCTTGTCTTTTGTCCCCCGCGGACTTATTTCAGACCAATTAGAAAGCCCCCAAAGACCTTGAGGACCCATCTTAACCGATTTAGCTACCTCAAGCGCCCCGAAAAGAATGTTGGTTTCCACATCAACCATCTTTACCATCTCGCGGGTGTCAAGAGGAGAGCTTTTTTTCTCCAGTTTGTGGATTATGAGATCGATAAGGTCTCTTAAGGCTTCAAGTTCCGCCTTGTCAAGCGCCCAAAGGGTGTGAAAAACCTCGTCATCTTTTCTTTTTTGAACTCCCCGGTCTAGGGTCAAAAGAAGTAAAATGTAACTTTCAAAAAAACTAGACCCGAGAACGTTTAAATATATTCTCTCTCTTCTTAAACCCCCCGCCACCTCGAGCTGATTTTGGAAAAAATCAAAAACGGAGCCGAACTCTTCAGCCCGGTCCTTCATCTTGATAAGACCCGCTTTTTCAATTTGGCGCACCCTTTCCCGGGTGATGCCGTGGTCTTCCCCTATCGACTGGAGGGTTTCTTTTTCTACCCCGCCCAAACCAAAACGACGGGAAATAATTTCTTGAGTACGCGGTGAAAGCTCACTAAGCACGCTTTCCGTTATGTCCTGATAATTAAAGATCATTTCTCAAAAATTACTTTATTAAGTTTCACTTAATTTAAACATACAAGGAAGAATATGTCAAACTTAAATCTTCCTGAAACAAACTAATTTGAGTTAAAAGGAAAATGTGTTTGCTTTTCCTTTTACCTCTTTTTTAATTTCCCTCCACTCTACTTCTTCATGCATCCTCGGCATTGGCTGCAAATCGGCGTCTTTGAAATAAATAAGAGACTTCAAAACGTGAATCCGGTTGAACTCCGACTTCCCGTATTTTTTATTCATTGCTTCAAACAAGTCTTTTAAAGAATATTTCTTTAAGATAAAGTAGAGATCGATAAAATCTTTCTTGGCGCCCCTCATACCGATGGTCTGCATTTTGGTGCACCCTATATCAACAACTGAACTGATTTTAACCCCTTTCCACTTCACCGGCGGCTCAAGCAGCGGGTACAAGTGGCTCAAGAATTGAACCTGAACACCATTTAAAAAAGCGTTCAGGGTGTTTTCTTCAAGTTCTAGGTCTTTTAATTTGCCAAACTTCTCAAGTTCAGGTTGAAGTTTTTCCGGCTTGAAAGGTTTTCGGTTGAAAAAATCCAAATCAACCGACTCCCTGTGGCCGAGCTGCAGCGACAACGCTGTACCTCCGGAAAGATAAAAGTTCTTTAAAAAATTCGGTTTCTCTTCCTGAAAATCTTTTAAGAGATTTTCTGCTTTAAAGGGCAGTGTTTTAAGGTGAAGTTTTTTCATTTTAGATAAATCTCCCAAAAATTCTTTGACTTGGGACTCAATTTAAAATCAGGGAGCTTCTTTTTAACCTCTTTCTTTTCTACTCTTTCAAACAACCAAGAAAGAGCCTCCGTGTCCCCTTTTTCAAGCAGGGTCTCCATGATATAGTGGCGGTGATCTTTCCAGTTTAACTTGGACAAGTCATCTCCCCAGAAATATTTTTTTACACAACCGGGTAGTGAGGTTTCCATAGTTTAATTATAACATGTTGAGTTAATCTTTTTCTTTTTTTAGGATTTTTTTACCGACGCGGGAAATAGCTTTTTCTCTTTCCCGGCGGGGAACAAGGTTCAAAACAGCTGAAACTACTCTTTCTTCCATCTCTCCTTTCATACCTTGATAAAGATCATATCCGCCCTTTTTGTATTCCACCAAGGGATCAAGGTTGGCATAAACTTTAAGACGCACCGACTGGCGAAGCCAGTCCATGTCTTCCAAATGCTGCATCCAATAAAAATCCATAATTTTAAGATGCAGGCTGCGCAGGGTGGCCCAAAAACCATCCCCGACGTGCTCTTCTATTTCTTCAAGCTCTCTTTTCCCAATGCCTAGCTCCAACACCTTTTCTTCAAGTTTTTCCCGGTCGGAACGCAAGATCTCATCTCTCATCTTGTAAAAAGCTTCCCTGTGTTTGTTTAAAACGTTGTCGTAATCTAAAACCCTTTTCCTAGCGTCAAAGTGCATCCCTTCTATCTTTGCCTGGGCGGAACTGACCGCGTTGGTGATTAAAGGATGAGTAATGGGTTCGTCTTCCGGAAAATCAAAACGCTCCAGGAAGTTTTTTATCCTGTCCCCTCCGAAAACCCGCAGCAGTTCATCTTCCAGGGAAAGAAAAAACTGGCTGGAACCGGGGTCACCCTGACGCCCGGATCTTCCTCTAAGTTGGTTGTCTATTCTTCTTGCCTCGTGCCTTTCGGTGCCTAAAACATGAAGTCCTCCAAGTTTTTTTATTCTTTCGGCTTCTTTTTCATCCGGAGGGTTGCCCCCCAGCTTGATGTCTACTCCTCTTCCGGCCATGTTGGTAGCTACTGTAACGGAACCGAGCTCCCCGGCTTGAGCAATAATTTGAGCTTCTTTTTCATGGTTTTTAGCGTTTAAAACCATGTGTTTGATGTTTTCTTTTTTTAAGCGGCGGGACAGTTTTTCATTTTTTTCAATAGAGCGGGTTCCTATTAAAAGAGGCTGACCCCTGCCGTTTCTTTCTTTGATTTCTTCAATGACCGCATCAATCTTGACCTTTTTGTTTTTGTAAATGCGGTCAGGCAGGCTTTTCCTGATTAAAGGCCGGTGGGTGGGAACAGCCACCACGTCAAGTTCGTACACCTTGTGAAACTCTTCGGCGGCGGAAAGAGCCGTACCCGTCATCCCCGACATCTTGTCATAAAAGCGAAAAAGGTTTTGAAATGTTATCTTAGCCATCGTTTTTGACTCCGGCTGGATCTTGACCCCTTCTTTGGCCTCTATCGCCTGATGAAGCCCTCCGGACCATCTCCGTCCGGGCATAAGGCGGCCGGTGAATTCATCCACAATGATGACTTCTCCTTTTCTAATTACATAATCCCTGTCTTTAGCGTAAAGAGGATTCCCGTCAGCCGGGTTTTCAGCTTGAGCACGCAGCGCCTGCTCCATATGGTGAATGTAGTCTATCCCTTCATCGACGTAGATATTGTCCACTCCCAAAATATTTTCCATTTTGTCAATTCCTTCCGGGGTCAAAGTGACCACTCTTTTTTCTTCATCCACCTCGTAGTGTTTTTCAACCTCGAGTTTGGGCACCAAGGAGGCGAACTTATTATAGAGTGAGGAAGGTTTTCTTTCGGGAGCGGAGATAATGAGGGGGGTCCGGGCCTCGTCAATCAAGATAAAATCAACCTCGTCTAAGATAACGAAGTTGAAGCCCCTTTGAACCTGCTGGGCAGGTGTTTTAGCCATGTTGTCTCTTAAGTAGTCAAAACCAAACTCATTGTTAGTGCCGTAAGTTATGTCCGCCCCGTAAGCTTCTTTTCTCGAACAGGGTTCTAAGAAATCTTCAACCACCTTAAAACCGCCCAGCTCGTCTCTCACCTTGTCCCTTTCATCCCCTTCATTTCTGTACTCCGAGTTGTAAACAAAAGATTGACGGTGGTTTATACATCCCACCGAAGCCCCCAAAAGATCATAAATCTGGCCCATCCAGACCGTGTCCCTTCGGGCCAAGTAGTCGTTGACCGTCACAATATGAACTCCCTTGCCCGTCAGGGAGTTTAAATAAGTGGGGAGGGTGGCGGCCAAGGTTTTGCCTTCTCCTGTTTTCATCTCCACCACCTTTCCCTCGTGCATGGCAATCCCGCCCATAAGCTGTTCGTCGTAGTGTCTTTGCTGGAGGGTTCTTTTGCCCGCCTCACGGACAAGAGCGAACGCTTCCGGGAGGAGAGAGTCCAAGGGTTCTTTTTTGGCTCTTTCTTTCATTTCCTTCCCGTAAGCAGTAAGTTTTTCATTAGAAAAAGCCTCGAATTTTTCTTCGAGTTCGTTTATTTCTTTGATCTGAGGAGCGATACTTTTTAAGTACCGCTCGTGGCTGTCGCCGAAAACAGAGATAATTCTTTCAAGAATTGACATATTTAAAAAAACAACCAGTGTTTATTTTTAAGTTTTCCACAAGCGGTTGTGGAAAAACAAGAGTTTGGTGGGAGGACAAATGAAATGTCAGTGCTATGTCCGTACTTAAAGCGCTTGTCAGGGTCTGTCAGGGTCAAAAAACAAGGTCTTTCACACAAGTTTTCCACAACTTACCTTTTCTTTTTTTCCTTTCTTGCCCCCTCTCGAAACAAATCCTTTCTTTTTCCCTTGTATTTTCTTACTCTTCTTTGAAGATCCTTTTTAAGTTCTACAACAGCTGAACGGGGGTTTTCTGTTTTCACCTCCGCCCTTATCAGCTCTCCGGGCAGGTGAAACTGGCCTTCAGCTCTAAAGATCTTTCCTTTTCTTTGGTTTGAAACCATCTTTTCTATCTCCACCTCCAGAAGAGTCCTGGGGTCTTTTTCTCCCGAAGGAAGCTCATCTTTTTTGTGAAAATCAGGATGCAGCTTAACTAAAGATCTCATCTTCCGCCCCACCCACTTTTGAAGCGACCCGCTTATTTCTAGATTCGTCCCCTTGATTGTTATTAACATATTTTTTTACTTATTTTTAAAACCGACATATTTTATCTCCTCTTCTAATTTTACCCCAAAAACTTCTTTAACCCCACTTTTAACCAACTCTATAAGTTCACAAACCTCCTTGGCTGTCGCCCCGCCGGTGTTAACTATGAAGTTGGCGTGTTTTTTGGAAACTCTGGCTGCGCCTCTTTTCTCCCCCTTTAAGCCCGCCTTGTCTATCAAATAGCCGGCGGAAATAACTCCATTTTCATTAAAAGTTTCCAGCTCGGGAAACTTTTTTAAAAGAGAAGGATTCTTTATTTCCTCTTCCACGTTTTTAAAAATGCAGCCGGAAGAAGGCCGATCCAAAGGATGGTTTTTCCTCCTGTAAGCAAGGTGTTTTTTAACTTTTTTCACGCTTTTTTTCTCCCCGGCGGGTTTTAGACGAAAAACAGCTTCTAAAATCACCAGGTGGGGTTTTTTCTTAAAAACACTTTCTTTGTTTGAGAAAAGAAACTCGCCTCGACTAAAAGTCTCCGTCTTAAGCGTTTCGGTGTTTAAGGCTTCAACCTCTTCCAAAGAGTTAGAGACCGCCTCCCCGAAAGCGGCCGCATTCCCCCACACCGCCCCTCCAACCGTGCCCGGTATCCCGGCCGCCCATTCCAAACCCGACAAGCCGTGTTTTAGAGACAAAAAAACCGCCTTCTTAAGCGCTAAACCAGCTCCAGTAGTTAAGAGCTCGTCTTCAACTTTAACGTCCTTTAAATCCATTTTTAAAACCAAGCCGGGGAACCCCTCATCAGAAACCAAAAGGTTGCTTCCTCCTCCCAGAATAAAAACGGAAATGTTTTCTTCTTCAGCCCAGCTTAAAGCTTCTTTAAGTTCTCTTTTGTTTTTTACTCTTTTAAAAAAGCGGGCCGGCCCGCCTATTTCAAAAGTAGTGTGGTTTTTTAAAGGAATGTTTTCTCTTATCTTCTTCATTTTTTTAAAAAAGGGTGAGCCAGAAGAGTTTACTCCTAAGCTAAATTTTGAGTGCGTACCTTCTGGCTCATCTTTATTGTAACAGATAAGAAATGAGAATCAAGAGTTATTAAAAAAGCAAAAAGCCCTGCTCGAGGAGGGCCTTCTGCCGCTTAGAAGCTCAACGCGACTCATTTGCAGTATAGCAATAAAAAGGTCAGTTGTCAACAACAGAAAGAGGTTTTATCCACTCTTTTTAGTAAAGGCTAAATTGACTTCAAGGCGATCAAAACTTCTTTTTTCATACCCGGCAACACCGATTTTAACTTCTTGATATCCATAACAGGGTTCAAATCCCGCATCAGCATTTTTTCATTTATTTCTTCCTCAATAAAGGAAGAAAGCTCCCTCACATACTCTTCTAAAGATTTTCCCCTGAGATCTTTAATAACACCCTCGTTTATATCAAACCCCTGATTAAAAAAGTAGTGCATATCGTAGACGTCTTTGCCGGCGATGCTTTTTCCTTCTTCCCATCTGGCTTTAAGGGCCACGAGTTTGTTGGCAAACATGGTTTCAATTGTTTGAGCTTGACAATAACGATCGATCTCATCTAGATAAAACTTCTTGTAAATGTTTGCCTTAGATACAATGTCTACGATCTCCAGTTTTAAAGTATTTCTTTCTTTCTCAACATCTCTGTATTTTAGGAAAAATTGAAGATGTTTTTGAGATTCATCCTTAATCTCAAAACCCAGCTCTTTAATGATTTTGTGAATTTCTTTTCGAAGATCTTCTTTTTTCGATTTGTCCAAAAGATCAAAATCAAGATCAACGCTGAACCTGTCAAGCCAGCCCAGCATCGAGGCACAAGTTCCGCCTTTAAAATATATTTTGTTTGACACAAGAGAATTATCAAGAAGTTTGCCAAGAAGCCTGTACATTGCTAACTTATGGGGAATATCTTTTTTGTGCGGCACTTTCATATGAACACCTTTTCTTTAATTTTCTTAATTTTTTCCCAATTGATTTTACTATTAGTATCAAAATGAAACTTGGAATTGTAATAAAGTGTGTCTGCTACTGCTCTTTCCGCCGAAGCAACAGGATATTTTTCTGTAAAATCAATACCCTCTAAATTAATCAGATATTCTGACTTCATGGACCTACAAATATATCTTTCTCCCCCCGCCTCAAACTCTTTAGAATACCCCCCGACAAGAGTTGTTGCTTGAGGACTTTGATTGATAAGACCATTTATTGCTAAAACTGTCTGTAAGCTAACATAACAAAAACCTTTGATATAAGAAGTTCCAAGTAAAAAGGGGTCCAGGTCTTCGAGGGGAATTGTGCTGTAAAGCCCCCTTTTAATTCTAATAAGAGTGCCGTTTTGAACATAACGCCTTATTGTAACCCTCAAGGTATTCCTGTTTTCGATTCCCCAAATCAAAGCTAAGGAGTCTATCGAAAATATTTTTCCTTTTTGCTTTAAAAGAAGAGTTTTCTTATCCATATTAAACAAAGATAATGTACTATTTTGTACATTATAATCGCT
>CAYLVJ010000004.1:33578-40266 GCA_964387175.1 uncultured Candidatus Saccharibacteria bacterium | reverse complement strand
GGGATCTCTCCTCAGTACGAGAGGATCAGGAGGGACTAACCTCTGGTGTACCAGTTGTCGCGCCAGCGGCATAGCTGGGTAGCTAAGTTGGGAAGGGATAAGAACTGAAAGCATCTAAGTTCGAAGCCCACCCCGAGATTAAGACTCATAGGTTGGTCGTAGACTACGACCTTGATAGGGTGCAGGTGTAAGCACGGCAACGTGTTCAGCCGAGCACTACTAATAAACCATATAACTTTAACTCCTGCGTCGAGTTAAGCTTGGCAAAACTAAATCAACTTAAAAAAGATGCTTTGGTGGCGGCTATGCTGGCATTGTTCCACCTGTTCCCATTCCGAACACAGAAGTGAAATATGCCGAGGCCGATGGTAGCCCTACGGGCAAGAGTAGGTAGCCGCCGCCTAAGCATCTTTTTTTATTAGATTATTTTTCCTATAATTTACTAATGAAGCGCATTCATCTTTTAATTGTTTTTCTTTTCGGACTCGCTTTGTTTTCTATTTTTCTTTTTCCTTCTTCAAACAAGGAAATATTTTTTACTTCGACCAGTAGATTTTTTGCTTCTTTTAGATTTTTATCTGAACCTTTGTCTAATGTATTGGATTTTAAAACCTTAAACCAGCTGCAGGGAAAAAATGAAAAATTGGAAAAAGAAAACAAAAGATTAAAATCCAAGGTTTTCGAGTTGGAAAAATTCGCGGAGGAGAACAAAGACCTTAGAAAAATGCTGGAAGCAGGAGAGGAGGAGCAAATGGACTTGTTTTTTGCCCGAGTGGTGTTTCGTAATTTGAACGACAACTTTATTGTGATTAACAAAGGAGAGGGAGATGGAGTAGAAAAAGGAATGTTTTTTATAAGTGCCGAGAAAGAATTAATAGGCAGGGTGGATGATGTTTTTGGAGGTTTTTCTGAGGTTTCGCTTATTTCAAGCCCGGAGGTTGTTGTAGAAGGAGAGAGTAGTTCCGGGATTTTAGGTCAACTTCAAGGAAAAGGAAGTCGTGAGCTAACCTTAGGGCTGGTTGCAAATGAAGCGGATTTAAAAGAAGGTGAAACTATTTTTACTAAAGGAGAAAGAAAAATGCTTCCGGAAGGAATTTTAATAGGTGAGGTAAAGGCGGTTGACAGCTCGGACATGGAGCCTTACAAATCAGCCCGGGTTGAGTGGTTTGTTGATCTTTGGAAAATAGACAACGGGTTTTTGATTAGAGATTATTAAAATGAATCAGTTTTTTAAAAAATTAAAAAAGATTGTTGTATTTCTTGCGGCTTCTTTTTTGTTTTTGGGCATTCAAGATGTTTTACCTTCTATCTTTCGTGGAGCTCAGCCGGTTTTTTTAATATCTTTGCTTTTGCCTTACCTTTTTTTTGTTAAAGATTTTTTTATTTCCTTTGTTTTCTTTTTAATTTCTGCTTTTTTATTAGAGGTTACAAGTTTTGAGCCAGTCGGGCTTAATTTTATTTTTCTCTCTTTGGCTTTTGGGGTTTTTTCTTACGCTTGTTTTGTTTTTCGTAAAAAAGGTTTTTTGTTTTATCTTTCTGTTTCACTTACTTTTTTAGTTGTTTTTGAAGGCGGCAAGATGCTTTTTCGGGTTTTTGAAAACAACCTTAATGAAGTCGTTTTTTACAATGCAGGAGTGGAGGCAGCTCTCACACTGGTTGTTTCCTGCCTTTTATTTTTTATTTATGAATATCTTTTCGAAAGATAAATTTAAAAAAAGAAAGGTAAAGAGAAATGGCCGGGAGATTCAACCCCAGGAGATTATTTTAGATTCTTTAGCCCAGCGGAAGAATTTCTTTTCTCAAAAGAGGTTTGAGGTGCCCCTTCCCCCTCAGATTTTTTACCTCTTTCTTGTTTTTTTCGGTTTGGCTTTTTCTTTTCTTTGGGGCAAAAGTTTCATCCTTCAGGTTGCAGCTCGGGATGAGTTTGAAGAAACAGCGGAAAAATATCACAAGAGTGTTTATTACACTCTTCCCTCCCGAGGCGTGATTTATGACCAAAAAGGAAGTCAGTTGGTTCAAAACACAGCTTCATTTTCCCTTGCCTGTTACAAATATGATCTGCCTCACCAGGAAGAAGAAAAAGAGAAGCTCTTGAAAGAAGTCTCTCTTCTTACGGGATTGGAATATGATTTTTTAAAAGAGAAAATAGAAGAAGAGAAGAAAAGTAGAGTGGTTTTAAAAGAAGATCTTTCTCATTCGGAGGCTGTAAGTTTAAAAACTGAACTTCAAGAAGTCTCCGCTTTTTATATCAAAGAAGACATGAAAAGAGATTATCGCGATGGTACTACCTTTTCTCATGTTGTTGGTTTTTTGGGGAGAGTGACCGAGGAAGAAGTTTCCTCCGATTACTCATCGATTGATTATATAGGAAAAGCAGGGTTGGAAAAGGAATACGAAAATATTTTAAGAGGAACAGCGGGGAAAGAAGTGGTAGAAAGAGATGTTTTCGGCCGGGAACTTTCCCGTGAAAAGATAATGGAGCCCGTTTCCGGAAACAGTCTGGTTTTGTATTTGGACGAAGACCTTCAAAAAAAGGGAGAGGAGGTTTTGAAAAATGCTATTAAAGACGCTCGTTCTGAGGCTGGAGTTTTTATTGCCATGGATCCTGAAACAGGAGGGGTGCTTTCTTTAGTTTCTATTCCTTCTTATGACAATAATTTGTTTTCTCGGGGGGTAGGGTCTAAAGAGTGGCACGAGATTTCTGAGAATTCCTTGAATCCTTTTTGGAACAGGGTTGTTTCTGCGGTTTATCCAACGGGTTCGGTTATCAAGCCCCTGATTGCCAGCGGTGTTTTGGAAGAGGAAATCATTAATCCTCGTCGGGAAATAAATTGTGAGGGGCAGGTTACCATTGAGAATCCATGGGATGAGGATAAGCCATGGATTTTTAAAGATTGGGCCGTTCACGGTGCCACCAATATGAGAAAAGCAATAGCTGTTTCCTGCAACGTTTACTTTTATCATGTGGGAGCCGGTCACGGAGGGATCAACGGTTTAAGCTGGGAAGGAATTAAAAAATATATATCTCTTTTTGGCTGGGCAGAAAAAACAGGGATAGATTTACCGGGTGAAAAACCCGGCCTTATTCCTACCCCGGAATGGAAAAAAAATCATTTCGAAAAAGCGGAAAACAGGATTTGGGTGCCGGGGGACAACTACAACCTTTCCATCGGCCAGGGTTATCTTTCGGTTACGCCTTTGCAGGTTACCAGCTCTTTTGTTCCCATAGCAAACGGCGGGACTTTGTATGAACCTCGTTTAGTTAAAGAAGTTGTGGATGAAAACAAAAATGTTGTTGAAGCTTACAACCCGGAAGTTGTAAGAAAAGACTTTATTCAAAAAGAAAACATTCAAGTTGTTAGGGAGGGTATGAGAGATGCGACCATCTACGGTTCCGTAAGCACCTTTTCGGATTTACCTTTTCAGTCGGCAGCTAAAACCGGTACGGCTGAAATAGGAATGGAAAAACATTATCACAACTGGATCACCGTTTTTGCTCCCTATGAAGATCCGGAAATAGTTTTTACCATTTTAATAGAGAAAGTACCTGAAGGGGAAAGACATATTAATCCTGCTGCTAAAGAAATTTTAAGATGGTATTTCACGGAAAAAGAAAACGCTGCGAACAATGAAGAAGAATAAAGATAAAAGAAGTAAATACGCCAAGTTGGGCAAGCCCTCTTTGGTTTTTGGAAAAGGACAAAAAAGGCGCTTGAATCTTGTTGAAAAAGAGGTTGATCTTCAAGGTAAAAAAGTTTTGGATGTCGGATGCGGAACGGGAAGTTATGGACTGGGTTTTGTAAAAAAAGGAGCAGAGTATTTTGGAATTGACATTGACGAGGAAAAAATAAAAGAGGCAAAAGAAAATATTAATTCAGGAATTTTTAAAGTTTCTTCTTCTGAAAATATTCCTTTTCCCGATGAATTTTTTGACGTTGTTTTTTTAAACGAAGTTTTAGAACATGTGAAAGACGATGAAGAAACTGTAGTCGAATGCCTCAGGGTTTTAAAAAACAAAGGTCATATTGTTGTGTTCGCGCCTAACAGGTTTTTTCCTTTTGAAACCCACGGTATTTATTTAGGTAAAAAATATATTTTTGGCAATATTCCTTTGATAAATTATCTCCCGCTTCGAGTTAGAAACTTTTTTTGTCCCCATGTTCGCGTTTACACACCCCCCCGGTTAAAAGAAATATTTCCCAAAAAAGAGGTTTCCTTTTCAAAAACGGATTTTGTTCTCCCTGCTTTTGATAGGATAGAGAGAAAGATTCCTTTTTTGGGTCGTTTTTTGAAAAAAATTACTCCTTTTTTTGAAAAAAGTTTTTTAAAAGTTTTTGGAATTTCTGTTTTTTTAATCGCACAAAAAAATGAGAAAAAGCTTTAAAATTTTTTTAATTTTACTCTTCTTTACTGCTTCTTTATTTTTTGTTTTTTTTCAAATCCGTAAAACCGACCGGGAATTTATTTGGGAAGAAGAAAAGAAAGAAGAAAAAGAAAAAGTTATTTCTCCTAAAGCCTCTCTTCTTTTTGCTGGGGACATTATGCTTGATAGAGGGGTGGAGGTTCTTTTGGAAAGAGAAGGCTTTTCCTGGCCTTTTTTAAAGATAAGTGATTTCTTAAAAGAAAGAGACTTTGTTATTGCAAACCTGGAGGGAGCCCTGCTTTCTAATCCTCCTGTGTTTGGACCTCGTTCTTTTAGCTTTGCTTTTTCGTATGAGAATCTTTTTTCTTTGGACGAGGCGGGGTTTACCCATTTTTCTCTAGCCAACAACCACACCTTAAACGTCGGTCAAAGCGGATTGGAAGAAACAAAAGAGAATTTGAGGGAGGATGGGTTTTCTTTTTTCGGGGATCCTTTGAACCAGGAACCGGAGGTAATTCTTGAAGACGATTTTGTAATGTTGGGTTTTAACTGGACTTTTCCGGATTACAGACGGGAAGATTTTTTGTTGGAAAGTGTTAGGGATCTTTCTCAAAAAGATCCCGAAAAACTTTTAATTGTTTATATCCACTGGGGAAAAGAGTATGAACTAAAAAGTTCAAAATCTCAAAGAGATTTAGCTCGAAAAATGATAGACGAAGGGGCTGACTTGGTTGTCGGAGGTCATCCCCACGTAGTTCAGGAAGTTGAAGTTTACAAAGACAGGGCAATTTTTTATTCTCTTGGGAATTTTGTTTTTGATCAATATTTTTCAGAAGAGGTGCAAAAGGGACTTATCATTGAACCTGTTCTTTTTCCAGAAAGGATTGAGTTCAACCTCCATCCGGTTGGCTCAAAAAGAAGTCAACCTTTTCTTTTAGAGGGAGAAGAAAAAGAAAAATTCTTGAAAGAACTTGCCTCCAGGTCAAGCGAGGATTATCGGGAAGAAATTAGCAAGGGTTATTTCTTTCTTCCTTTAAAAAATAACAAATACTAAGAAATGGCGAAGATAGGAGCTCATTTATCCATAAGAGGCGGTCTTGAAAAAGCTTTGGGCAGGGCGGAAGAAATGGGAGCCGGCTCCCTTCAAATTTTTTCCGGGTCTCCCCGTACTTGGAAAAACAGTACCCGGAGCAAAGAAGAAATTTCAAAGTTTGTTGAAAAAAGAAAACTTCTTCAAACCTTGGTTTTTATTCACGCTAAATATCTAATCAACTTGGGAAGCAGTGAAAAAAGAATCGCTGACAATTCTTTTAACTCCCTTCGGCATGATTTAAATTTAGCGGAGAAGATAGAAGCAGAAGGGGTTGTCTTTCATCCGCGGGGCGAGATAAATCCTTTGGTTAAAAATATTAAAAAGCTTTTAAAAGAGTCAAACTCGAACTTGATTATTGAAAATACCGCTCAAAGCGAGCTTTCCTTTATCCAATCTATTTTAAAAAAAGTTTCTTCTCCTCGTTTAAAGTTCTGTCTTGATACGGCTCATGCTTTTGAAGCAGGCTATAATCTTAATACTCCGAAGGGCAGAGGAGCTTTGTTTTCTGATATTAAAAAGGCGGGAGCTCGGAAGTTGTCGGTTGTTCATGTTAATGATTCTAAAACAAAGACGGGGTCTAAAAACGACAAGCATGAAAATATTGGAAAAGGAGAGATAAGGAAAGAGTCCTTTTTTCTTTTCTTAAACCACCCTTTTACTTGTCGTCTTCCTTTTATTCTTGAAACCCCCGGGTTTGATCAAAAAGGACCGGACGTGAAAAATGTAAATATTTTAAAAGGTTTAGAAGGACGAAATCTGTCTAGAGATTTTTACGGGCGAGATACTGTAAAAGTAGCTCGAGATTTAATAGGAAAGTTTTTAATAGTTCAAGATAAAAGTGTTTTTAAAGTGGGTGTAATTTCGGAAACGGAGGCGTATTTAGGGCCTGAAGACAAGGCCTCCCATGCTCGTTTTGGAAAAACAAAAAGATCAAAAATTATGTGGAGAAAACCCGGCCTTATTTATACCTATCTTGTCTATGGGATGCATCATTGTTTTAATATCGTAGCCCACCCAAAAGGAAAGGCTGGGGCGGTTCTTGTAAGATCCGTGAGGCCGGTGTTCGGGGTTAAGGGTGCAGCTGATGGGCCGGGGAAGCTGTGTAGCGGGTTTGGAATAGATATGAAAGACAGGGGAGCCGATGTTGTAAAAGATAAAAAATTCAGCATTAAAGACGCCGGGTTAAATTTAAAGCCGATAAAAAAGAAGAGAATAGGGGTGGATTACGCCGG
>CAYLVJ010000004.1:13962-33478 GCA_964387175.1 uncultured Candidatus Saccharibacteria bacterium | reverse complement strand
CTTCGGCCATTTCTTTGGGTTGAGAAATTGTTGATATATAATTAAAAAATGAGTTAAAAAGCTGTTTAGTTATAAAAAAATGAGCACTATAGATAAAATAAGAAGGGAAAGGTTTAAAAAGCTTGAAAATTTTAAGGAAAAAGGAGTCAATCCTTATCCCTCCCGCACCAAAAGAACTCGTTCTATTAATGAGGCTTTAATTAGTTTTAGTGAGCTTTCTTCCGAAAAGAAGAAGATCGTTTTAGCAGGTCGGATTCGTTTAATAAGAGAACACGGTAAGATTACCTTTTTGGAGTTCGAAGACGGTTCGGGGGAAGCGCCGGAATCTGGACGGATACAAGCTTTTTTGTCCGAGGAAGAACTTAAAGAAGGTTATCAGTTTTTTTTGGAAAACTTTGATATTGGAGATTTCATAGAGATACGAGGTGTTCTTTTTACTACTAAGACGGGAGAAAAGACGATTAAAGCCGAGGAGTACCGTATTTTATCCAAGGCCATAAGGCCGCTGCCGGAAAAGTGGCACGGCTTGGAAGATAAGGAAAAAAGATACCGGAAAAGATATCTTGATATTGTAATGAACCCGGAAGTTAAAGAGGTTTTTCAGAAAAGAACTGAGATTCTGCGTCTTCTGCGGCGATTCTTAGACCAGCGGGACTTTATGGAAGTTGAAACGCCGATACTTCAACCCCTTTACGGCGGGGCTTCGGCTAAACCTTTTATCACCCGTCTTGATTCTTTGGATATGGAAATGTATTTGCGCATTTCTGACGAGCTTTATCTTAAAAGATTGATCGTTGGAGGATTCCCCAAAGTCTATGAAGTCTCCAAAGATTTTAGAAACGAAGGAATAGACCGTCAACACAATCCGGAGTTTACCCAGATAGAGTTTTACTGGGCTTATGCCGACTATGAAGATTTAATGGATTTCACGGAAGATATATTGTCTTCTGTAATCAAGGAGGTCTGTGGGAAATTAGAAGTTGAGTACGGGGAGGAGGTGCTTGACTTTTCTTCCCCTTGGCCACGCTTGACATACAGGGAGGCGGTTCTTGAACACACAGGGATTGATATAGATAAGGTGAGGACTGAGGAAAACCTTAAAGAGGTTATCTCAAATAAGTTTTCCGAGTTTGACCTTGAAGGCCTGGTTGGATACGGATCTACCTTAGACGCTCTTTACAAGGAATACGTCCGTCCTAAGTTGATTCAGCCCTGCTTTCTTATCGATCATCCAGCTGAATTGATGCCCCTTGCTAAAAGAAAAGAGGAGGACCCTTTTAAAATAGAAAGTTTTCAACTTTTAGTTTACGGATACGAGTTAATAAAAGCCTACAGCGAGTTAAACGATCCGGTTGATCAAAAGGAAAGATGGTTGGCTCAGGAAGGTCTTGCTAAAAAAGGACTGGAAGAGCACGAGGTTTTAGATGAAGACTACATTGAAGCTTTAGAGTATGGGATGCCGCCGACAGCCGGTTGGGGGATGGGCATTGACCGCTTAACTGCTATACTCACTAATCAGCATTCCATAAGGGATGTTATCTTTTTCCCATTTATGAGACCTAAAGACGAATAAAATATGCTGGACATAGAAATAATTAGAAAAAACAGAGAAAAAGTAGAAGAGTCTCTTGAAAAGAGAAAAAAAGAGATTGGCTTGGATGTTGTGTTGGAGCTTGATGGGAAAAGGAGAGAACTGATTCCTAAAATTGAAAAACTCAGAGCTCGGATTAACGAAATTTCTGAAGGAGGTAAGCCCACTGAAGAAGAAATCAAAAAAGCAAGGGAGATCAAGGAGGAAATAAAAAAGTTGGAGCCGGAGCTTGAAGAAATTGAAGAAAAACTACAAAAAAATCTTTTAAAAATTCCTAACTTTTTGCATCCTTCGGTTCCGGAAGGTGAAGATGAAAGCGACAACCAAGTTTTGCGGAAGTGGAAAGAACCAAGAAAGTTTGATTTTTCTCCTAAAGACCACCTGGAGCTTGGCAGAGAACTTGATGTTATCGACACCGAATCTTCCGCTAAAGTTTCTGGATCAAGGTTTTGCTATCTTAAGAACGAAGCAGTTTTTTTACAATTTGCAATCGCTAGGTGGGTTTTTGAGGTTTTAACCGATAAGAAAATATTGGCCAAAATAGCAAAAGGGATGGAGGTTTCCTTAAAACCTTTTGTTCCTGTTGTCCCTCCCATGATGGTTAAAGAAGAAATCATGAAAAAAATGGCGCGCCTTGAACCGGCTGAGGACAAATTCCGGACTCAAATTGACGGGTTGTATCTTGTCGGCAGCGCGGAACACTCTTTGGGCCCCTTATTCATAAATGAAACTATTGACGAAAAAGAACTGCCTCAGCGTTTTGTCGGTTATTCAACCTCTTTTAGAAGAGAGGCGGGTTCTTATGGTGAAGATACACGCGGGATTTTAAGAGTTCATCAATTTGACAAGTTGGAAATGGAAAGTTTCACTGCTCCCGAGGCGTCCGAAAAGGAGCAGGATTTTTTAATAGCAATCCAAGAATACCTTATGCAGCAGCTGGGAATTCCTTACCGTGTGGTGGCTATTTGTACGGGGGATATGGGGGATCCGGATTACAGACAGGTGGATATAGAGGCTTGGCTTCCAGCTCAAGGGAAATATCGCGAGACTCATACTGCTGACTTGATGACCGACTATCAGTCGCGGCGTCTTAACAGCAAAGTTAGAAGAAAAAATGGGGAGACGGATTTTGTACATATGAATGATGCTACCGCTTTTGCAATAGGAAGAACTCTGATCGCTATTTTAGAAAATTATCAAAACAAGGACGGGTCGGTGAAAGTTCCTCAGGTTTTACGAAAATACACCGGTTTTAAAAAGATAAGTAAAAAATGACTCCGTTTTCTAAAGAAAGCGGCAAGAGAGACGGGAAATCAATTTTGATTCTTCACGGTTGGAAAAGTTCTAAGGAGAAATGGCAGAAGGTTGAAAAAGACCTGGAACGAGAAGGTTTTAAATGTGTGATACCCGACATCCCGGGTTTTAAAAGAGAAAACGAATTAAAAAAACCGTGGGAAGTAGAGGATTTTTACAAATGGCTTCTGGACTTTATAAAAAAAAGAGAGATCGCCCCCCCTTTTTTTCTTATGGGTCACTCTTTCGGGGGCGGGTTGGCCGTTAAACTTGCTGCGGAGAGGCCTTCTTGGGTTGAAAAAATGGTTCTTGTTTCTCCCGCTATCTTTAGAGTGAGATCAAACAAGATAAAGTTTTTAAGTCAGCTTTCTTGTTTTTTTAAAAAGCTCCAGTTTCTCCCCGGTTACCAGTGGTTGAGGGAAAAAATTTACTATCATATTTTAAAATCACCTGACTATTTAACTGCAGAAGGGTTTCTTAGAGAAACTTTTCAAAATATTATTCGGGAAGACCTTTCTGGGCTGTTGGATAAAGTAAATCAGGAAACTCTTTTGATCTGGGGAGAAAAAGATAAAGCTGTTCCTCTTTCCGTGGGAAAAAAAATTGCCTCCAGGCTTTCTCCAGGAAGGTTGGAAATAATAGAAGACGCGGGTCACTCTCCCTACAGAGAAAAAAGAAAAGAGTTTGTTTCTCTTGTTGTTTCTTTTTTAAAAAATCTATGAAATTAAAAAGATTTGTTAAAAAAATTATCCCCGAAGATTTGATTCTTTTTTATCACCGGATTATCTCTATTCTGGCTGGGTTTTTTTACGGTTTTCCTTCCAGGAAAATGGTAGTTATTGGTGTCACCGGCACCAAGGGTAAAACGACAACCGCCACTTTTATCTGGTCCTGTCTTAATGAAGCCGGTATTAAAACCGGCCTTGTAAGTTCTGCTCAAATTGCCCTGGGTAAAAAAGCAAAAATTAACGATCTTCACATGACGATGCCCGGCCGGTTTGTTTTAAAAGGTCTTCTTTGCAAGATGGTTAAAAAGGGGTGTCAAGTTTGTGTACTTGAGACCACATCTGAAGGAATAAAGCAGGGGCGGCACATTGGTGTTTCATATGATGTGGCGGTGTTTACGAATTTAAGTCCCGAACACCTTCTTTCTCACGGAGGGAGCTTTGAAAAATACAAAAAGGCCAAGGGAAAGATGTTTTCTGCTCTTAAAGAGTATCCGAGTAAAAAGCTTGAAGGCAAAAAGGTGCCAAAAACAATTATTGCCAACAAGGATGATGGGATTTCAGAATATTTTTTAAGTTTCTGGGCTGAAAAAAAAGTAACTTTTGGGTTGGGGGAGGAGGCCGATTTTAAAGCCAGCATCGTTTCTTCAGACAAAGACGGGGTTGTTTTTTCTGTTAACTCCGATGTTTACAAGCTATGTGTGGTGGGTGAGTTTAACGTTAAAAATGCTCTTCCCTCTGTAGCGCTTGGCTCGATTTTTGATATCTCTCGGGAAGAAATAAGAAAAGGACTTGAAAAAGTAAAGGTTATCCCAGGGAGAATGGAAAGAATAGAGGAGGGGCAGGACTTTTCCGTTTTAATAGATTACGCCCATGAAGAAAAAAGCATGGAAAAGGCGGTTGAGACGGCGCAAAAACTCAGTGGAAAAGGAAAAGTTATAGTTCTTTTGGGGGCTGAAGGCGGGGGGAGGGATAAAAGAAAGAGACCGGCTATGGGAAGGGTGGTCGGGAGTCGCGCGGATTACGTGGTTGTAAGCAACGTGGATCCTTACTTTGATGATCCTCGGGAAATTTTAGAAGATATTGCCCAGTCTGCGGAAAGGCAGGGGAAAACAAGAGGCAAGGATCTTTTTGTTATTACCAACAGGCAGAAAGGAATTAGAAAATCTCTTCTTTTGGCAAAGCCGGGGGACGTGGTTTTAATCACCGGCAAAGGTGCGGAGCAAAGTATTTCGATAAAAGGAGAGGTATTCGATTGGGATGACCGGGAAGTAACAAAAAAAGAATTAAGGAAAATAATATGAATTCTTTGTTTAAATACTTTTTACTTCTTTTTTGGTCCGTTTGGATTACAAAACGGGCTCTTTTCTACCTTTACTGGTGGCAGTTTAAAGGATATATGATTAAGAGGGCGGGGGAAGAAATTAAAAGAAGGCCGGCTGTTTTTTTTCAGAAATCTTTTTTCCCGGCTGTTTTTCTTTTGGGCGGAATTCTGGTAAGTGGAGGAGTTTACTGGGAGGCGGGTGTGGTTTTCTTTTACTTTTTTCTTTTTTCTTACGCTCTTTTTAAGTTAATTAAGAGAGGGTGGTTTTATCCGGAGATGACAAAAAAGATGACTCTTTTAACGGGTATTGTCTTTTTAGCTCTTTTTTCCTCCGTTCTTGTTTTTCTACCTATAGTTTTTCATTATATTTTGTTTTTAGAAATTTTTCTTTTACCCTTTGTTCTTCTTTGGGGAGGGTTGGTTGAGGTTCCGGTTCATTTTTTAAAAAATCGTTTGAAACGCAGGGCAGAGAAAAAAAGAGAAAAAATGAAAGACTTAAAAGTAGTTGGAATCACCGGTTCTTTTGGGAAAAGCTCCACCAAGGAGTTTCTTTATGGGTTAGTTGAGGGTAATTTTTCCGTTTTAAAGACAGATGAAAACTTGAATACGGATATAGGGATTGGAAAAAAGATTTTAAAAGATTTGAAAAAAGAACACGAGCTTTTTATAGTTGAAATGGGGGCTCACCAAAAGGGGCAAATTAAATCTTCCTGTCGGATAGCAAAACCCGACCTTGCAATTTTAACCGGAATAGGAAAACAGCACCTGTCCCTTTTTGGTTCTTTGGAAAAAACGGTAGAAGCTAAATTTGAACTGGTTGACTCCTTGAAACCTGGTTCTACTGTTTTTTTAAACGGTGAAAACACTTTGTTGAAAGAGAAAATCGAAGACAAGGCTTACAAAAACTTAAACAAGATTTTTTGCACCATTAAAAAGGGTGGTGATTTTTCTGCTAGAAAGGTGCAAGTTTACAAAGACAGTCTCTCCTTCGATTTTTATCAAGAGGAGAAAAATTTGGGGAAGGTGGAAGCTTCTCTTGTGGGTCGTCAAAACATTATGAATTTGGTTTTGGCCCTGGGCTGCGCTTTTTGGCTCGGAGTTTCTTTTGAAGATCTTCAAAAGAAAGTTCGCGCTCTGTGTCCTTTGGAAAAAACCATGAAAGTTAAAAAAGGTAGAGCGAGGGTGGATGTTTTAAATGATACTTATTCGGCTAATCCGAAAGGGGTGGAGGTTGCTCTTTCACATTTAAGACATTGGGAAGGAAAAAAAATTATTATTATGCCCTGTCTTATTGAACTGGGGAAGGAATCGGAAGCGGTACATGAGAAGCTGGGTGAGAAAATAGGGGGGGTTTGTGATTTGATGATTGTGACTAACGACGATTACTTTAAATTCTTGCGGAAAGGAGCTTTTGTTTCAGGGATGAAAGAAGAAAATATCTTACAAACAAGAAGCGTGGAAAAAATTAAAAGAAAGATAACCCCGTTTTTAAAAGAGGGGAACGTCGTTCTTTTGGAAAGCCGGGTTCCGGATGAAGTAATAGATTTTTTAAGTAATTGAATTTTATGCCGAAGCCAATTTTTACAAGCTTATCTCCCAATACGGAAAGAGAAGATGCGCTTTTAGCCCTCCGGCTTCTTTTTTCACCCGGTCGGTGGGTGAAAGGCAAGGCGGAGGAAGAGTTAAAAGAGCTTTTTAGCGCCTTTTTAGGAGGAAAGCGTGTATTTCTCCTTAACAGCGGCAGAAGCGCTTTAATGGTGCTTTTAAAAGCTTTAAACTTTGAGGAAAAAAGTGAAGTTATTGTGCAGGGTTTTACCTGCAATGCTTTGATAAACCCAATCAAGTGGAGTGGTCTCTCTCCTGTTTATGTGGATATAAAAAGGGAGAGTCTTTGTATGGATCCTTCGAGATTAGAAAAGAAAATTTCTTCTCGCACAAGAGCGGTGGTAATACAGCACACCTTCGGTTACCCGGCGGAGATAGAAAAAGTAAGAAAAATATGTAATGAAAATAATTTGGTATTAATTGAGGACTGCGCTCACGCCTTAGGTGGAAAGAAGGAGGGTAAAAAACTCGGCACCTTCGGAGACGCTTCTTTTTTTAGCTTGGGAAGAAACAAAATTATATCATCTGTTTTTGGAGGAGTTCTGGTTGTAAACAACAAAGATTTAGTGGAAAAAGTTGAAAAAGAAATGAGTAAGGTTTCTTATCCTTCGGCAAAATGGACAATCGGTAAAATCTTACACCCAATATTTTTCACGTTTTTTGTGAAACCTCTTTTTTCAATTTTTTCTATGGGCAAGGGAATAATGTTGGTTTTACAGACACTGAACCTTTTTGGTCGTTCTGTGAGCAAGGAAGAGAAAAAAGGAGAAAGGCCTGCTTTTTTCCCTAAAAGAATGCCGAACAGCTTGGCAAAGCTTGGTGTTTTGCAGTTTCAAAAACTGGATAAGTTTATTACTCATCAACGTAAGACGGCGCGTTTTTACAGAGAAAATTTATTTAAGGGGAAAATGAGTTTGACTTCTTCTTCTCCCGGTCGTGTTTATATGCGCTTTCCGGTTTTGGTTAAAAACCGAGATACTGATAAAATAGTAAAAGAGGGTAAAGAGAAAGAAATATATTTGGATGACGGATGGAGGGGGCTGCCTGTAGTGCCTCCGGGCACCAATCAAGAAAAAATGGATTATTACTGGGGAGAGTGTCCGGTTGCTGAAAGGGTGGCTCGGGAGATAATTAATCTTCCAACCAACATTCACATTGATAAGAAAAAAGCAGAGAGAATTGTTCAATTTTTAAATCGTGAACTTGAAAATGAAGGTTGAAGAAATAAAAAGCAAAAAAAGATGGGAGGGTTTTACGTCTAAAGTTCCTGAAAGAACTTTTCTTCAGGCATGGAACTGGGGAGAGTTTCAGAAAAAAATGTCCAAAGATATTTGGCGCCTCGGAGTTTTTGAAGAAGGTGATTTGGCGGGTGTCCTTTTTGCTTTTGAGGAAAAGGCAAAAAGAGGAAATCATTTTTTAGCTCCTCACGCTCCCCTTTTAAAAGTGAAGGGTTATGAAAGAAAAAAGAAAGCGTTTGAAGCGTTGTTTTCAAAGCTAAAGGAAGTTGCTTGCCAAAGAAAAGTCAATTTTTTACGGGTTGCTCCTATTTTAAAAAGAAGTGGAGAAAACAAAAAATTATTTTCCGAGTTTGGTTTTCGGAAGGCGCCGATTCACACTCATGCCGAGGTAACTTGGCAGCTTGATCTTTCTTCTTCAAAAGAGGATCTTTTGATGGATATGCGAAAAAACACCCGTTATTATATTAGAAAGTCGGGGCGCAACGAAAACATTTCAATTGAAAAAAGCAGCGAGATTAAAAGTCTTGAGACGTTTAACGATTTGTATCGAAAAACCGTTAAAAGGCATGATTTTGTCCCCTTTTGTAAAGAGTATGTAAAAAAAGAATTTCAAAGTTTTTCCGAAGACGATGAGATAATGGTTTTCACGGGCAAACTCGAGGGACGGCCGGTAGTCTCCTCCATTGTTGTCTTCTGGCAGGACCGTGCTTTTTATCACCACGGAGCTTCGGTTCCGGTGGATCCTCCGGTAAGTTACGGGGTTCAGTGGGAGATAATAAAGGAGGCAAAAAAAAGAGGTTGTAAGCTTTATAATTTTTGGGGCATAGCGGATATTGATCTTAAAGCGGAAGGGGCGAAGAAACATCCTTGGTGGGGGCTCACTCTTTTTAAGCAGGGTTTTGGGGGTTTTAAAGAAAGGTATGTTGAAACTCAAGATCTACCCCTTTCCGCTTTTTATTGGCCCAACTTTTTATTAGAAACAGTGAGAAGAATTAAAAGAGGTTACCAATGACAAGTGCTAGACGAAAAAGTGTCAAGAGAAAGAAACCTTTTTACAGATCACGTTTGTTTTGGTTTTCTCTTTTAGCTTCTTTTCTTTTTTTGGGAATAAGTTATCTTTTGTTTTTCTCGTCAGTTTTTCAAATAGAAGAAATTGAAATTACCGGCAACGAAAAAGTGAAGAGTGAAAGAATAGAAGAAAGAATTGTTCCTTTTTTGGGTCACGTCTTCCAAGTCGACCCTTTTTTTGAGGGTGTGGGGCCGTGGAGAATATTTGACACCCGGAGTATTCTTTTACTTGCAGGCAAAAAAATAGAAAAAGAGGTTATAGAAGTTTTTCCTCGGGTGGGAAGGGTGAGGGTGAAAAGACATTTTCCGGACAAGGTTGTTTTGGAGATTGAAGAAAGAGTTCCCTTTGCCGAAATATGTGAGAGGTCTGGTCGTTGTTTCGTGGTGGATGAGTCAAGTGTCGCTTTTGAGGAAAGTGCTTCTGTTAAGGAAGAGAAAGGAGAAGGGGTCAAGGTTTTGGAGGTTGAAAAAGAAGAGTTAACCGTAAAATTGGAAGAAGAAAAAAGTGTCAACCTTGGAGAGGGAGCCATGAAACCCAGTTATTTGCAGGTGATAAGAAAAATTAAAACCGGCGTTGAAGAAGACACCGGTTTTAAAGTAAAAGATATTTATTATTCGGGGGAAAGAGTAAATGTGGAAACGGAAAGGGGGGTAAAACTTTATTTCAATCTAGAAAGAAGTGCCGAAGATCAGCTTCTTAACTTAAGTTTGGTTTTAAAGGAGAAGATTTCTGCTGAAGAGTTGATGGAGTTGGAGTATATAGATCTTCGGTTCGGTAACAGAGTTTATTACAAATAAGCTATTCTATTCTATAAACAAAGATAGAATAGCCAATTATTTTTTCTAAACTCTCCTCTTCCAGCCAGGTGTAGTATTTTGAATCTTCGGTATGATCCGGTCTTGCTTCGGCTCTTCCTCCCATGAGATGGGTTGCAGAAACGGCCAACCAGGCCGGTTTTTTCATTTCTGAAGGATTTTTCTTTCCCTCCCATCTTTTGTATTTTTTTCCCAGATAGTAAGAGGGACTTCCTCCTCCAAAGTAGTCTATATATATTTCTTCAACGCCTTCTTTTTCCGTCCAGTCTTTCAATCTTTTTAAATCTTGTCCCCAGTCAAGGTTGGAGTCAACTGCATAAAGGTGGCCCTTGGATGGTCCTCCTGCTAACTCATTGTAGTAGGGGATAAAATGAGGGTAGTGCTTGAAAACGGAGAAGGCCTGCCACGCTAAAAGGATGAAAAGCACTGCCCATCTTACTTTCAAAAAGGGTTTCTTAAGCCAGTTTCTACTTGACCTTGCTATTAAAAGGATTGTCAGAGGAATTACCGGAAGAAGATGTCTTATTCCAATATTCAAGTTTCCAGTTAACGTCATAAACCAGTAGAAGAGAATAAAGCCCAAAAGAGCTACTGAGGTGAAGTTACGCCTCATGCAAGAGACGGTTTTTTCTATCGGGTTGTCCTTGAATTTTTTCAAAGTGACGGCTGAAAAAGAAATAGCAACAATGGTTAAGACGTGAAAACTGATAGGAATTTTAAGCAGCCAAAGCAGTGGGAAGTAAGAAGTGAAACTTTCTGCGGAAACCTGGCCGAGGAAATAAGTGGTGTTGCCCCCAAAGCCTCTTTGATACACCATTCCTACTCCGAAAAGGTATTGAGCTAATGGTCTTAAAATATTAACTTCTGATATTTTAGCCAGCGTTGGACCCAAGAAGGTTAGGGGACTGCTTTCCAAACTTTTTAATATGTCTTCTTTTTGTCTTTCGGGAGGGTAATTCCAAACGACGAAGATGTAGACAAAATAGATAACTGCTAAAGCAATAAGAAATATTTTAAGAAGGAGGAAAAGAAGAGGTACCGCTTTCTTTTTAGAAACCAGGCTCCAAAGCAGGGTGCAGAAGAAAAAATAAGGCACAAGAAACACCGCGGTGAATTTAACCAGCTGGGTTATTCCTAGAACAACTCCGGCTATAATAATATTTTTCGAAGTTGGTTTGTAAAAACTTCTAAGCAAAGTCCAAAAAGAAGCAAGAACCGCTACCGCAATGCCGACATCGGTGTTAACCAGTTGTCCGTGAGCAAGCAGAGTAGGGGAAAGGGAATAAAGCAAAACAGCGATCCAGGCTTCTTTTTTTCCCCACATGTCGCGGGCGAAAAAGAAGGTGATTCCCGCGCCCAGTGCTAAAACTAAAACCATCGGCAGCCTGGTCCAGGTTACTATTTTATCCGGATTGTTGCCCGAGGAGTAAAGTAGTTCATCTCCCAGATCAAACTGGTGCCACCAGATGGAAGGGTCAATCCTTTCCCATGTGTCGTTCGGAAAGTTTATTTTCGCAAAAAGCAGAGGGCTTCCGGCAATCATTTTTAAAAGAGGGGGGTGTTCAGGATTGACCCTCATATCTTTTTTTAAAAGGTATGAGTATCCTGCGGGAATGTGAGCCTTTTCATCAAAAGTTAAGGTATTTTCTTTAAGGCTGAAGAAAGATATTGTGCAAATAAGTAAAAGAAGTCCGCCGAGAAAAAAAATTGTTTTTTTCATTTTAATTTTTTTATATTTTTAAAAAAGAAAATTAAAGATACGGCTTACTAAAAAGCCGTTTATTAATTCCCAGAATTTGGAGACGATAAAAAGAAGAGGAATGAAAATTATGACGAGAGCGATGAGAGATTTTTGTTTTTGGTTCATATCTCTTATTTCAAGATGAAAAAATCGAAATTATTTCTTTCTACTATTAGACCCTGAGGAAATTTTTCTTTTAAAACAGGAAGGGTTTGATCCGGGTAGAGAGGAATAATAATTTGTAGCCTTTTATTAGGTTTTATTTTGTCTATTTCTTGAATTGGTAGATAAGTAGCTCGGAGAGAATCATATTGTGTTCTTTCTATAAATTGGGAAGTTTGGGCTGGAATAGAGAGGCCATAGTAAGGGGTTCCAGGCATGTTTACTATTACATAACTTTTAATACTTTCGGGGACTTGATTTAAATAATGTCCAATTTGAACATAGTTTTTAGTGAAGGACTTTTCTACCTCCGGGTGATTACTCCAGAAAAAGAAATAGAGAGAAAATTGAGTGAAAACAAAACTTCCGACAAAAAGAACAAACACGCCGATAAATAATTTACTTTGCGCCAAATTAACATTCTCTTTAAGAAAATTGAAAAATCTGACAAACCCCAACCCTGCTAAAAGATAAACGGCGGGAAGAATGCAGATTGACCGGAGGTGGTGGGGAATTCCTTCGAAGGTTAAGACACTTGGTAAAAACATTATCCCTATCCACCAAATAAGGAAAAGAGCTTTCAGGTTTTCAAGACTCCATTTTTGTTTTATAAGATCAATTGTTTTCTTCAGGCTTACAAATAACCCCGTTAAAAAGAAGATTCCAACAGGCCATGAAAGGGCAGGAAATCCTTGTATATTGTGTCTCCAATTTTGGTCTCCACTTATATTAATCATTCCTATGTGTTTTATTACACTTTCTCCCAGAGAGAGTAGCGGGTTAGGGGTGGTAAATATAGAGACATTATTTCTTCCAAAGAAGTGTGAAGGGTTTTGGAGGAAGTATATACCAATAGGTATCCCAGCTAAAAAACATGATCCTAAAAAAAATATAGAAAACTTAATGAGGTTTTTCAAATTTTTTTCTTTAAGATAAAGTACTGCAAAAAGAGGGGGGAGGAGGAGCACGCTGAATCGATAAGAAATATAAGTGTGAAAACCTAACCCAAAAAAAAGACCACTTAAACTAAAAAGAGAAACATTTTTTTTCTTAAGTGCCTTAAAAAAGAGATAAAAAGCCCAAGTTAAGAAAAAAGGAGCCATTATTGCTCGAAATAGAATGCGAGAAAAATTAATGTGCCATAAGGAAATACTGACGAAGAAACTTGAGGCGAGGGCTGCTTTTTCCCCAAAAAACTCTTTGGCTAGAAGGTAGACTCCCAAAACGGTTGAAAATCCAAAAAAAGCAGAAACAATCCTTGCGGAAAGAATCGAAGTACCAAAGAGTTGAAAAGATAAGTGAATGAGGGCGATAAAAAAACCCTCTCTCCCATTGTTTTCTGGATAAAAAACTCTTCCAGGATCAGTCACCGCTTGGTTAGCGTTCATTGCTTCATCCGGATAAAGTCCTGGGGGGGTGGAGGAAAGGTTAAAAAACCTAAAAAAGAAGGCCAGTGCTAATATTAGTAAAAGAAGAATGTTTTTTTTGTTTTTTTCTATTCGTAATAAAATCTTTTTCATTATCATATGTTACCAAACTTTTTACTTTTTTTCACAAAGTTAGCACTCTTGACATAAGTTTGCTAATTTTGTTAAAATGATAATGAAAGTTAAAAATCAGAAATGAAAGATATAACTTCCAGACAAAGAGAAATACTAAAAAGGATTGTAGAAGAATATGTGTTATCGGCTGAGCCGGTTTCTTCTTCCCTTTTGGAAGAAAGATACGATTTCGGAGTTTCTTCTGCTACTATTCGAAGTGAAATGAAAAAGATGCTTGACGCTGGCTATCTGACTCAACCTCATACTTCTGCTGGACGAGTTCCGACAGATCAGGCTTATCGTTTTTTCATAGAAAAAGAAATGAAGAAAATGGAAGAGGTAGAGCTTACTGAGTTGAGAAAGAAGATGGATAAGTTGAAGAAGCTTGATGTTTGGGACATGCTTTCCGGAATGAGTCAGTTTTTGGCTGCTGAATCTTCTTACTTTTCCGTAAGCGGTTTGGTAGAAAGGTCTTTGTTCTTCGAGGAGGGCTGGGAGGATGTTTTAAAGGAACCGGAATTTGAAGAAAAAGAATGTTTAGTTAGTTTTGCCCGCATGGTGAAAAAATTTGAAAAAGAGAAAAAGGAGATTGAAAGCATGCCGGAAGGAATAACACTTTATATCGGTTCGGAGAACCCTTGGAGCAGGCTGCATGAATTCAGCATCATTGTCGGCAAATGCCGCCTCAAGGGTGCAAAAGGCATTTTTTCCCTCATGGGCCCTAAGAGAATGCCCTACTGGAGGAATGTAAGGTTGGTTAAAAGTGTTAAATATTTATTGGAAGAGTAACTTATGGAAAAAGAACAGAACCTTGAAGAACTAAGGAAAAAAATTGAAAGGTATCGGGAAGAAAAAGATAAGTATTTGAATGGATGGAAAAGGGCGAGAGCTGATCTTCTCAATTACAAAAAAGAGGAAAGAGAAAGAATAGAGAAGTTTGTTAGTTTTGCTAAAAAGGATCTTTTTGGCGACCTTCTCTTGATTCTTGACTCTTTCAAGCTGGCGGAAAAAAGCTTGCCTGAAAAACTAAAAGAAAAAAAAGAGGTGAAGGGCCTGCTTCAAATCAAAAAAGAGTTGGAAAGATTTTTGAAAAAAGAAGGTGTAGAAAGAATCGATGTTTTGGGGGAAAAATATGATCCTTCTGTAGCTGAGGCTGTAGCGGAGGTGGAAAAGGAAGATTTGGAAGAAGATGTGGTAGCGGAGGTGGTGCGGGACGGGTATACTTTTCAGGGAAGAATTTTAAGACCGGCTAAGGTTAAGGTAAGTAAATAATAAGTTATTTAACATTTAAATTTTCTCCTGTCGAAATCTTTTAAGGAGGGAGACAGGGTCGAAATATGGCTATCGTTTCAAGAAGACCTTTTGGGTTAGAAGATTTCTTTGGGGATTGGATGGAATGGCCGACTTTCGACGTTTCTGACGCGAGAAGAAGGACTCCCTTGATGGATATCTACGAGGAGGATGATAACGTAGTGGCTGAAGTTGAGATGCCGGGTATGGAGCCGGAAGATGTGAACGTAGAATTTAAAGATAATGTCTTAAGAGTTGAAGCTCAAAGAAAGGAAAAAAGAGAAGAAAAAGATGAAGAACTAGGTTATTACTGCAAAGAACTTTCCCGAGGTTATTATCGCAGAGCCGTTCCACTCCCGGTTGAAGTAGAAGATGAAAAAGCACAGGCTGAGATGAAAGACGGAGTGTTGAGAATTATTGTGCCAAAAGTTGAAGAAAAAAAGTTAGAAGAAAAAGGTACGAAGATAAAAATTAAAAAAGGATAAACTAAAAAAATAAATATGGCTAAGATTATAGGTATTGATCTGGGTACGACCTTTTCAGCAGCGGCTGTTGTGAAAGAGGGAGAGCCGAAGATATTGGAAAACGCAGAAGGGGAACGAACCACCCCTTCTGTTGTTGCGGTTTCCAAATCGGGCGAGCGTCTAGTCGGAAGGTTGGCCAGGAGACAACAAATTACAAACCCCGAAAACACCATCTTTGCAATTAAAAGGTTGATGGGAAGAAGATTTGATGATCCTAAAACACAGGAATACATAGAGAAACTACCCTACAAAGTTGAAAAAAGCGATAACGGGGGAGTGAAGGTGAAGATGGGAGACAGCTTTTACAAGCCTCCTGAAATTTCGGCTATGATTCTGCAAAAAATCAAGGAAGATGCAGAAAAGAAATTGGGAGAAGAAATTGAAGAAGCTGTTGTTACTTGTCCTGCTTACTTTGACGACTCTCAAAGAAAAGCAACCAAGGTAGCCGGAGAAATAGCTGGCCTCAAAGTGAAAAGGGTCTTTAACGAACCTACAGCGGCTGCGTTAGCTTATGGATTGACGGAAAAGAAGGGGAGCAGAAAGGTTGTTGTTTATGACTTGGGGGGAGGCACATTTGACATTTCCATCTTGGAAGTTGGTGAAGATACTGTTGAAGTGGTGGCTACGGGAGGAGACACTCTTTTGGGTGGAGAGGACTTTGACCGGGAAATTATGAACTGGATTACAGATAGGTTTAAAAAGGATGAGAGTATTGACCTGTCCCAAGATCCCTTGGCTTTGCAAAGAATTAAAGAAACGGCTGAAAAGGCAAAGATTGAGTTGTCGAGTGCACAAGAGACGGAGATCAATCTTCCTTTTATCACTTCTGGCGCGGAAGGGCCGAAACACCTACTTTACAAATTAACCAGAGGAAAATTGGAAGAGCTGGTTGACAAACATGTTCGAAAATCTATCAAGTTAACCAAGAAAACTTTGGAAGAGTCGGGAATGAAAAAGGAAGAAATCACTGACGTTATTTTGGTCGGCGGGCAAACAAGAATGCCTAGAATTCAAAAAGAAGTTGAAAAATTATTCGGGAAGAAACCAAAACACGACATTAATCCGGACGAAGTGGTAGCCATTGGAGCTGCGGTTCAGGCTGGTATTTTCCAGGGAGACGTTAAAGATGTTCTTCTTTTAGATGTTACTCCGCTTTCTTTGGGTATTGAAACGCTGGGTGGTGTGAGTACTGTTCTTATTCCTAAAAATACCACTATTCCGACTTCAAAGGGTAAAGTCTTCTCAACTGCTGCTGATAATCAAACTTCAGTTGAAATTCACGTAGTTCAAGGCGAAAGGCCCATGGCCAAAGATAACAAGAGCTTAGGAAGATTCATTCTGGAAGGAATCCCACCTGCTCCTAGGGGGGTGCCGAAGGTAGAAGTCACCTTTGATATTGATGCCAATGGAATCTTGAACGTGTCAGCTAAAGATAAGGCGACGGGCAAGTCACAATCTATTAGGATTGAGGGAACATCGGGTTTATCCGAAGAAGAAATTGAAAAAATGAAAGAAGAAGCTGCAAAACATGCCAAGGAAGATGAAAAAAAGAAAAAGTTGGCTGAGGCTCAAAACCAGGCCCACACTTTAATTTTTACTGCAGAGAGAACTATGAAAGATGCAGGGGGCAAGATAGATAATTCAGTAAAGGAAAAAATAGAAGGAAAGATAAAAGAGTTGGAAGAGGTAAAAGAAAGTGATAATCTTGAAGAAATAAAACAAAAAACAGAAGAGTTGTCGAAAGAACTTCAGAAAATTGGTGAAAAGATGTACAAAGAACAAAAATCTGGAAAAGAAAAAGATACTCCTGAGGCTGAAGAGGGAGAGTACGAAGAAAAAGATGAAGAATAATTATTTTTCTCCACCCGCATGGTGAAGACCCTGCGGGTGGGGCGGTAATTTAATATCAATGAAGGATTACTACAAAATTTTAGGCGTTGACAGAGACGCAGACAAAGAAGAGATTAAAAAGGCCTACTACAAGCTGGCCCATAAACATCATCCCGACAAAGGAGGAGAAGAAGAGAAGTTTAAAGAGATAAATGAGGCTTACGAAGTTCTTTCTGACAGTAAGAAGCGGGCTCAATACGACCGCTTTGGACGTACTTTTGAAGATGAGGGGCCGGGCTTTGCAGACAGGGACTTTGATCCCGGTAATTTTGGCTTTGGCAGTTCAGGAGGTTTTCAAGGGGGGGTGGAGTTTGATATAGGTGATATTTTTGAAGAGTTTTTCTCAGGAACGCGGCCAAAAAGGAGAAGAAAAGGGGCGGATATTAGGATTGACATCGAGCTGGATTTAGAGGAGGTTTTAACAGAGCAAACCAAAGAGATTTCTCTTTATAAGTTTATCCGTTGCCCTCGATGCGAAGGAAGCGGAGCTGAGCCGGACACTTCGGTTAAAGAGTGTTTTACTTGTGGGGGGACAGGGCAGGTTCAAGAGGTAAAAAGAACTTTTTTAGGCTCTGTGAGACAGACTACTATTTGTCCAGAATGTGAAGGTGAAGGACATGTGCCGGAAGATCCTTGTAATGTGTGCCGAGGGGATGGAAGGATCAAAAAGGACGTCAAGATGAAGCTTGAGATTCCTGCCGGGGTGGACCACGAGCAAGTTTTAAAAGTTAAAGGTCAAGGTCATGTGGGCAAAAAAGGGTTAAAACCCGGTGATCTTTATGTGCGGATATTAGTAAGAAAACACCCTGTTTTTAAGCGGAAGGGGGATGATATCTATATTAAAAAAGAAATTCCTCTTTCTTTAGCTTGTTTAGGGGGTAAAATAGAGGTTCCTAAGTTGGGGAAAGGTAAAATTGAATTAAAAATTCCTAAAGGCACTTCTTCGGGTAAAGCTTTTAAAGTGTCAAACAAAGGAATTCCTCATTTTTTAGGCATAGGAAGAGGCGATCAATACGTAGAAATTAAAGTAAAAATCCCAAAAAAGTTGACAAGAAAACAGAAAGAGCTTTTAAAGGAGTTGAAAAAAGAAGGAATATAGGGTAAAGTTGGAATAGTTAGCGCCCGTAGCTCAGCCTGGTAGAGCAACAGCCTTTTAAGCTGCTGGTCGGGGGTTCGAATCCCTCCGGGCGCACAAAACACCAGTTTAAAATGGTGTTTTTTAGTTTAAATTTTCGATAGGCCTTTTATTCCCCTTAATTTTTTGTATAATGAGATTAAGCATGAAAAAGCAACTCAAAAAAAGTTTTCTTTTTATTTTAGTTGGCAGCTTGCTCGTTTCCGGTGTTTTTTGGGGAGGGGTCCAGGTAGGAAAAAGCAGGAAGGTTTGTGATGTCTGTTCTCCGGAAGATATCAATTTTTCTCTATTTTGGGAAACATTGGATAAACTTAAAAACAAGCACGTAGATCCGGAAAGAATAACTGAGGAAAAAATACTTTATGGTGCTATTTCCGGAATGGTGGAGTCCCTGGATGATCCTTACACTATATTTATGGATCCGACCGAAGCTAAAAAGTTTCAAGAAAATATTTCGGGGACTTTTGAGGGGGTCGGAATGGAGGTGGGAAGAAGAAACGGTGACCTGCAGGTTATCGCTCCATTAGAAGGTACACCGGCTCAAAAAGCAGGTTTAAGAGCAGGAGACAAGATCTTAGCGGTGGACGGAGAGTCGACCAGAGATTTTACCTTAGATGAATTAGTGACTAAGATAAGGGGTGAAAAGGGGACAGATGTGAGCCTTACCATTTTCCGATCTTCTTGGGACGCCTCCAAAGACATAACAATTACCAGGGGAGTTATTGAAATTCCATCCTTGCGCTGGGAAAGGTTGAATTTTGAGGGCGAGCAAGATGAAAGTGGTGAGATTGCCTACATTAAACTTTATCACTTTACAGAAAAAGCAGGTATTGATTTTGCCAAGTCAGCGATTGAAATTTTAAGCTCAGATACCGACCGCATAATTTTAGATTTAAGAAATAACCCGGGCGGCTATCTCGAAATCGCCCGTGATATATCCGGTTTCTTCTTAGAGAGAGGGTCCTTGGTTACTGTTGAGGACACTGGAGAAACAAAAAAGGAATTTAAGACCAGAGGAGAGCCTCTTTTTGAAAATTGGCCGGCTGTAATTCTTGTCAATCAAGGTTCTGCTTCCGGGTCGGAAATTTTAGCAGGGGCTTTGCGGGATAACAGGGGTATTCAGTTGGTAGGAGAAACCACTTTTGGGAAAGGTTCCGTGCAGCAGCTGGCGAATTTAACCGGAGGGTCTTCTCTTAAGGTAACGGTGGCTAAGTGGTTAACCCCCGAAGGGAAGACAATCCAGGAAAAAGGATTGGAGCCCGATGTTGAGGTTGAGATAACTGAAGAGGATTTTGAAGAGGGCAGAGATCCTCAATTAGAAAAGGCGGTGGAGATTATAAGCAACCTTTAATTTTTAATTTATGAGAGTAATTTTGCTTCGTAGAATTGAAAACTTGGGAGATAAGTATGAGGTGGTGGATGTCGCTCCTGGTTATGCAAGAAATTATCTTTTTTCTAAAAATTGGGCCAGGGTAGCCGATGAGAAAAATTTAGAAGAGCTTGAAGAAGAAAGAAAAAGTTGGCAGCAAGAAAAAACAAAGAAGAAAAAAGAAATTAAAAAACTTGTTGAAAA
>CAYLVJ010000004.1:0-13862 GCA_964387175.1 uncultured Candidatus Saccharibacteria bacterium | reverse complement strand
ATTCAAGGAAGATAGAAAAAGGACGCTTTATTTTTGTAATAGGGGGGGTGATGTCCGGTATTGGAAAAGGGGTGGCGACCGCCTCTATTGGCAAGATACTCCAAGACAAGGGTTTTAAGGTAACGGCGGTTAAAATTGACCCCTACATTAATGTTGACGCAGGGACTATGAACCCTGTTGAGCACGGCGAAGTTTTTGTAACAGAGGACGGCATAGAGTGTGATCAAGACGGGGGAAATTACGAACGATTTTTGGATATTAACTTTTCAGACGATAATTATATTACAACGGGTCGTGTCTATAAATCTGTAATCGAACGGGAAAGAAATTTGGGATATGGTGGAAGATGTGTTCAAGTCATGAGAGACATTCCTAGTGAAGTCATTTCTCGGCTTAAAAGATTAAGAAGAAAAACGGAGGCAGACTTCATTCTGGTTGAAATCGGGGGGACCGTTGGTGACCATGAAAACATCGTATTCTTGGAGGCGGCAAGGAGGCTTAAACTTTCGAACCCGGAAAGGGTTCTTTTTGTTTTAATAAGCTATTTACCCATTCCATCTACCATTGGGGAGATGAAAACAAAGCCTACTCAACAGGCTTCAAAATGGCTGAGTATGGCTGGCATTCAACCGGATATAATTTTAGGGAGAGCCAAAGTTCCTTTGGATGATCCTCGTCGAGAAAAGATATCAAACTTTTGTAATGTTAAAAAAGAAGATGTTATTTCAGCCCCTGATGTGAAGGTAGTTTACGAAGTGCCGGTTAATTTTCAAAAAGAGAAAATAGGGGAGAAGATTTTAAAAAAATTCAAGACAAAACCTCGAAAAAAAGATGGTTTAAAAGGGTGGAGGAAATTTTTATCTAATATTGAAAACTCTGAAAAGCCGGTAAAGATAGCGTTGATTGGGAAATATTTTCAAACGGGGAATTTTGTTTTGAAAGATTCTTACATTTCTGTTATAGAATCTGTTAAGCATGCTGCTTGGCCGTACAAAAGAAAACCGGATATACATTGGGTTTCAGCTGAAAAATATGAAAAGAATCCCTCTAAGGCAAAAGAGCTTTCTTCTTACGACGGTATCATAGTTCTGGGTGGTTTTGGAAAAAGAGGGGTGGAGGGGAAGATAAAAGCCATCGAATATGCCCGCGAAAAAAAGATACCTCTTCTAGGTCTTTGTTTGGGGCTTCAGCTGGCGGTGATAGAGTTTGCTCGCAATGTATGTGGTATCAAAAGAGCTACCTCAACTGAGTTTGAGTCTGAAACGGAAGAACCCGTGATTGACATGATGCTAGAGCAAAAAAACTTGATAAAGGAGAATAGATATGGAGGAACAATGCGTCTTGGAGCTTACGAGTGTCGTCTTAAGAAGGGGACTAAGGCTCGGAGAGCTTACGGGGAGGAAATAATTTACGAGAGGCATCGGCATCGGTATGAGCTAAACAACGAATACAGGGATATTTTAAGAGAAAACGGAATGATAATGGCTGGAGTAAATCCTAAAAGGGATTTGGTTGAGATTATAGAAGTAAAAAAGCATCCCTTTTTAATAGGGACGCAGTTTCACCCGGAATTCAAATCGAGGCCTCTTAGACCTCATCCTTTATTTAAATCTTTTATAGATGCTTCGCTTGTCCAACGCAAAAAGAGAAAAAGTTAGATTACGTTGACAATCTTTTTTTTCCGTGGTCTATCATCAAATCCTCTTATTCTTTTTGTTTGAAATCGAATAACTCCCTCTGTCACAGAGTAGAGCGTATCATCTCGTCCTTTTTTAACATTTTTTCCGGGCATAAACTTGGTTCCTCTTTGGCGTATAATAACCTGTCCTGGTTTTACTTTTTGACCATCGTAAAGCTTTACACCTAAATACTTTGGTTTAGAACCTTGATTTTGCCCCGATGCACTTTTTGATTTACTCGTTGCCATATGAATCTTTCTATTTATTACAAACTTATCCTAACAAAACTTGATTTTTTAATCAAGTGGTCGAAGGGTTTTTATAGGGACCACAAAGCAGACATCGTTTTAGCGGTCTTTGTTTTTCTTTTTTTCTTTTTGAGTTTCGGATTGGGCTATCTTTGGGGAGTGAACCAGATGAAAGAGCCGATAATATTTGAATGATTGATATTGATAATGAAACCAGTATTTTTTATCTTTTTTAGTGGTGCTATCTTCAACGGAGTTCCAGGAAAGTACATCTTGTCGTACATTATTCTTGGTTTAATTTTTTAGAGCCGTGAAACTTTTTATGGATCTCCCTTAGTCTTTTGTCTGTCACGTGAGTGTAGATTTGTGTAGTGCTTATATTTTTATGCCCTAAAAACTCTTGAATAGCCCGTAGATCAACCCCCTTTTTTAAAAGGTCGGTGGCGAAACTGTGTCGCAGAACGTGGGGAGTTGTAAAGTAGGGGAGACCTTCCTCAAGAGCATATTTTTTAACCCTTCTTTCTATACTTCTTATAGTTATCCGAGTGCCAGGATTACGTCCTCGGAAATTTATAAAAAGTGGTTTTTTATCATCGTCTCTTATTTCAAGATATTTTTTAACCCACTTGAGAGCTCTTTGGGAAAAGTAAACTGTGCGGGGGGTATTACCTTTCCCCATAATACTTATCTCGAGTCCTTCCTTTTTATCCAATTTGATTTGATTTTTATTGAGTGCTGCTAACTCCGAAACCCGCATTCCGGTTGAAAACAGTGTTTCTATCATTGCTCGATCTCTAAGGCCGGTTTTGGTCGAAATGTCGGGAGCGCTTAAAAGTTTTTTCACTTGATCAAGTTCTAAAAATCGAAGTTTATCTTCACTTTTCTTTCTGGGTAATTTTACTTTTTCCGGGGGCAACGACAGAATGTCTCTATCGGCGAAGAAGGTTAAAAAAGAGCGCAGGGCTGTTAAGTATGTATTTTGAGTAGAACGCTTTAAGGGCTTGTTTGATTTTTTGGAGTATTGATTGGCAAGAGAAAGACGATATTTCCATAAGATTTCGTTACTGATTTCATGAGGTTTTATGTCTTTTATTTCTTCTTTTTTTAAAAACTTAAAAAATTTTTTTAGAAATCTTCTGTAATTTTCCTGGGTCTTTGGAGAAAGTCCTTTGGCTACTTCTAACCACTCCACATAATTGTTTAAATGTTGGAAGAGAGGTTTTTGGCTCTTTTTCATTTTACTAGTTTTTAAAAGACTACTAAGAAAGAAAGCACGACTATTATCATGTTAATACTTTAAGGGGAAACTGTCAATCCCCTTTTCTTTTCCTCTCCCTTTGAATTCTTTTATTTTACAAACCCACTTTATCGAAAAAATTCGTAAAGAAATTTTTCATGTTCTTTTTTTCTTTCTCCCACTCTCTCAGAAAAATATCCCGCCTGGTATTGAATTGAATTTCAAAAAATTTTATAGTCGATCGAAAAATGTTTCTTATCCTCTCTTTTGCTTTTTCTTCCCACCACTCTTTTAAAAAGCCTCTCGCCTTCTTAAAGATAAAAGCAGAAGCGTTAGATTGGATTCTAAGCATTTTAACTTCTTCTTCCTTGCTTCCTACTTGTGCGAAAGCCGGGGTGACACAGAAAAGGATTGTAACGATTAAGACGCTGATGGTTATAAGATTACTTGCTTTCATGGTTTGGTAGTTTTTCTTTAGCTTTCTTAATACGCGCAAGAGTTCTTTTTTTGCCCAACACTTTTGCAATTTCAAACGGTCCGGCTGAAGCTTTTTTTCCTGTCAAACTTACTCGGAAAGGCCAAAGAAGAAAACCACGGTTGCCTTCTTTCCCTAACTTTTCTCCAAACTTTTTAGATTCTGGAAGAAGAACTTTTTTCAACCCTCTTTTTTCCCAATCATCCTTTTCTATTTCAGACAATAAGCTTATTAATTTGTCAAGAGCCTGGGAAAGTTCTTCGTAAGATTGGTCTTTCCAAAGCAAAAGGTCTAAGAAATAGTCTAAATCTTCTTTAAAGAAAAAATCAGCAAGTTCGGTAATTTCAGATAGTTTTTCCAACCTTTCTTTATAAAGATCTACAATTTCTTCTAACGTCTCCTCCGTTATTTTTTCTCCAGTTTCTACTATTTTGAAACCTTCTTTATTTTCTTCTAAAAAATTATTTTCTAAAAGATAAGGAAGACACTTTTTGGTTATTTCTTCCAAAGGTTTTTCTCTTATGTAATAACCATTGAGGTAGTTGAGTCGGCTTCGATTGAAAATGGCGCCTGAACTTCTTACTCTTTCCAAAGAAAAATCTTCTATCAACTCTTCAAGGGAATATATTTCTTTTTGAGTGCCGGGGTTCCAGCCTAGAAAAGAGATGAAGTTAACTAAGGCTTCCGGCAAGTATCCCTCTTTTTTGAAATCTTTTACCTCCACGCCTCCTTTTCTTTTAGAAAGTTTGCTGCGATCAGGGTTTAAAAGAAGAGGCAGGTGAGCGAATTTCGGAGTTTCTAAATTTAGGGCTTGGTATAAGAGAATTTGTTTAGGTGTGTTTGGTATGTGATCTTCTCCTCTGATAACATGAGTTATTCTCATTTCATAATCGTCTACAACACAAGCGAAATTATAAAGCGGAGAAGAAAAGTCTTTCGCAATGACGAAGTCTCCGGTCAATCTGGTGTCAAACTCGATCTTACCTCGCACTAAATCGTTGTACTCTAAATTTTTACCCGGAGCCTTGAAGCGGATTACGTACTCCTCTCCCCTTTTTATTTTTTCTCTAATCTCCTCTGACTTCAGATCTTCGCAGTGGCCGTTGTAGACGGGAGGTTTTCCTATACTTTTAAAATATTCTCTTTGAGTTTCAAGATCTTCTTCCGAGCAGAAACAATAATATGCTTTATCATCTTCTAAAAGTTTCTCAAGGTACTTTTTGTACACCTCTCCTCTCTTACTTTGTCGATATGGAGAGTATTTTCCTTTTTTCTCGGGTCCTTCGTCCCATTCCAGACCCAACCATCGTAGACTTTCTAAAATATCTTCCTCGTATTCTTTTTTGTATCGTTTTCTGTCGGTATCTTCAATTCTCAAAACAAACACCCCTTGGTGTTTTCTTGTAAAAAGATAGTTGAAGATAGCACCTTGAGCATTTCCTACATGTAAAAAACCAGTGGGAGAAGGCGCAAAACGGGTTCTAATTTTTTCTTTTGAATCATCCACATTAATTCTTGATTAATTACTTTATTTTGAACGATATCCCTGTTTTTGTCAATTAGGTGAGGATGTATTCCAAAAGATAGTGGGCTATAACCTTAGCTGCTCTGGGTTTAGCAAAGTGAGAAATGTTTTGTCTCATTTTCTCTAAAACCTCTTCGTGTTCGATTAAGTAGTGGAGTTTTTCTAAGAAAAACTGAGGTGTTATATTCTTCTCTTCCAAAACCATGGCGGCGTTGAGCTCTTCCAGTCGGTAAGCGTTTTCGTATTGATGGTCTTGAGCTGACTCAGGAAGAGGAATTAAAATAAGTGCTTTACTTAAGCAGGCGGTTTCAAATATTACCCCGGATCCAGCCCGGCTTACAATGATGTCGGCGGCGAAATAAGCTTCTTTGATTTTTTCTTCGTTTAAAAAAGACTTGGGATGGTAATAAGGGGCTTGTTTTTCCTTCATAACCACTTGAGCTTCCTTTTTAACTTGTTTTATGTTTTTTATTCCACATTGATGAACAACTTCAAACCTTTCTAAAAGTTGAGGAAGTATCAAAAGAACAAGGTCGTTGATTCTTTGAGAGCCTTGCGAACCTCCAATTACAAAAAGTACCGGCTTTTCACCAGAAAGATTGAACATTCTTTTGCTTTTTTGGGGTGTGCCCCCGAATATTTCTCTTCTGACAGGATTTCCAACCCTGATTGTTTTTTTAGGGTTTAGATATTCTGTATTGGGAAAGGAGACGAAAGTTTGAATGGCAAGCTTAGAGATAAAACGGTTTGAAAGTCCGGGAACTGCGTCTGACTCGTGGGCGAAAATGGGTATCCCTAATACTTTTCCTCCCATAGCAACAGGTATGGAACCATAACCTCCTTTACTAAAAATAATTTCCGGATTGATAGCAAGAAGATGAAACAAGGCCTGCATACACCCGAAAATAATTTTGAAGACACCAAGGAAATTTAAAAGAACAGACTTTGGCGTAATATATCTTCTTATTTTCCCGGCCGTTGTTCCCCTCACTTTTACATCTTCCTGGGAAAGATAAAGCTCTACCCATTCGTCTTTTGGTCCGACGTAAAAAAGCTCGGTTTTTTGAGGAAGGAGTCTTTTAATTTCTCTGATCACAGCTATTAAGGGAAAAACGTGTCCGCCGCTTCCCCCTCCGGTTAGAACAATTTTTATCTTTTCTTCTTTCATTTTTGAGAAACAAGGTTGAATATTAAACCCATCATGGCCAGTTCTGTTAAAAGATGAGATCCCCCGTAACTTATGAAAGGAAGAGGAACTCCTGTAAGGGGAGCGAGAGCTGTCATTGCCCCTATGTTTAAAAAGGCTTGAATTACTATTGTACTTACCAAGGCCGGAGCCAGTATTTTAGTTATCTCATTTTTACTTTCGGATGATTTAATCTTTACTCTTACAAAAAGTAAAAGAAAAAGAATTACAATCATGCTTGCTCCAACTAAGCCCGTCTCTTCACACCAGACTGAAAATATGGAGTCGGAGATAACGTTCGGCAAATAACCGAACTTTTGACTGCTCAGACCGATTCCTTTTCCGTAAATACCGCCTGAACCGATAGTAATCAAAGATTGTTTTATTTGATAGCCGGCATCCATCGGATCCAAACTTGGATTCAAAAACACAAGCAGTCGCTGCATCCTGTAGGGGGCAAAAATAACCAAAGCTCCAGCTCCCACAGTAACCAACAGTCCTAAAATAAGTATATGTCTTAAAGGTACGTCTGCCAAGAAATAAACTAAAAATGAAGCAGCGAAAGTAATGATAAGGGTACTGAAGTCGGGCTGAGCCCAAAGAATAATTCCTACCGGCAGTAAAATAGCCAAAAAACAAGAAAGATCTATTATTTTTTTTCTCGACCCTTTAGTCAGCCAGGTAGCCAGATAAAGAGGGAGTGTTATTTTTAATACTTCAGCGGGCTGAAAAGAAAAACTTCCTATTTTTAACCATCTTGTAGCTCCAGATATTTTCAACCCAAAAGGCGGGAGAAAAACCAGCGAAGACAAAAAGAGGTTAAATAAAAAAAGGTACAAGCTTGCTTTTTTAAGTTTGGAAAGAGGGATTAAGTACAAAGATACGGCAAAAAGAGTTCCGGGAATGAGACCGAAAATAATTTGGTGCTTTATATAATAAAAAGGAGAACCAAAGTTCATTCCGCTTATGGGAGCTGAAACGCTGAAAAGTATCAATCCTCCTAGAAGAAGCAAGAAACTTACTAACCCGACAAGAATTCCGTCAATTTTTTTTCTCTTGGCCATATTTTTTTACCCATTTTTTAAAAAGGTTTCCTCTTTGTTTGTAATTTTTAAAAACGCCGAAGCTGGGTGCGGCAGGAGAAAGAAGAACGGACTTTCCCTTTTTTGTTTTCTCGTAAGCCCAGCGGACAGCTTCTTTCATCGAATCAGCTCGAAAAAAGTTTTTATCTGAAGAAAATTCTTTAATTTTCTCTTTAATTCTTTTTCCAGTAGGTGGAAAAAGGATAATATTTTCTACATTGCTTGCTGCTATTTTCCGCGCCAGCTGGTTGAAATCTTGTCCGGCTTCGTATCCTCCTAAAATTATAGTCTGGGTGTTTTTTATTGTCTCAAGTGCTAAAATGACGGGTTCGGGAAGCGTGGCAAGAGAGTCGTTGTAAAAATCGATTTGTTTAAATTGACCAACGAACTCTAAACGATGCGGTAAGGGGGTAAAATCAATTATTCCTTTTTCAATTTTTTCTTTTTTAATCTTTAGCACCTCTGCCACCCCTATAGCCGCCAGAGTATTGGAAAGATTAAATCTTCCTTTAAGAGGAATTTTTTCCTCTTTAATTATTTTTTTATCTTGGAAGCAAAGCCAGCCGTTTTTTAAGGAAAGGTCTTTTTTTTCTTTTAATGAAAAAGTTATCTTTTTGGCCTTTGATTTTTCAGCCATCTGCCGGATGACTTTTTGGTCATGGTTGTAGATCAAGTAGCTTTCTTGTTTTTGATTTGTAATGATTTTTTCCTTGGCTTTTTTGTATTCCTCTAAGCTTTTGTAATAATCAAGGTGAGCGGGATAAAAATTCAAGAAAACAGCTATATCCACCCCGGTATCTAAAAGTTGAAGCTGTCGAGCCGATAATTCGTAGACAAAAATACTTTTTTCCTCTGCTCTATCGAGATATTTTAACCTAGGCTCTCCAATATTGCCTACTAAAAATACATTTTCTCGGGATTTTTTGAGAATAGAATAGACAATGGAGGCGGTTGTTCCCTTTCCTTTGGTTCCTGTGATACCAATAATTTTCCCTGGACAGTTTTCAATGAAGAATTTGTCTTGTGAGGTTATTGTTTGTTCTTTACCCACCAAACTTTTTATTTTCCCCAGAGGAATACCGGCTGTCTTGAAAACAACAGTTGATTCGTCTAGGGCTTCAAGATATTTTTCTCCTAAAAAAGATTTTTCTTGTTTTAAAACCCGTTGATCCTCTAAATTGAAATCTTTTAACTCTTTCTTATCGGCAATAATTATTTTCTTATCAGGGAAATGTTTTTTAAGATAAGAATAGGTGTCTTTCCCCTCTTTCCCGAAACCCAGCACCAGCAATTTTTCTTTTTTCAGGTCTTTTAAGTTCATAAATTGACTTTTATGGGCTTTATTCTTTTGCCAAAAAAGAGCGAACCCAGCTTGGTAAATTTTTCCGTAAGGTCGGTGGTGTAAAAAGTAACCTCTCCTCTACCCTCTTTTTTTTGGATGGAGTTTTTCACTTTTTCTGCCAAAATGGGACCCTCTTTTATTAACTCCACCTCTTGGGGCAGGCACTTTTTAATTGTTTTCTCCAGGATGCCGAAATGAGTGCATCCTAAAATTAAAACTTCAATGTTTTTTTTCAAAAGAGGTGTTGTGTATTTTTTTACCGCCAGTTCAGCTATCTTTGAATCTTGTTCCCCCTCTTCGACGATTGGCACCAAAAGAGGAGCTGGGTTTTGAAAAACTTTTACTTCCGGCTTTTTTTTCTTGATTTCTTTTTTGAAAGCATTGGAGCGAATAGTCGCCTCTGTGCCTATGACACCGATTCTTTGAAAATCCCTACTGGCCAAATATGAGGCTACCGGCTCCACAATTCCGCTTAAATTTTCTGCCAATTTTTTATCTCGTTTTTCTAAAAGAGGCAGGGCTTGACTGGATGCGGTATTGCAGGCGAGAAGTTTTTTTCTTGCTCCCTTTTTTTCTAAAAACCTTAACCCTTCTTTTGTAAACTGATATATTTTTTCTTTACTTCTGGTTCCATAAGGAGCTCGGGCGGTGTCGCCCAGGTACAAAAAGTCCGCTTGAGGTATCTCGCGAACCAGGTCTCTTAAAATATCTATTCCTCCAAAGCCAGAGTCGAAAACTCCTATAATCATCTCTCGTTGATTAAAGATTGTTATCCCAGCAGTCTAATAGTAACTCCTAAAATTGCCGCCATTATTCCTATAACCCAGAATCTCATGGTAACTTTGTAAGAAGGCCAGTTTTTTCCTTCGAAATGGTGGTGTATTGGAGCAGCCTTAAATACTTTTTTATTGAAGAATTTTTTAGACAAAAGCTGGATAATGACGGAAGCGGACTCTACAACCAAAAGAAGTCCGATGATGGGTAGGACCAAGACAGAATCCGTTAAAAAAGCAACTACTGTCAACGTAGTGCCCAAACCTAAAATGCCTGTTTCTCCCATGTAGAACCTTGCAGGAGGAATGTTAAACCATAAAAAGGAAAGTAGTGCACCAAGTATAACGGCACAGAAAGCGGCTAGGTTAATTTGTCCCCGCCACAACGCTATGACTCCATAAGCACCGAAGATGGAGGCAAAAGCTCCTCCCGACAGGCCGTCCAGTCCGTCTATCACTCCTCCAGAATAAACAGCCATGTTGACTATTATGAAAAGAGGGATGTACAAAAAACCAAGATAAACTTCCCCGTTCCCGGGGATATGAATTGTGCTCCAGTCAAGTTTAAAGTAGAACCAAAGAGCTCCTACTACTCCGATTATAAAAACAAGAAGAAGCCGGTAGGTAAGTTTTAACCCTCCCCCTATATATTTTCCAACCCCCGAAACGGTTAAAAAATCATCCGCCAAACCTATAACTGACCCAGCTATGAAAGAAAAAAGAGGAAGCCAGGTTTGGCTTCGAGAAAGAAAGTTTAATTTTCCAAAAATTGGAACATTAATGTGAGATAAAAGCCAGAAAAAAAGTGCTAACCCCAAGCAGGTAACCCAGATTAATATACCGCCTCCCCGTGGGGTGTTGGTTTCTTTTTCAAGATGATGTTCTCTAAAAACTGGAATATCCATTCCATCTATTGATTTTTCCCTGGCGTTTTTCTTCCAAAATTTGTGCTTATACAAAAAATGAGTCAAAGCCGGAGTTAAAAGAAGAGAAGTTGTAAAACTTACTATTCCCAAGGTGAAAATTTTTAAAACGTCAAGGGTAAGACCTGGCATATGATTACCATTTAAAATTATTTTCGGTCCAATTAATTAATTTTCCCATAGCGGAGAAGTTGTCTTCTGCTCCTAAAACTATATTGATAAGAAATCCGTTGGGCTTTTCTTGAACAATCAACAAACATTCTTCAGCTTCCGGAGTTCGCCCAGTTTTAGCCAATATTATACTATCTGTTTTTTCCAGTAATTTGTTTGTTGAGTTCATTGTGTGGTGAAAACCTCCGTTTATCTGGTAAAGATCTCTGGATTTTGTTTGAGACGCCTGGATTGCAAGAGAAGGGTGAACTAAAATCTCTTTCACCAACCTTGCAAGATCTTCTGCACTTGAAAAGTTTAGAGGCTCTCCTTCTTCATCGGGGTCTAAGCCGGTAGGGTTGTAAAAGACGGTGTTTTCCATACCCAGCTTCTCTGCTTCTTCATTCATTTTTTTAATGAACCCATCGATATTTTCTTTTTCGGCTAAAGAATAAGCAGCTCTGTTGCTTGACTCTACAAAAATTGAGTAGATAAGATCTCTGACGTAAAAGGATTCTCCTTCTTTAAAAAAGTTGGGTTCTCCTTCTTTTCGGGCTGCTTCTTTAGAGAAAGTTATCACATCGTTGGGTTCATATTCTCGAAGCGCAACCCAGCCAGTCATTAGTTTAGTTAAGCTTGCAATGGGAAGTTTTTTGGAAGAGTTTTTTTTCCAAAGAACTTTTTCTTTCCCATCCCTATTAACGTGTATTGATATAGCGGATTTACAGTCGAGACTCAACTCCTCTTGATTTTTGATGAAGGCAGGCTTTGAGTTTTGATAATTTAGGACAAGAGTTTTGTTTCTTATATATGCGGTCTGATCGTAAGTTCGAAAGGAAATTTCTTTTAAGAAAAGATTTTCCATTTTTCCTTTCATCGCCCAAAAAAGAAGAATTAGAACAAAACCAAAGAAAAAAACAGCTGCAGCTCTTTTTTTCTCCGTTGTTATTTTTTCCAACCAGGAAAATTTCATTTGTCTTTTTTGTAATTTTTAACCGATTTTTCAATAAATTCCTGAGCGCCTTTTTTGCCCTCCCACCCTTTTATCTTTACCCATTTTTCAGGTTCGAGATCTTTGTAGTGCTCGAAAAAGTTTTTAATTTCAGCGAGGAGATACTCTGAGACGTCTTCTAAGTCTCTGATATTTTTAAAACTCGGATCAACGTTATCAGCCGGCACACAAAGAACTTTATCGTCTTTACCTTTTTCATCCTCCATTCTCATTAAACCCACGGGCCTTGAAGGAATAATGATTCCGGGAAGATGAGGTTGAGAAACTAAAATCAGTACGTCAACTGGGTCACCGTCATCACACAAGGTTTGGGGAACCATGCCGTAGTCTCCGGGATAAATCATGGACCCAAACAAATCACGGTCTAAAAAAAGAAGTCCTGTTTTTTTATCTAATTCGTACTTCTCCTTACTTCCCTTAGACGTTTCTACAATCACATTTATAATTTCAGGGAAGTTTTTCGGTCCTGGTTCTAAAACCTCCCAAGATTTAATTTTTTGCATATTGTTTTAAGTTATTTTACTTATATCATTTTAAGATAAAATGAGGGTTGAGACAACTTTTACTTTTCTTCTTTTTTGATTTTAAGGTGCAGCTCTTTCAGTTGTTTTTTACTTATTTCCCCCGGTGCGTCCATAACTGACGTTTTTCCGCTGGCAGAAGCCGGGAAAGCCATAACCTCCCTTATGCTCGGTTCTCCAAGGACTGCCATGAGGAAACGGTCCAAACCAGGAGCAATCCCTCCGTGGGGAGGAACTCCGTATTCGAAGGCTTCCAAAAGATGTCCGAATTTTTTCTTTATTTCTTCTTTGCTGTGTCCCAGGATCTTGAAAACGGTTTCTTGAACTTCGGGGTCCGTTATTCTGACACTTCCTCCACCGACTTCATATCCATTTAAAACGAAGTCGTGCTGCCAGGAGAGAACCTTCATTGGCTCTTTTTCTAAAAGATGGACCGATTCTTTTTTGGGAGCTGTAAAGGGGTGGTGCACAGGGCTGATTTGTCTTTCTTCCGTTTTTTCAAAAAGAGGCCAGTCGACTATAAAGCAGAAAGCTAATTCATCCGGGTCTTTTTTATTATTTCTTAAGTCAGGCTTATCCGTGCCCCATTTTTCCATGGCTTTTTTGTAAGGAATACGAGGAAAGGGTTTTTCTTTAATGTGTTTTTCTGGAAAGACCCTTTCAATTATTTTGGTGAAAAGTTTTTCGGTTAATTTCAAAATCTCCTCCTGGCTTGCAAAAGAAATCTCCACGTCAAGTTGAGTGAACTCACCGTAAGCTCTATCATGCCGAGGGTCTTCATCCCTAAAACAGCGGGCAATTTGGAAATATTTTTCTATTCCAGCCACCATCAAGAGTTGTTTGTATTGTTGGGGGCTTTGGGGTAAGGCGTAGAATTTTCCCAACTGGAGGCGGGAAGGAACCACGAAATCTCTTGCTCCCTCAGGAGTTGATTTGGTTAGAATGGGGGTTTCTACTTCTGTAAAATTTCTTTTGATTAAAAAGTCTCTCATTATCTTTGTAACCTCTTGTCTTTTTTCTAAGTTTCTCTTAAGACGTTCTCTTCTGAGGTCAAGGTAACGGTACTCTAGTCTTTTTTCTTCACTTATTTCGTGTCCATCGGTGTCTAAAGGGAAAGGAGGGGTTTTGGCCTCAGAAAGGATTTCTAGTTTTAGAGCTGACATTTCCACCGTTCCTGTTTTAAGATCAGGGTTGGTCATGTTTTCTGGCCTTTCTTTTACCTCTCCCTCTATTTCAACTACGTACTCGGGTTTTAAACTTTGAGCTTTTTTAAAGCACTTTTCATTTTTGGGAGAGAAGACAATTTGAAGAAAACCTTCTTTATCTCGTAGGTCGGCAAATATTATTTTACCGTGGGTTCGAACGGAATTGATCCATCCGAACAACTTAACCTTCTCCCCTACCTTTTCTGGCGTTTTGGAGGTCATTGTTCTTTTCATGTTTTTTTAATTATTTTTAATAAAAAAGCGTCCTCAACTCAAAGCATATGCTTTGAACTAAGGACGCTTTTAAAACGTGGTGCCACCTTATTTTTTTCTAACGTTGCCGCTAGAAACTTATCATCCGCTTTTTATACGGACTTGTCGCTGTAACGGGCGAACCCGGAAGGTTCTACTCTCTTTTTAAGGATTTCTTCCTTCGGCTCCGGGGCGTCTTTCCCCTTCACTGCCTTTGAATTTAGCTTACTCTAATGATTGTTTTTGTCAAGA
>CAYLVJ010000003.1:0-40744 GCA_964387175.1 uncultured Candidatus Saccharibacteria bacterium | reverse complement strand
AGAGAGCGCGTTTGCGCTCTCTAGAAAAAGAAAAACTATTCTCTTTTTAGAAAGCGTAAACTAACCCGTATCAAGTTCTAAAACAACACCAATTCTTCTAACATTTCTCCCTGGTGGCCAGCAACTTATTAAGATTATAACAGAATTATTTGACTCTGTCAAATGATTTGGTATCTCTTCACCTTTTTCTAAAAATATTTTATCTGTTGCTCGGTAAGCATACCTGCATTTTTCAAAGTTAATAAAAACCTCATCACCTTTTTCCAAGTTGTTGAGGTCGCTAAAAACCCAGTCATATTTTATCTTCGGATATCCCGAAGGAGCACTATGACCCAGAAAAATACCCAAACCCTTTTCTCCCGGCAGCACCGTTTCAGGATAATGAGTAACCCCCTTGTCCAAGTCATCCACCAGGTCGCTGTCTTCTTCTTCCGGGAAAACCAAAGGAGCTTCGATATTAATTTTGGGAATTTCAATCGAGTTTTCCTTTGATATCTCTTGACATAGTTCATTCCTTTCTCTTTTTGAGATTGAAACAAATTTAAAATCACTTGATTCCCTTTCAAGTTTTTTTAAAGAGCTGGAAACGGTTGTTCCAACGAAAGAAGCTATAAAAATCAGGACAAAGAGCGATCCGAAACGAGCTATCTCTTTTTTAATTTCTTTTTGCATTTTTTAACAAAACGTATCTTGTTTTTTGAAACTGATCTTTTTTAAAATGAATTTTAAAGTTTTCTTCGGCAAGCTTTTTGATCTCTTTCTTTTGGTTTGGATCGAACTCCATCAAAACCACTCCCCCCTTTTCCAAGTACTTTGGGGCTTGTTTAAGAAATTTTTTGATTATCTTTAACCCCTTTGGTCCTGCAAAAAGAGCTTTCTTGGGATCGTTTTTTAAGGTTTCAGGATCAACTTCTTTTTTTCTTTCGGCGGCTACGTAAGGGGGGTTGGCCAGGACAACATGCCATTTTCCTTTTATTTCTTTAAACAAATCACTTTTTATGACCTTCCATCTTTTTGAAGAGAAGTTGTTGGCTTTCAAGTTTTCTTTTGTTTGAAGAATCGCTTTTTTTGAAATATCAACGAAAGTTACATGCGAGTGGGGAATTTCTTTTAAAACGACAAGCCCCAAAAACCCGGTACCTGTGAAAATGTCCAAAACTTTAACCTTTCCCTTGAATGATTTTTTAATGAAAGGAACTGACTTTTTGATCCAGAACTTCGTTTCAATTCTCGGCCTAAAAACTTTTAAATTGTTCTTTATCTTTATCAACCTTCCAGTTCCTTTTTTGCCTCCTCCCGGTAGTTGCAGTATTCACACTCCGGATCAGCCGGCGGAACCTCTTCCTTGTTGAGACATTCATTGATTTCAAAGATCTTTTTTTCCACCCAGGAATCATCACCTACGTAAGGAAGGATTTGTACGTCAAACTCCAATTTGCCGTCAAAAGCTTTTTTATCTTTCCTCCCGTTTGCATAAACGAAAAATCCCTTATCAGACACCGAGTAGCCTTTTTCTTTCAACCCCTCCTGTCCTCTCAAAAGCCACTGATAAACTTCCATTTGGCGCTTGTAGCTTTCTTTGTATTTTCCATCCAAAGTTACTTTTTTATAGGTACTTGTTGATTTGTAATCAACAACGGTTAGAACTTTGTTCGGAGTTACCCAGATATCATCAACAGCCCCGTAAACAATTAAATTCGTTGGTTCGTGTAGAACCCTTACTCCTTCGAAGTTGTCTCTCCAGTCACTCATTTTGGGATGTTGAAAAGGAACGGCGTTAATACCGTAGCTTTTCATCAAAGGATGTGACTCTTTTTCTGCCCGGTGAACATCAAACTCTTTTTTAAGTAAAATATCAACTGCACTGTTTAGGGTAAAAGCCGGCCAAGAGGGTCTTTTTACTCTTTTTCGAGCGTAAAGATAAAAACATCTGGGACATTCCTTAAACATGTCTATCCGGTACCGGCTTACCTCGAAAGGTTCTTTTTGCCCTGGGGTGTAGATATATTTTTCAGGATTGTAACTCATGTAATTTTAATTATTTTATTTGGTTTTTTCCCTCCCTTAAGCAAAATTATTCTTTTTCCGGGAAATTTTTCTTGAAGAAGACTGAAAAGACATTTGTTGGCTCTCCCCTCTTTTGCTTTTTCCTTGAGCCAAACTTCAAAACTGTCTTTTTCTTTTTTTTCAATTTTTTCTTCTTCGGAGTTCGGATGTACTTTTATCTTAACGATCATCGTTTTTATTATATCACAAACTTTTTGATCTTATCTATTTTCGATAAAGTTTCCTTTTCTCCTGCTTTTATCAACTCTTTAGCTTTCTGATCAAAAATGTCTTTAATTTCTTTCAGCGTGGTTTTGCTTTTAAACTGGGGGTTGATTACAACTTCCGCATGATTTTCTAAGATTTTTTCAATTAAATTTTTCTTAATAATTTCAGCGAAAAATTTTAAAGAACCAGTTTTGTTTTTGTAGGCGGCAAGGTAAGAAGCATTATCAAGGTTGACTCCGATTACTATTTCCGCCCCCATCTTTTTTGCTACGTCTGCCGGAACGGGGTTGGAAAGACCCCCGTCCATCAACAATCTCCCCTTGTCTTTCACCGGCTTGAAGACAAAAGGGAAGGCACAACTTGCCAGCAGTGCTTTTTCCAAGTCCCCTTTTTGAAAAACGTAAGATTTTCCCGTTTCTATTTTGGTGGCTACAGCGGAAAAGGGAATCTTAAGATCAGAAAAATCGGAATCCTCGGTAAGCTCTCTAATGAAGTTTTTAATTTTTTCTCCTTTTATGAGTCCACCCTGCAAAGAAAAATCAAGTAGCGAAAGTGTTTCACGCCACTTTAAGGAGAGAAAAAGATCCTCTACTTTTTGAGCGTCTTGATAAAAAGCGTAAGCAGCGCCTGCTACCGCCCCCGCACTTGACCCGGTAATAAAATCAATGGGGATCTCATTTTTTTCCAGCACTTTTAAGACGCCGATGTGAGCGAACCCTCTTATTCCCCCGGAGCCCAAGGCCAGACCTACTTTTTTACTCATTTTTTAATTTTATCTTTAATTTTTTTAACAAAAGGCAAAGTTGCTTTTTCGGCGTTTTGTATTCTTCTTTCAATTATTTTTCGAGGAGAGCGCCAGTCCCAAAAAGAAAGCTTTTTAATTTCAGGCTCTATTAAAAAGTCAGCCTCTTTTGATTGTTCTTTGATAAGGTAATGCTGAAGAGTTTCAAGGTAAAACTTTATTCCGAGGGGACCGATACGTGTTTTGTAATTTTTGTTGATTACTTTTTTACTGTTGAGGCTGACGGCTACCAATACGTCAACCCCCATTTTTCTAGCTTCTTTTGTCGGCAAGGGAACAGCCAACCCTCCATCATAAAGGTTTCTTTCTTCCCATTTTATCTTCTGCCAAAGATGAGGAAGACAGCCGCTTGCCTCCATAGCGCTTCCCACATCTCCTTCTTCTAAAACAACTGGTTCTAATTTTTCAAAATCGAAAGCTACTGCTTTGAAGGGTATTTTAAGCTCCTTGAAAGTTATCTTTCCTAAAACGGAGTGATATATCTCGTCTATTCTTTGTCTCATAACAAACCTTCTTAAAACCTGTCTCCACTTGAATTTAAAAAACTCTTCCTCTGTTTTGGGGTAGTTTTTAAGATATGAGTAAACTCCTCCCACTATGGCGCCGGCGCTTGTTCCGACGATAAGGTCAATGGGAATTTCATTTTCTTCCAAGGCTTTAATAACTCCCAGGTGGGCGAACCCTCGAGCTCCACCCGATCCCAGAACAAGCCCTACCTTTTTTCTTTTCATAAAACAAAGATTTAAAACAATCTTATGTTATTATGGACCAATTAAGATAATAAAACAAGTTATGAAACCCTTACTTAAGGAATTTTTTAATAATTTTTGGAAGCAAAAGAAAATAAAGATAATTTGGTATTCTTTTTGGAGACTTGTAGCTTTCGCTCAAACTCTTTTTTGGCCTTTTGCCCTTTCCCGCGTAGTTAATGTTTTAACCCAGGATCCATCTAACTGGGAAGGAGCGCTGCCTTGGATTGCGGGGATGATTATAAACAAGGTGACCGAAGATATGATAAGGCTGCGTTCTAAATCCGGCCTTGAGAATTTAAGCCTTGATATGACTATTGACTTCACTCTTTTTTTCACCAGCCGGAGCGAGGTGAAGGAAGACTCAAGAACAGGTGAAGCGGTGCAGGCGATTAAAAGGATAACGGAAGTTTTAAACGGGCTTTTAATTTATTACAAAGACAACTTACTTCAACTTCCGGTCAACTTCATTGTTGTACCCCTTGTTCTTTTTAAAACAAATATTGACTATTTTATCCTTTTCCTTGTATATACCTTTATCTATCTTTTAGTGGATTATTTCGCCGCCGGTTTTTACTCTGATGAAGCGCGCGACTCCTTTGAAGTTTCGGAAGCTTTCTGGGGAACCGCTTATCGAAAGATCCCGGATGTATGGAGAGAGCGAGAAGATGGAGAAAAACTTAAAAACACTCTTGAAAAACAAGGCGAAGCTTTTTACAAGGAAGCCTCAGAAGCATTGAATATTCACTACTGGCGGTGGACAGCGGTTCAGGTTCTTTCTGATTTGACCCAGGGGTTTGCGGTGGCTCTCATCGTTTACAAAATTTTTCACGGTCAAGCTGAGGTGGGTGATTTGGTTTTAGTTATTGGCTACTTCCAACAAACCCAAAGCAGCCTAAATATTGTTACCAGTGCCAATAAAATATTTACTGATCTTCATATTGCTCTGCGGCGCCTGGAAAACTCTGTCCAAGAGAAGTTAGGACAGGGAGGTTAAAAGAGAAGGCTGCAAGATAAAGATTATTCCTAACACGAGTAAAACGAGGGATGCTATAAGCTTTACGATTTGCAAATATTTATCTGATATCTTTGTAATTTTTAGGGTGAAAACAACTATGAGGAAAATGATGAAATCATCTATCATGTAGAAAAGAACGTATAAGAAGATGTAGAAGTAGTAAGAGAGGCCAGGAAGATTCATTGTTGTTAGAATCCGAGTAAAGGCAAGCGGAAATCCCAAAGAACAGGCCAGCTCAACCAAGTTAACACCAGCTGCGATAATTGAAACTCCTAAAACAAGAAGAGGCAGTGACAAATCTTTATTTATCAACTCTTTCATTTTTTCAAAGAGCTTTTTTTCTGCTTTAGAAAATATTTGAAAAATACCGTTGTCTTCTTCTACGTTGCATATCTTACAAACCACTCCGTTTATGTATTCTTTTAAAAGCAGAAGAGAAAAGATGATTATTACACCTCCTACCGCGGCAGTGATAATTTTCATTTGCTCCAGGACTAAAAAAAGATTCAGCCACGCTGCGATAAAGAGAAAATAAACAAGGCCCGAGATAAAGATAAACACCCCTCCAATAAGAATTATCTTTTTTCGTACTCCCGTAGCCGCTAAAGAAGCAAGAAGAAAACTCAAAGCGACCATTGCGCAGGCATTAAAGCCGTCAAGGGTGCCGAGCACTATAGATAAAGGAAGGGGAGCCAAACCTTCAATCTTCATTTTTCCTATTACCGGTATTTTTATTTCTCTTAAAACGTCATTAGAGTTCGAATCGGTTTCTTTTCCTTCCAGTAAATTTAAAACATGTTCTTCTATTTCACCCCCTGTTTCCTCATCTCCCCTGTACCCGACGAAGTACTTACCTTCGATAAAGGTGGCGGGCACCAGTCCTTTTTCTTTTTCCGAGACGTCATATTCGCTGTAAAGCTTTTTTAAAAGCTCCATCCCTTCTTTACTGGTTACTAAATGTTTTTTTAAAACAACTTCTGAGTTATTCTTGAAAGTTTCTTCAAGAAATTTTTTCTCCGCTGCGCAGTGAGGGCACGTAGTGCTGTAAAAAAAGTTAATTGTAATTTCTTCCTCCGCCGAAACTAAAAAAGCGGTGAAGGTTAAAGAGATTAAAAGCAGAAAGAATATTTTTTTCTTCATAGGTTTCAATTTAAGCTAGTAGATCGCCCGGCTATAAACCCGGTTGTCCACGCAATTTGGAGATTGTACCCTCCGGTAGGACCGTCGAGGTTTAAAACTTCTCCTGCGAAATAAAGATTTTTAATTAATTTGGACTTCATTGTTTGTTGCTCAACCTCATCGGTCGAAACTCCGCCTTTTGTTACGACGGCTTGTTCGAATCCGCTGGGTTCGACAATTGTAAGCTCTATACCTTTTAAGGTTTTAAGGATCTCTCCCTTTTCTTTTTTGGTAATACTTCCTGTTATCCTTGAAGGATGAATTTCTGCCAATTTAAGGAAAACAGAAATTAACTTGGATGGCAAGAGATCTTTTAATCCGTTTTTAATCATTTTGCCGGAGTGTTTTTTGAAGTCGCGCCTTAACCTTTTGTCTAATCTTTCCGTTCCCAAGGCGGGCTTAAGATCTATTTTCATCTTCACCTCCCCCGATTTTAAAAGCTTAACCACCTTGCGGCTCAGGTCTAAAACCGCAGGCCCGCTTACTCCAAAATGGGTAAAAATCATATCTCCGAACCTTTCTTCTTTCTCGTTACCTTCTTGGTAAACTTTGAGTTTTACGTTTTTAAGATCAAGTCCCTGTAGTTTTTTAACCCACTTTTCTTTCGTTTTCAAAGGCACGAGAGATGGAAAAATATCTGTTATCTTATGCCCTGCTTTTTCAGCCCACTTGAATCCGTCTCCAGAAGAACCTGTCTCGGGATAGCTTTTCCCCCCGGTGGCTATTATAAATTTTTCTGCCTTCACTTCAGAGTTTTCAAGAGCTACAGATATTACCTTTTTATCCTTAATTTTAAATTCTTTAACTTCAGCTTTCCTTTTTATTTCTACATTATTTTTTTTAAGATATTTTTTTAAAGCTCTAAGCACATCTTCTGCTTTTCCGCTTTCAGGAAAAACTCTTCCGCCTCTTTCTTCTTTAAGGGGAAGATTAAGTTTTTCTTTAAAAAAATTAGTTGTCTTTTCAACTCCGAAATCTGAAAGTCCGGAGTAAAGAAAATCACCTTTTTCATTCAGTTTTTTAACGAATTCGTGATCATCGATTTCGGCAGTGGTGATGTTGCACCTTCCTTTTCCCGTTAAAAGAAGCTTTTGACCGAGCTTTTTATTTTTTTCAAGCAAAATGACCTTTTTACTCTCCCCCGCTCTCCCTGCGGCCATCATTCCTGCCGGCCCTCCCCCAATCACACAAACATCCCATTTTTTATCTTTATTGTTTTGCATACTCACATATTTTCTTAAAGTCGCAGAATTTGCACTGCCACCCCGGATCAGGGTCAAAATTTTTCTTTTTTATTCTTTCAATTAGTTTTTTCATTTCCGCTTTCTGCTCTTCAAGCTGCTCTTTTTCTCCCAAGAAAGAAAGCTTTTTACCCTTGTTGAGGTAATAATAAGTTAGTTTCTTAGGTTTTAAATCGAGGGCTTCTTCTGCCGCTATTTGGTAAATTAAAAGCTGCTTTTTATCTTTTTTTCTTAATTTATCTTTCACCCGCCCTGTTTTGTAGTCGATAAGCTCTACCCCGTTTTCAACTTTATCCACACGATCTATTTTTCCCACAACGGTATCCTCCCCTATTTTCAACCGGAAGTTTTTCTCCAAAGCCGGCTCCCCATTAATTTTTAACACTTCCGGCTTTTTTTCTTGATAATCTTTTAAAAATATTTTCAAACTCTCTTTTCCCTGCTTAAAGTATTTTTCTTTTTCTTCTTGGTCATTAAACCAATCTTCTATCCATTCTTCTTCAAATATCTCAAGCAGCTTATCCCAACTTGAAACATCTTCTTTTACAAACCTTTCTAAGGTGTTATGCATCGTTTTCCCGTAGCTAAAGAAGGCTTTTCCCCTGATAGGAATTCTTAAAATATGAGCGAACTTGTATTGAAGAGGGCAATTTTTAAAAGCCTGGAACTGACTGAAGGAAAAATGTGAGGGAATTTTAAGGTTTTCTTTCTTTTGTTTTTTGACTTTGTGAGTTTTTATCTTTTCCCGGGACGCCTCTTTTTCTTCCGCTTCTATTTCCAGCTCTTCTAAAAATCGGGAGGGTCTTTTTTTTCTTACTCCTCCGTAGTCAAGCGCTGAAGTTAAAAACAAGCCCTTTTTACTTCTTGTCATTCCCACGTAAAACAGTCTTCTTTCTTCTTCCAGGTGGGTGTTTCCTTCAGGAATTATGTCTCTTATTAGTTGATCCGGAAGCTCAATTGGATCGCTTCTTCTTATAGTAGGAAATCTTCTTTTAACCAGGTTGGGTAAAAATACGTATTTAAATTCCAACCCTTTAGCCTTGTGGACGGTTAGTATTTTCACCTTGTTTTCGTTTTCGAAAGGATCAAAGTTTATCTCTCCTTCTTCCCCCGCTTCTAGCTCCAGGTCGATTTGTTTTAGGAAGTTGCTCAAGGTGGCGACCCTGTTGGCGTTTTCAAAAGCTTTTATCCTCGAGTAAAACTCGTTTATATACCTTATTCCTTCGATATCCCTTTTTTTGTTTAAGTAATCCAAGTAATCCGTGTCTTCAAGAAAGGAGATAAAAACTTCTGAAACGTTCCTTTTTTCCGAAAAGTCAGAGTGTTTTTCAATAAGAGAAAGAATGTTTTTAATTTTTTCATCTTTCACCTTTTCAGCCGCCTCGAAAAGCGAAAAGGACTTCTTTTTAGCCAAAAGGGAAAGTTTTGAAACGGTTTCTCCTTTAAGATCAAAAGGAGGCATTTTAAGAACCCGGTAAAAAGCCCGGCTGTCGTAGCGGTCGGTTAGAAGGGTGAAATAAGAAATGGTGTCCATAATGATGGGCTTGTAGTAAAGTCCGCGTAGAGCCAGGAAACGGTGAGGAATACCCAACCTCTCAAAACTTCTACAAAAAGAAACAGCAGCGTTGTTAGTTCGCACCAAAACGGCGAAATCTGAAAAGTCGGCGCCTTCATTTTCCTTTTGAAGTTTTTTGATTTTTTCTGCCACCCCTAGGTGTTCTTCTTCCTCGGTTTTAAAGTGGAGCCAGGCAATTTCTGCTTTTCCTTCTTTTTCAGCTTTTAACTTTTTATCAATTTGTTCCCTTGCTTCGAGACGATTGGGGTTGTTTTTTTGGATGAAATTATATGAAAGATTGAGGATATTTTGTCTTGAGCGGTAATTTTTAGTAATGGAAATCATTTTGGAATTAGGAAAATCCTTTCTGAACTGGATGATGTTTCCAAAAGAAGCTCCTCGGAATTTGTAAATACTTTGATCATCGTCGGCTGTAACGGTGATGTTTTTTTCGGCCGGTGAAAGAATCTTTAAGAGGTCATACTGAGCTCTGTTAGTGTCTTGAAACTCATCAACCAAAATGTATTTAAACTTGTTCTGGTATTCTTTTTTAACATTTTTTCTTTCTTGAAAAAGCTTGATCGTGTAGTTGATTAAATCTCCGAAATCAAGCTTGGACTCGTTTAAAAGTATTTCTTGGTATGTTTGGTAAGCTCGGGCGATTTCTATTCTTTTTTTTCTTTCTTCTTCGTCTTCAACATTTTTAGCGTACTTTAGGTAGCTAGAAGGTGTTACTCCTTGGTCCTTGCACTTTGAAAAGTGAGAGATCATGGCGTGGATAAACTTGGTCGGTCTTCCTAAAGGTTTGTAATAATCAAGGTCGAATTTTTCAAGGTTTTTTCTAAGAAGAAGCCAGCTGTCGGTTTGATCCAAAAGATCGAAATCGGTGGGTAGACCAATTTCCAACCCTTTTTCTTGGAGCACCCTGTGGGCAAAAGAATGAAAAGTCATCACCCAAAGATCCAGATAACTGTCGGAGATCAAGCGGTCGGCCCTCTCCTCCATTTCCCCCGCTGCTTTGTTGGTAAAGGTTAAGGCGAGAATTTCTTCGGGTTCGGCCAGTCCTTGATTAATCAACCAGGCTATCCGAGAAGTGATGACTGTTGTTTTCCCCGTTCCCGCTCCGGCGACGATAAGAAGAGGCCCCTCTCCGTAAGTAACCGCCTCCTTTTGGCTTTTGTTTAGTTTTTTAAAGTAATTTTTCATTGGCTTTGTTTCGGCTTGTTAGGGATAACAAGCGAAGCGAAGATGTAAAAAAGTATTCCAGGGACAAAACCGGTGAAAAAAACTAAAAACAACCAAATGACCCTAATCAACGAAGGGTCAATTTCAAAATGTTCTCCTAGTCCGCCGAAGAGGCCGGTTAGAACCTTGTTTTTTCTGCTTTTGTATATTTTTTCCATGTTTTTATTGATTAATTTTTAAAGTGGATAATTTTATAATCTTTGTTTCTTTTTTTCTTTTGTCAAGCGCTCCCAGGGCGTCTTTTTTAGCGGTGAAATAAATTATTTGCCATCCCCAGTTTGTGAAATTATAAAGCATTTCAAATCCTTTTTTCAAGCGCCTGTCGTCTGCTTTTACAAAAGGATCGTCTAAAATGAAAAAACCTTTTTCCGAACCGAGAATTTTTTCTCCCAAAGAGAAACGAATGACGAAATAAAGTTGATCATACGTTCCCCCGGAAAGTTTCTCAGCTCCCAAAACCTCCCCGTCAGCTCTTTCTACTTTTATTTTGTTTTTCTTTTGATCGAAGAAAACCTTTTGGTATCTTCCGCTTGTTATCTTCTTGAAATACTTGGAAATGTTGTTTTCTTCTTCAAAAAGATGTGATATTTTTTCCTCTTCTTTTTCCTTAAGTTTTTCAAATGTTTCAAGAGCCCTTACGGCGTTTTGCTTTCTTTTTTCAACCCTTCTTTCAAAACTTTTCAATTTATCCTCAGCTTCTTTTAGGTCGCTCACGGTTTCAAGGTAAGCCATTTTCTTTTGGGAAGGCAAAACTTCATTAACACTCCTTTTCAACTGATCCATTCTTTTTTTATTCTTTTTGAGTCCTTGTTCTTTTTCCCTTCTTTCGTCTTTTAGTTTTTCAAGCCGACTTTCTACTTTTTCCATTTTTTCTTCGCTTTCTTTGCCTCTTTTTTCTTCTTTAGGTTTTAAATTTTTTATCATATTTTCCCAAGAAGAAATATCTTCACCTGTTTTTATTCCCGGAACTATGTTTTTTAAAACGGCGGTGCTTTCCTTTATCTTCTCTATTTTTTTAATTCTTTTCTGAAGAAAGTCTCGATATTCTTTTAAACCCTCAACGCCTGCTTCTTTTTTAAATCTTTCTATTTCTGACTGAATTTTCTTTAAATTGCTTTTTAATTCTTTTTCAACCCTCTTCTTTTCTTTCGTTTCTCTTTTTTTTATCTCCAGGTCTTGTCCTAAATTCACACACCTTTCTTCTGTCTTTTCCAGCCTTTCCCTTATTTTTTTGATTTTTCGTTTGAGGTTTTCCCTGGCTTTTTCTTCCCATCCTATTTTCTCCAGTTCTTTTTCCAACTTCCCCCTTTTTATTTCCCTTCGCAGGCCTCCTGCTAGAATAGCGGCCAACCAGAAAAAGCTGAAAACAGTCATAACAACCGCCGGGTAAAACATGTCGCCGGTAAAAAACAACCCGAAAGACCCTAAAACTAAAATCAGGCCCAACACACCGAAAACGTTGTTTTTTCTATTTAAAAAGGTAAAAAGACGGTCCCATTTGCTTTGAGAAAGAAGAGGTGTGATATCTCTTTCCGCTTTCTCCATTTTTTCTGCTAGCTTTGTTTTTCTTGTTTTTTCTTCTCTTTTTTTGATTTTAAGCTCATCCAGGTTCTTCTCTAATAATTTTATCTTTTTTTCTTGTTTTTCAATCTCTTTTTCAAGAGATTCTTTTTTTATTTCCTTCTTCAGCCACTCGTCTTTTCTTTTTGAATTAAAGCTTTTTAAATTTTCAAGCTCGGATCTTTTGCTTTTAACTTCTTCCAGTAGGTCCTTGGCTTTTCCAAAAACCTCCCACTGTTTTTTAACTTTTAGGTCTTTGAGCTTTTTTTCTTCCCTTTTTATTCTTTCTTTCAAGCTTTGAAGGTCTTCCAACTGTTTTGAAAACTTTCGCTTGCGAAAACTTTTCTTTAAATCACTAATTTTCTTTATTAGTTGTTTGGTTTTTTCAACTCTGTTTTTAAGGTAATTGTTTTCCTTGGTGTTTTTTAATTGATTATGCGGAGTAAGATGAGATAACTCTCTTAATTCCTCTTGAACGCTTTCTATTTCTCCTGTTTTAAGCCCTGTTAACTTGTCGGTCACTTTTTTGTAAAAACCTTTTTCTTGGCTTTCTTCTCCGATACCCAACTCACTGTCTCTTATTACGAATATGTTTTCGCATTCTTCTGCAGTCACGGGTAAAAAATCAAGCAGAGACCCTTTCTCCGGGAGTTTTATTCTTTTATCTTTTGTTTTTAAGAAAACGTAGCCTTCGGGACGATGATCCACCCGGTTTATTTTTTTGAAAGAACCTGCTTTTTCCCCGAGAATCATTTTAACCAAAGCGTCAATGGTTAAGCTTTTCCCCGTCTCGTTATCCCCATAAAAAAGGGTGAATTGGGAAAGCTCAAACTCTCCTCTTTTTTCAAGGGGCCCGTACTTTCTTATAAAAAAATTATCTATTTTCATAAGCTTTGCTCATGGCTCTAATTACCATTTCTCTTATCTCGTCTTTTTTTGGTTTTTCAACTTCTTCAAGTATCTTTTCAAATTTCAGGAAAACTTCTTTTTCCAAAATCCAACTTACGTCCCGGATCCGGTACTCAAGTTTGCTCACACTTCCTTTTTCTTTTATTTTCTCAAGCTCTTCCGCGACTTCTTTTTCACTTGAACCTATTTTTTGAGCATCAAAAAAACCGTTTACCCTTACAAGAGCTCTGGCGGAGGAAGAGAGTTTTTCAAGTTCTTTTTCTATAGTTTGAGCTGGACTTATTTTCCCTTCGGGATTTAACTTTATCTCTATTTTTTCAAAGTGTTTTGTGTTCAAGTCTATTTTTTCAGGAGATTCTCCAAGTTTAAAAATATTAACTTTTCTTCTTCCGGTTTCTCTTTTAGTGATTGAAACCGGGGATCCGGGATAAACAAAGTAAGAATCGGAACCAAATTTAACGGATTGAAACTGAGTGTGAAAATGGCCCGCTAAAATGTAATCAAACCCAGTTTTTTCAAAAAAAGAAAGCTGAGCGGGCATGTATCTTTCTTTTCCTTCTTTTCCGTAATCTTTTGGCGAATAAAAAAGATCCAGCAGTTCACCGTGGTACAAAAGAATGTTCTTTTTATTCCTGTTGAGATTGTTTTTCAAAAAAACTAATTTTTCTAAAATTTCCTCTTGACTTTCTTCATGGAAAGGAATTCCCCATATATCAAGATTCGGATAACTTACGGGTGCATCAAAGCTGTTTATCACCTTAGCGTCTCCTCCGAAAAAAAGACCTTCTCTGAAAGCTTTTTGATCATGATTGCCGGGTAAAAGAATAATATCAAAGTTGTTTTCAGAAAAAATTTCTCCAAGTTTCGGGCGGATTTTTTCTGATTCTATCCTGGCGTCAAAAAAATCCCCGGAGAAAATTACCGCATCTACTTTTTCTTTTTCCCCCAACTTTAAAATTTCGGAAAGTGCATCCCACCGATCTTTCTCGTCCTCTTTTAGATGTAAGTCCGCTGTGTGTAGTATTTTCATCTTAATTATTTTTATTCGCCAGCTGCCCGCAGGCAGCTTTAATGTCTCGTCCAAACTTGTATCTTTGGACCACTTCTATTCCTTTTTCTTTTAGAAAACTTTTAAAGCGGCTTATTCTCCCCCGCGGGCTGGCTTTAAAATCTCCCGTTGGGTTGTAAGAGATGAGATTTATCATTACAAGTTTTCCCTGAACGAGTTCAAAAAGCTTTTGAGCTTGTTTTAAATTATCGTTTACGTCTTTTAGCATTAAATATTCAATCATTACCTTTCTATTGGTTTTTTTAATGTAAAGGTCAACTGCCCTAAAAACCTCTTCTATGGGGTGTTTACGATTAATGGGCACAAGCTTATCGCGGAGTGGGTTGGTGGCAGCGTGCAGGGAGACAGCTAAGTTAGCCTGAATGGGGAAATCAGCAAAGCTTTTAATTTTTTGCGGAATACCGACTGTAGATATGGATATTTTTCTGGCTCCTATCTTCAACCCTTTTGGATCATTTAATATTTCAACCGCTTTTAAAACGTTTTCATAATTTAAGAAAGGTTCTCCCATCCCCATAAAAACAACGTTGCTGACCGGTTTTTCATCCAAAAGACGCTGAAAGAAAAGTACTTGAGTAACCATCTCGGAAGCGGTTAAGTTTCTTTTGAAACCCATTCTCCCCGTAAGACAAAAGGCGCACTTTAGGGGGCATCCTATCTGAGAAGAAACGCAGACGGTGTTGTGGTTTCTTTCGTGTTTCATAAGAACGCTTTCTACTTTCTTCCCGTCTTTTAAGGTGATGAGAGCTTTTTTAACCCTTCCATCTTTAGACTCAACCACCTCTCCTTTTATCTTTAAGGGTGCCTCTTTTTGAAGACGGGCTCTTAAAATTTCGGGAAAGGTAGTTGCTTCCTCCCATCCTCTTATTCTCTCTTTAAAAACAGCCCTTTTGGCCTGTTCTATCCGAAAGTCTTTTTTGTCTTTCAATATTTCTATAATTTTTTCCCAATCCATCTTGACTTAATTGTAGAACAAAGAAAGCCCTTTTCCAATTAAAAAAGAGCTTTTTTAATGTTTTTTAACTTAAGGAGTCCACTTTACTCTGAATTCACAGTAAGGGTCTTTTTTGAAAGTGCATTTTGTTTCTTTACAGCTTGCTTCTTTGTTTAAAACCATTTGCGCAACGCTTTCAAGGTATCCTTGAAAAATTGGGCAGTAAAAAGGCGTAGCCTTGAAATTTTTAAGCCTGATAATGAGTTTACCGCCTTCTTTATTGAACTCTGTTACTTCTAAGTTTCCAACGGTATAATTCTTGCGCCACATTTCAGAGGCTTTTTCCACCACCTTTTCGATAGAGGTGAAATGTTTCATAAAAACCCTGAGAACAAGAGAGGATTTGGAAAGAAAAGTGCCTAACTTAATCATTTCTTCTCTTTCCCACCCGAAGATTTTATTCATTAAGGTTAATGTTGCAGCATCGGTGCTTAAGGGATAAAAATGCATTGCTTTCATCTTTTCAAATTCAAGAGGAAAACCCGCCTTTTTTAACTCCTGCTCTATTTTCTCAACCGCAACTTTGTCTTTTTCTTTTAAAATGTATTCCCCGTCGCCCTTAAGGGCCATTCCTCTTACTTCTCCTTTTATCCCTTTCAACTTTTCAATTTCTTTTTTTTCTAAAATAGACATCTTAAGACATCTTCGTTAAAAAACTAGCAGCAAGAACCAAGAGTACAAACAAGGAATAAAAAGAAGTTTTTAAAAAATTCATACTTAGTCTTGATTTAATTTTTTAGAAAGTTCTTCGTGGTAATTAAAGTAAGAACCGTTCCACTTGTATGCCTCGCTCTCGCATATTTTCTCTTCTTTTTCGTAGTGATAGTTGCATTGGTGTTCAACTATCTCCAGCGGCTTGTCCTCATCAAGATTTTTAATTTCAAAACTTTGAACATGCATTGCTGAAGCCCCGGAGCTTAAAACAAAAGGAGAAATAATCTCTCCCTTTTTGTCTTTACCTTCGAGAGCAGAAAGTTCTCCTTTTTCCCAGTTAATATCTAAGATGAAGTATTGGTTGGTGTAAGCTCCGTGTGAAAAAGAAATTAGAATTTCTTTTTCTCCGTCGCCCGTGATATCTAAAGGAGGCTGGTTTTCTTCTATGCTGGGAACGTGATCTATGGAAGAGAAAATACCCAGTTCGTCGAAATAAAGTTCTCCTACTTTTTGGTTTTTTTGATCTTCAAAAAGTTCAAAAATACCAACCCATCCCACGCAATTTTTTCCTGTTGGAAAGTCTTTGAAACAGGTTGAAACTATCATCTCCAAGTTACTATCATTTTTCAAGTCATATGTTTCGTAAAAAAGACTGTTTCCTTCTTCAATCGATCCCTCTGGAATTACGCTTTCAGCTATTTTTCTTTTTTCACCGGAGGTTATTTCCTTAATTTTTTTCATCTCCGCCTCTTCTTCTTTTGGAGAAGAAACAACCGAGGAGCTTTCTTCAAAAAAGACGTCTTTTAAAAGAATTCCTCCTACTAAAAAAACAATCAAGGCAATTAAAACAAAAAGAATAATCCTTAGTGTTTTTTTAAAAGAAGTTTTCATATTTAAAATTCCAATTTAAACTTATGAAACTCATCCCCATTAAAGGGACATTTTGTTTCTCTGCATTTTACCTTTGAAGAAACAACCATCCCAGCTAAGGTAGCAAGATATCCTTCCAGCATGCGGCAGTGAAGGGGGTGAAGTTTAAAGTCCTCCAGCAGGATAGTAGCTCTGCCTTTCGCCTCGTCTGCTTCGGGAACACTTAATTTTCCCTTGGTGTAATAACCACTCCACATTTTATTCCCGTTTTTGCTTAAGGAATCCAAAGAAACGAAATATTTTAAAAACAATCTTATAATCAAAGACTCTTTTGGCTCGTGAGTTCCCATTTCTCTAATTTCGTCTTCAGAAAGTCCTGCTACTTTATGAGCTGCTAAAAGTCCCAATCCCTCCAACCCCACTGGATAAAACTCCATCGGCTTTATCTTTTTAAGGTTAAAGTCAACTCCCAATTCTTGAATCGCCCCCTCCATTTTTTGAGAGAACTTTTTTCCCTTGACTCTTTTTACATAAAAAAAATCATCGGCAATACCTATCCCCTTCACTTCGGTATCTATCCCCATTAATCTTTCCACTTCCTTTTGAGAAACAAAAGCCATTTATTTAAATACTTTACTTTTTTCATTATATACTATTTTTTTCTCTTCCTACAGCTTTATTTGACAAGTAAAACGTGTTGTGTTTTTGTGAAAAAAGTTAAAGCCGGAACAAACTTGCTCCGGCTTCTGAAAGATCATATCTCCTCCCGGCTTGTAACAAAAAATCAAAAACAAAAAAAGCGGCCGTTAGGCCGCTTTTTAAAGATGAGAGGTTTAAAAATCAAACGTTTTCTCCCTCTCCTCTTTTTTCACTTGCCTTGCAAAATCACTCAACTTTTTAGCTCCGAGATCCCCCTTGTTTCTTTTTCTAACGCTGACTTCTTGTTTTTCTTCTTCTCTGTCTCCCACCACAAGAAGATACGGTATCTTTTGGAGCTCTCCCTCCCTTATTTTCTTAGAAACCGTTTCTCCCCTTCCTTTTATCTTAATCCGTAAATCAGAAAGTGCTTCAGCTACTTTTTCGGCGTATTTTTTGTTTCTGTCTGCTACCGGGATGATCCATATTTGTTCCGGGGCGAGCCAAAGAGGAAATTCACCTGCGGTGTGTTCGATATAAACTCCGAGAAATCTTTCCAAAGATCCCAGTAAAGCCCGGTGGATCATGAAGGGTGTTTTTTCTTCGCCGTTTTCATCAACATATTTCATATCGAACTTCTTCGGAAGATTAAAATCAATTTGAATAGTTGAAAGCTGCCAACGTCTTCCTACCGCATCCACCGCGTCAACATCTATCTTGGGCGCGTAAAAAGCAGCTCCTCCTTTATCCAGCTCATAATTTTCCTGTCCGAATCTTTCTAAGGCTTTCTTAAGCGCCATTTCTCCTTTTTTCCACTCGTCCTCCGATCCGAAATATTCATCTTCCTTGCCCGGCTGCCTGATAGAAAGCTTGAACTTTAGGTCTTCAAGCCCCAAGGTTTGATATATGTAGCGGGTGAGCTTTAAAGCGGAAACCACTTCTTCTTCTAGTTGTTCCGGAGTGCAGATTATATGAGCATCGTCTTGGGTAAATGCGCGGGGACGGGTAAGGCCGTGAAGCTCTCCGGACTTTTCATAACGGTAGACCGTTCCCATCTCTGACCACCTTATTGGCAGATCCCTGTAACTTCTCACTTCATTCTTGTACATTTTAACGTGAAAGGGGCAGTTCATAGGCTTAAGGCGGTATTTTTCTTCATCGACTGTTAGAGGCCCATACATGTCTTCTTTGTAGAACTTGAGATGGCCGGAATGCTCCCAAAGATCTTCTTTGCCAATATGAGGAGTAGAGACAAGTTCGTAACCTTCTTTCAAGTAGGTGTTTAGAGCAAAATCCATAAGAAGATGTCTTACCATTGCTCCTTTGGGGAGATAAAGAGGAAGGCCTTGCCCCACTTCTTCATCAAAAATGAAAAGATCAAGTCTTTTGCCTAAGTGCCGGTGGTCGCGCTTTTTTGCCTCCTCTCTTTTTTCAAGAAAATCTTGAAGCTCTTTTTTCTTTCCGAAGGCAAGACCATATATCCTGGTCAACATCGAGTTTTTCTCGTCTCCTTTCCAATAAGCTCCGGCTACCCTGTCAAGCGTGAATCCCTCAAGCGGGATGTCAGAAGTGGATTTTACGTGAGGACCTCTGCAAAGATCCGTGAATCCATTAGAAGAGTAAAGACTTACCTCCTCTTCCAGGTCTTTTAAGAGATCTAACTTGTAAGATTGATCTTTAAATATTTTCCCAGCTTTTTCTTTCGAAACTACTTTTTTCTCAAACTTTATTTCTTTTTGAAGAAGCTCCCTCATCTTCTCCTCTATTTTTGAAAGGTCGCTTGAAGAAATGGGCTCCTTAAATTCAAAGTCGTAATAGAAGCCGTTTTCAGTATCGGGACCCATCCCGAACTTAACCTCGGGATAAAGTTTTTTAACCGCCAAAGCTAATATGTGAGCGAGAGAATGTCTTATCTTTTTAATTTTCATATTTTTTGTGTGTTAATAAAAAAGCCTCTTCGGTAAAGAGGCTTCAAACTTTTAATTTGAGCCTCTTCTAAGAGGTTGTTGTTGTGCTTTCGACACTTTTTTGAAACTTTTTATCCATTTATTAAATTATAGGGAAGTTGGTTGAATAGTCAAGTGTTTATTCCCAGTTGATTACAAATTCGTGAAACGGGTCACCTTTGTGGGAACATTTCGTCTCTTTGACGGTGACGTCTTTGCCCAAAGCAAGATTGAGCATTCCCTTGAAATAACCCTTGAGGGCAGAACAATAGACGGGATGAACATTAAAATCAACGAGCCTTATCTTCGCGTAACATTCTTCTTTGCTCAATTCTTTTACTTTAATTTCACCTCGGGTGTAGTGTTTTGAAAACATTTTAGAACATTCTTCCGCTATCTTTTTTAAAGAAACAAGGTGTTTGAAAAAAAGTTTGGCGAAGATTGAAAACTTTACTTCACCTTCTCCCATTTTTTCTAAGTCTTTGTCGTTAAAATCGAAGATTTCTTTGATTACCAAAATAGAAATAAGATCCAGGCCTAAGGGGTAAAACTTTGTGTCCTTAATTTCTTCAAATTTCAAGGGACGCCCCAAGCCCTTCATTCGTTTTTCTAATTTTTCCACACCCTCATCTCCGAACTTATTTTTTATATAAGACCAATCACTTTTAAGGGTGACTCCCCTTGCTTCTCCCTCGATTTTCATTATTTCCCGAACTTTTTTTTGAGTAAGTTTGTTCATCTTTTTTATTATATCAAATTTTTTGTCTAAGTTTGCGGTGGTAATTAATTGCAAACCGGTGAGACTCATCTCTTATATGTCTTAAAAGAAGTAAAGCTGGTGAGGAGGATTTAAGATCTAAAGGACCCTCAACTTTTTCGTTTTGGATAAAAAATATTTGTTCCTTTCTTTTTGCTATGGAAAAAACTTCCGTTTCAATATTTTTGTCACGGATGACTTCAAAGGCGGCGGAAAGCTGACCCTTTCCTCCGTCGATTAAAACAAGGTCGGGTTCGCTGCTAAAAGACTCGTCTTCCCCATTTTCTTTAAAACGAAGGAAACGTCGAGAAAGTATTTCTTTTATCATTTTTGTATCGTTCGGCTTACCCCCCCCTTTTATTCTAAACCGGCGGTAGTGTTTTTTCTTCGGTTCGGCATCTATAAAAACCACCATGGATCCAACTGCCTTTTTGCCTTGAATGTTGGAGACGTCGTAGGCTTCAATACGGCGGGGAAGATTTTTCAAGCTCAAACACTTTTTTAACTCAATCATTTTTTCTCTCCGACGATCTTCTGGAAGATTGAGATTCAAATCCTTGGTGTTTTTGATTTGAAACCGATGTCTTACGTATCTCAAACTTTCAAGCCTGTCTCGTAATTTAGCAGCCAATTCATACTTTTTCTCTTTCGAAGCTTGTCTCATTCTTTTCTCTAAATTTTTTAAAACTTTCTTTCCTTTTCCACTTAGAAATCTTTTTAAGGACTTAATCTGTTTTTGATATTCTTTTTTGGATATTTTCTTTGCACAAGGCGCGGGGCAAAGATCAAGATCATAAAAAAGACATCCTCTTTTTAATTTTTCATGCTTTTTAAATTTAACATCCGAGCAGCTTCTAAAAGGAAAAACTTTTCTTATAGTTTTTAAAATTTTTCTTAAGTCTCCTTTGGGAAAGGGGCCGAAATAGTCCCCTTTCTTCATTTGCCGTGTGATTTTTACCCGAGGAAATTTTTCCGTAGTTATTTCTATCAAAGGATAGCTTTTATCATCTTTCATTCTTTGATTGTACTTGGGCTTTAATCTTTTGATAAGATCGGCTTCCAAAAGAAGAGCTTCTATCTCCGAGGGGGTTTGAAAAGTTTTTATCTTTTCAATCTTGGAAACCATCAAGGTTGTTTTGGGGCCCAAATCTGCGCTTTTTTGAAAATATGAAGAAACTCTGTTTTTAAGCGAGGAAGCTTTTCCCACGTATAAAACCCTTTCTTTTTCAGATCTAAAAAGATAAACACCTGGTTTTTTAGGCAGGTCTTTAATTTGTTTTTTTAAGTTTTTTTTCATATTCCGTGAGAGCTTGACCCGTATATGACTTTTTACAATTTTTAATACTTTGAGGAGTTCCGGTGAAAACAACCTCTCCTCCTTTTTCACCCCCTTCCGGCCCTAAATCTATTAACCAGTCGGAGTTTCTTACAACGTCCAAGTTATGTTCAATAAGAAGAACCGTGTTCCCGCGGGCCACCAAACGACGAAGAATGTTTAAAAGTTTTTTCAAATCATGTGGATGCAGCCCTATGGTTGGTTCATCGAGGACGTAAAAGGTATGCCCACGACTCATTTTAGAAAGTTCTTTGGCCAATCTAACTCTTTGAGCTTCTCCTCCTGAAAGGGTCGGGGCCGGTTGACCCAGCTGTAGATAACCCAACCCTGTTTCATTCAATGTTTTTAACCTTCTTCTTAGGGGTGAAATATTGGAAAAGAAGGGAAGCGCCTCTTCAGCGTTCATTTCCAAAACTTCTTTGATTGTTTTTCCCTTGTATTTTACACCTAAAACTTCTTTACTGAACCGGGCTCCTCCACATACGTCACAAGTTACGTAAATATCGGAAAGAAACTGCATTTCAATTTTTTCTTGGCCTTGGCCCCTGCAAGCAGAACACCTTCCGGGCTCGGTGTTGAAGGAAAAGTGAGTTTTATTGAATCCTTTAAGGCGTGATTCTTTTGTTTGGGCAAAAGCTTTTCTAATGTAAGAAAAAGCTTTGATGTAAGTTGCAGGATTGGAACGGGGTGTTCTTCCTATTGGACTTTGATCCACTTCGTAAACCCGGTCAACTTTGACCGCTCCTTTTAGGCTTTTGTAGTTGTCTGTCGGCTTTTCCACTTTCATGCCCAATTCTTCTTTAAGACCCGGCAAGAGGGTTTCAAAAACAAGTGTCGATTTTCCCGAGCCGGAAACTCCGGTGACGGTGATGAATTTGCCTAGAGGGAACTCAACGTTAATTTTTTTAAGGTTAAATTGAGAAGCTTCTTTCAGCCTGAGTTTTCCCGGGTTGTCGTCTTTTTCTTTTTCGGCCTCTTTTTTTCTTAACTTTGTTTTATTCACCGCCACCTCTTTTCTGCCGGATAGATAATCCCCGGTTAATGATTTTTTACTTTTTTTAATCTTTTCAGGCGATCCTTCAACTACTATTTTTCCACCCTTTTTACCTCCTTTTGGTCCAAAATCTACCAACCAGTCCCCTTCTTCGATCATTTCTCGATCATGCTCTACCACGACAACGGTGTTGCCCAAATCTCTCAACTCTTTTAAGGTATGAGTGAGTTTTTTAATATCTCTTGAGTGAAGCCCAACCGAAGGCTCATCCAAAACGTAAAGAACCCCGGAAAGACCTGATCCGATTTGGGAAGCAAGTCGTATTCTTTGCGCCTCTCCCCCCGAAAGCGTGGACGCCTTTCTATTTAAAGTAAGATAAGAAAGTCCAACCTTGTCCAAAAAGGAAAGTCTGTTTTTGACTTCTCTTATAACAGGCTTTGCTATTTCTCCCCTTTTTCTATCCAGTGATTTAAAGGTTTTCTCCGACCAGTCTAGTGAAGTTTTAATGTTCATTCCCGTAATATCCGATATGTTTTTTTCCTTGATTGTTACACTAAGAGCTTCTTCTTTAAGGCGTGATCCGCTGCACGAAGGACACTCTCCTTTGTGCATGTATTTTTCCAACCTTTTTCTTGTTCTCCGTGAGCTTGTCTCTTCATGCCTTTTTTCTATTTCGTGAGCTATACCCGGAAAGGTTTCCCAAAAAGAGGTCTTTTCTCCCCGCCTGTTTCTCCCCTTTACTAAAAACTCTTCTTTTCCTGTTCCTCGTGTCAAAATCTCTAATTTTTCGGAAGAAAATTCTCCTAAAGGCGTGTAAAGATCAAAGCCTTTTTTCTTTCCAACCGCCTCCAAAAGACGGGTAAACCAGTTGTCTTTTGTCGTGAGCCAGCTTAAGGGCAAAATACCACCTTCTTTTATGCTCAAACGGGGATTATATATCTTTTTCTCTTTAACCGTTAACTTTGTTCCCAGTCCCTCACATTCCGGGCAAGCTCCATAAGGAGAGTTGAAGGAAAAATCACGGGGCTCCAGTTCAGCTAAACCAATACCGCAGTAAGGACAAGCGAAGTTTTTTGAAAAAAGATGGTCGTTGGTTTTCACCTTCCCTGTTCTTTTTTTTGCTCTTTTTTCAGCTACTATCACTTCTCCATCCGAAAGCTCCAGCGCTTGACTGATGCTGTCTGAAAGTCGGGATCTCGTTTTTGAAGAAAATTTTTCAACCTCCAACCGATCAACTACTGCTTCAATGTCATGGACTTTATTCTTTTCAAGTTCGTCAACTTCTGTCAAGTCGAAAATTTTTTCATCAATCCGAGCAAAAGAAAACCCTTGCCCTCGGAGGTTTTTTAAAAGTTCTTTGTGGGTTCCTTTTTTTCCCCTGCGTAAGGGAGAAAGAATCAAAATACTGGCTTTTTTTCTTTTTGATTTTTTAATTATTCTTTCCGTTTGACTTACAATGCCGTCCAAGCTTTCTTTTTTAACTTCCCTTCCGCACTGAGGGCAGTGAGGAGTCCCGATACGGGCAAACAAAAGGCGGAGATAATCATATATTTCGGTAATCGTCCCTACGGTTGAACGGGGGTTGTGAAAGGGCTTTTTTTGGTTGATGGCAATAGACGGAGACAGCCCATGTATTTCTTCTACATCCGGTTTGGATTGGACTCCGAGAAATTGACGGGCGTAAGAAGAAAGGGACTCCACGTATCTTCTTTGCCCCTCCGCATAAATAGTGTCAAGCGCAAGACTTGACTTTCCCGAACCAGAAACACCGGTAAAAACTACCAGTTTTTCCTTTGGTATCGACAAGCTGATATTTTTTAAATTGTGCTCTTTGGCTCCTCTTATTCTTATTTCTTTTTTCATTTCAAGAACTTATTTCTTTTTTATATTTTCTTATCTTGTCTCTTAGATCAGCCGCTTTTTCAAAATCCAAGTCATTGGCGGCTTTTTTCATTTCCTTTTCCCACCCGATTATTTTTTTCCGAAGTTCCCGGGGAGGAAGTTTAGACCACCTGTCTTCTTCTGCGTCTCCCTCTTTTTTCAAGCCGGGCCTTCCGCTTAAAATACCTCTCCGGAAGGATTTTTTAATTGTTTCAGGGGTAATGCCGTGTTTTCGGTTGAACTCTTTTTGTTTTTTTCTTCTTCTTTCAACTTCCTCCACAGCTTTTTTAATGGAACCTGTTTTTTTGTCCGCGTAAAGAATGGCTTTACCAGCTTTGTTGCGAGCCGCTCTTCCCATTGTTTGAACCAAAGCGGTTTCCGATCTCAAGAAGCCTTCCTTATCGGCGTCTAAAACAGCAACCAATGAAACTTCGGGCAGGTCCAACCCTTCCCGAAGAAGATTTATACCCACCACAACGTCTATTTCTCCTTTTCTAAGCTTGAGAAGAATTTCACTTCTTTCCAACGTTTTTATCTCACTGTGAAGATAACTTGTTTTTATCTCGGGAACCTTTTTTCCCAGGAGTTTTTTAACCTTCACGTTGTTAGAAAGATAATCCGCCAACTGCTCCGCCATTCTCTTGGTAAGGGTTGTCACTAAAACCCTTTCTCCTCTTTTTTTTCTTTTTGCAATTTCTCGGATAAGGTCTTCAATTTGGTTTTTGAGAGGACGAATCTCAACCTCCGGGTCAAGAAGCCCGGTTGGCCTTACGATCTGCTCTATAACCCCTTTTTCAGACCCTAAGTCATGTTTTTCGGCCTCTTCTTCTGCTTTTTTGATTTCCCAGTTGCCCGGAGTAGCGGAAGTATAAATAGAAAGAGGAACCCTTTTTTGAAATTCTTGAAAACGAAGCGGTCTGTTGTCAAGCGCTGAAGGAAGACGAAAACCGTGCTCCACAAGCGTTTTTTTACGCGCTCTATCTCCAGCATACATTCCTCTGATCTGGGGGATGGTCATGTGGGACTCGTCGATGATGCACAAAAAGTCTCTTTCTTTTCCCTCCAAACCCCGCTTGAAATAATCAAGGAGGGTGTAAGGTGGTTCTCCTTTTTTTCTTCCCGAAAGATAACGCGAGTAATTTTCTATGCCGGGGCAAAAACCAAGTTCCCGCATCAGCTCAAGATCATGTTTTGTTCTTTGCTCCAACCGATACGCCTCTATTTTCTTACCCTTTTTCTCCAACTCTTTAACTCTCTCTTCAAGCTCCATCTCAATCAACCTAGTTGCTTTTTTCAAACGTTTTTCAGGGGTGATAAAATGTTCAGCTGGAAAAAGAGTTTCTTTTTCTACTTCCTTAAAAAGAGCTGCACTTTCCGGCTCGATCCATCTCAGGCGTCTTATCTTTTCTCCTAAAATTTCTATCCTGAGAGCTCTTTCTCCATAGGGAGGGAAAATATCGACAGTGTTGCCCCTCACCCGAAAACCACCTCTTTTTAAATCCCAGTCGTTTCTTTCATACAAAAGATTAACAAGAGAGCGTAAAACCTCGCTTCTTTTAACCCCCCCTCCCTTTTTAAACGTTTCACTTAAAGAAGCATAGTCTTTGGGTTGTCCTAGTCCATATATGCAGGAAACGGAAGCAACCACCAATACGTCTTTTCTGCTCATAAGGGCCTGGGTGGCGGAGTGTCGCAGGATTTCTATCTTTTCATTAATACTCGATTCTTTTTCAATGTAAAGGTCTCTTTGAGGTACGTAAGCTTCCGGCTGGTAATAGTCGTAGTAGGAAACAAAGTAATGAACCGCATTTTCAGGGAAAAACTCTCTAAATTCCTGAAAGAGCTGTCCGGCCAAAGTTTTATTGTGCGAAATGACAAGCGTCGGCATCTGAAGGTTTTCTATCACCTTGGAGGCGACGAAAGTTTTTCCCGATCCAGTTACTCCCAAAAGAACTTGGTGGTCTTGACTTCTTTTTACCCCCCGCGTTAGCTTTTTAATTGCCTGGGGCTGATCTCCTTTTGGGTTGAAGTTTGATTTTAAATGAAATTTTTCCATGCTTTTCATTATAAAATAAAAAAGCCCTCCTCTTCAAGGATGGCTTCCCTTTTTTACTTTACCAGCCTCCGGAGGCGCCTCCGCCTCCTGAACTCCCGCCGCTGAATCCTCCGAAACCACCGGAAGAGCTGGCTCCACTTCTTCCGCTTGAAGACATGGAGCGCATCCACCCAGGAACACTTCCTTTTTTAAAGCGGTGATAAAACTTTTTAGACAAGTAATAATCAAGAGCTAAACCCAGTGGGACAAGTAAAACAAAAGCCCCTATTCCGATAAATAAGAACCCGAAAGTTAAGGATATAATAAACGCTAAAGCTCCTCCCCACACCCCTCCCGGCCACCAAGCCTTTGTCGTTCCCATCCGAAAAATGAGACTGAAAAACCAACTCCCAAATATTAAAACGGAGAAAAAAGAACCAAAAAGATACTTCAGCCAATTCGGAGTTTCTTTTTCTAAGGAAGGAATCTCTTCTCCCTGAACCGCCTCCATTATTTTATTCGTTGCCTCGTCTATCCCCTGGTAAAACTTTCCGTCTTGAAACGCCGGTTCAACCACTCTTTTTAAAATCCAATAACTTTGAGCGTCGGTTAAAGCTCCTTCCAAGCCGTATCCAACCTCTATTCTTGTTTTTCTTTCTTTTTCTGCAATGAGAAACAACACTCCGTTGTCTTTATCCTTTTTTCCTATACCCCAATCGGAAAAAAGCTGAACAGCAAAGTTTTCAATTGAATCTCCCTTAAGACTTTCTATAGTTACAACGGCAATTTCATGAGTGGTTGTTTTTTCAAAAAGATCTAGTTTTTTCTCAATCGCTTCTTTTTCTTCTGAAGAAAGCATACGAGCGTAGTCGTTCACGTAACCGGTCGGAGAACCCGGATTGAAATAAGAAAGGGAAAAAAGAGGGAAAATAAGTCCCGCGAAAAAGAAAAAAAGAAATATATTTTTTGAGACGTTTTTCATCTTTTAACAGGCTGCGTGAGAAGATCCCACACAGCCCGCAAAAATTAAAACTCCACCCCTGGTGCTACTTCTGCTCCTTCTACTGATTCGAAGTAAGGTTTCTCTTCAAATCCGAAAAGTTTGGCTATTAAGTTGGTGGGAAGTCTTTTAGTTAAAAGGTTGTAACTTTGAACCGCATCGTTGTACCTTTTTCTTTCTACACTTATTCGGTTTTCCGTTCCTTCCAACTGCACCATCAAAGTTTGAACCGCCTCTATCGATTTTAACTCCGGATAATTTTCCATAATGACAAGCAGTCGAGCCAAGGCGCTTTCTACTTCTCCGGCTGCTCTCACCTTTTCGTCAACCGTTTCCGCGCCAGCGTATCTGGTTCTTGCTTCCGCTATCTCCCCGAAAACTTCTTGTTCTTGGCCCATAGCCCCCTTGACTGATTCCACCAGGTTGGGGATAAGGTCGAATCTTCTTTGATATTGGGTTTCTACCTGAGCCCATTTGTTGTTAACATTTTCTTCGGCGCTTATGAGGCGGTTGTAAGAACTCCAAGCGAAAACAGCGATAATCCCGACAAGCCCGAGAATGACTAAGGTTGTAACTAATCCTTTTTTCATATTTTTTATTGTTTTAACTTTTGTTATTTTATTTCGTAAGTAAGGGTGACTGCGACTTCAACTTTGTTTTCTCCCGTTTGAACATCGGGCGTCTCTCCCGCACTTCCCATTGCCACATCTCCAGCTTCATAGTAAAACCGAGGAGCTTGCCCTTGGTCTTCACTGAAGCTTAAGAGTCTTCCCAGGCGTACTCCGAGTTGACTGGATAATGTTTTAGCACGCTCTTTCGCTTTTTCTATTGCTTTAGACCTTGCTTCTTTTTCTACCGCTTCTTTATCACTAACAGTGAGTGTCAAACCGCCCATACGGTTGGCTCCTTCTCCGGTTGCAGCATCAATAACTTCCCCTATACTATCCATATCTCTTATCTTAACTTGTAAGGTTTGGGTCACTTCATAACCTATAAGTACTCTTTCTCCGCCCCATCTGTTGTCTGGATATTCATACCGGGGAGAAATATTAAAGCGGATGGTTTTTAAGTCTTCATCTTCTACTCCTTTTTCTTTTACCGCTTCGATTATTTTATTCATTAATTCGGAATTGAAATTCATGGCGGCTTCTACGGTTCTTTCCTCTGTAACTACCGAAAAGTTGGCTTGAGCTAAATCGGGCTTGACATAAATTTCCTCACTGGCGGTGACACTAATACTTCCTTTGTCTTCTATTTCACTTCCGATATACTTTCGAGCTTCGATCCTGTTCCAAGTGGTTACTCCCAAGAAAAAGATAAGGGCGACAGACACCAAAGACAAGGCGGCTGATAAAACTATTTTTTCCCATTTTCCTTTTGGATTTTCCATAAAAATAAATTATTGGTTTTTAATTCGACTTTGGTTGCGGCCACTTGGCCACGGTGATAAATTCCCGGTCAAATAATTTTTCATTTTCAAGTTTTTCTTTAAAGACGTCGTAAATGACCTCGGTTATGAAAGGAGCAAAAGGATGAAGAAGTTTCAAGGTTTCAACTAGAACTTCGATTAATATAGGAAGCGCTTCCTCTACTCTTTCTTTTGAACTTTCCAGGTATTCATCGCAGAAATCATGCCAAAAGAACTCGTAGATTTCTTCCAGGGCCAATCCGAACCTGAAGTTTTCAAGTTGATGGTCCACTTCTTTTATCAATTCATCCAGCTTTTTTAAAATCTCTTTGTCTTCTTCGCCTACCGGCTGCTCCCAGTTTACTTCTCCTTCGTTTCTTTCAAGCATAATGCTTACGAACCGAGACGCATTCCAAATCTTGTTGGCAAAATTACGCATAGCTTTGAACTTGTCTTTCCCTAGGGAAATATCTCCTCCGGGAGAAGTTCCAAAAACCAGCGACATCCGCAAAGCGTCGGTGCCGTATTCTTCCGCAATTTCCAAGGGGTTAACAACATTTCCCCTGCTTTTACTCATTTTTTGACCCTTCTCGTCAACAATTCTACAGTGCATATGGGCAACCTTAAAAGGAATCTCTCCTGTTCGATAAAGACTGAGCATGACCATCCTTGCCACCCAAAAGAACAAAATATCCCACATCGTGTCTAAAACATCCGTTGGGTAGAAGTATTTAAAATCTTCACTGTCGGGGAAACCCAAAGAGGTCAGGGGCCACTGTCCCGAAGAGAACCAAGTGTCAAAAGTGTCTGTTTCCTGCAGTGTTTTTTCCGACCCGCATTGAGGACACTTTCCTTTTTCAAGGGAATAAGAAGAATTTTTAGGAGCTACCAAACTTTGAAGCCCATTTTTAATTTCTTCCAATTTGTATTTTTCCAAGAGAGATCCCAAACGATCGGTGTGGTTTTTTCCTTCTTTATCGATAAAGGTTATTAAAATTTCAGGGTTGCACTTTACACAATACCAAGCCGGTATTCTCGGCCCCCAAACAATCTGCCTGCTTATATTCCAATCATGAATGTCTTCCATCCATTGAAGATATATTTTTTTAAACCTTTCAGGGAAAATCTCCAAGTCTTTACTTTTAACCACTTCAATAGCCGGCTCCGCCAAGGGTTTTATCTTCACAAACCACTGGGGCATGGTAAGAGGTTCGATCAGGTTTTTACAACGGTAACAAACTTTAACGGTGTGTTTTATGGGTTCTTTTTTTATCAATTTCTTTTCTTTTTCAAGATCGCTAACAACTGCTTTTCTGGCCTCAAGGACTCTCATTCCTTCATACTTTTTCGGAACGTTTATCATCTTTCCTTCTAAGCTGACCACCTTTGAAAATGAAAGGTCATGTTTTTGTCCGATCTCAAAATCAGTTTCATCGTGAGCAGGAGTGACCTTCAAAGCCCCGGTTCCAAACTCCTGGTCCACCAACTCGTCTTTTACAACAGGTATCTTTTTCTCCGTGAGAGGGATTACCGCCTCGCCTCCTTCTAGGTTCTTAAAACGAGGATCTTCGGGGTTTACGGCGACGGCGGAGTCGGCAAAGATTGTTTCCGGGCGGGTGGTTGCCACGTTAACTGATCCGTAGTCCAAGTGATAAAGATAGTCTTTTCTTTCTTCGTGTTCTACCTCAAGGTTGGAAAAAGCGGTTCCGCAGTGAGGACAGTAATTAACAATTCTTTCTCCTCTGTAAACTAACCCGTCTTCATGGAGTTTCTCGAAGGTGTCAAAAACCGTTTCCAAAATTTCAGGCTCCAGCGTATACCTCTCTCTTGACCAGTCCAAACTAAAGCCGAGGCTTTTCATTTGTTTTTTAGCGATCCCTCTGTTTTTTTCCACGTACTCTTTTATTTTCTCGTAAAGAGTGTCTCGATCAAAATCAAACCGGCTTTTCCCTTTCTCTTGAAGTTTCTTTTCAAACACGTATTGAGTTTCTATCCCAGCGTGATCTGTACCCGGAAGAAAAAGGGTGGGATCTCCCTTCATCCTGTGCCACCGGCAGAGAATATCTTCCACGGTAAAAAGGGCGTGTCCCACGTGCAAGGAATCATTAGCGTTGGGGGGTGGAAGAAGAATGGTAAAAGGTTTTTTGTCGGGATCTATTTCTGCCTTGAAACAGTTTTCTTTCTCCCATTTCTTGTAAACCCCCTCTTCATATTTTTTTGGATCGTATTGTTTGTCCATATTATTTTAGTATAAGTAAGTTACAGAAAAAAAGTAAGTCCCGCTCCCGCAAAACAAAAAAGCGCGAAAACAAGGACCACCTTGAAAAAGTCAACTCTTTTTGTCCAATTTAAAATTGTTTTTAAGGTTAAGACTCCAATCGTAAAACTTGCGATGAGGGCCGGCCAGTTTTCTAATGCCAACTCAGGATTTTTCCAAAAAAGAAAACCACTGGAGGCTAAAACTACAGGAACCGACATCATATAAGATGTTTTTAAAATTTCCTCTCCTTTTAAGTTTCCTAAGGAAAGTCCGAAAACGGTTGAACCCGATCTTGAAACTCCGGGAACAACGGAAAGTCCCTGCAAAAATCCAGTTAAAAAGGAAAGCGCCTTCCAAGAAATATTAAACTTCAATTTTTTCTTGTGAAAGTAGGCGGTTAAAAGAAGTGCAAAGCCCGTTAAAAGTAAAAGAAGCTCTTCAGAGGCCACTTTTCTCAGGTGGTAATAAATCGGAAAGGCAACAGCTAAAGAAACCGGGGTGGAAATTAAAAGAAGCTTCAACATTTTATCGTTCTTTCTTCTTATGACGTTAAGCCAGTCTTTGCGGAAATAAAACATGACGGCGAAAATCGTACCCAAGTGTAAAAAAAGAGCAACTTCAATTGGATCTTTTATTTTTAAAAATCCACCTGCCAAAGCTACCACTCCTTCACTTGAGACGGGAAGCCACTCGAATACTCCTTGAAGAAGGCCTAAAATTATCAATTGATTTAACTGCATATTTAAAAAAGGATTTAAATTTGTTATTATAAGATAGCATTAAAGATTAAAAAACAAAATTGAAACTTTTACAAAAAACAATTAAAAAACTTCTTTCCACGATAGAAGAAAAGGAAACTTTTTTCCTTTCTTTTTATCTTCCCATAACACCGGAGATGATGAATCGACCGCTTTCCAAAGAACTTGGAAGAAGATTATCTTCTTTGGGGAGAGAAGCCCTGAAAAAACATCATCTGCTGAAAAAAGAAAGTAAGTTGAGAGATGAACTTACTCAAAAAATAGAAGAAGAGTTAAGCGAAGAAGAAAGCTTTAAAGAAGGAATAGCTCTTTTCGCTTTGCTTCCCACAAAAGGAGAACAAAAAATCAAAACTTTTATTGTTCACCTTCCTTATTCTCCTGAAAAAGAAGTTAATATTGCCACTTCTTTTGACGTTGATCAATTGATTTGGATGCAAAACAGGGTGGAAAGTGCAGTTGTAATGGCAATAAAAAGATCTGGAGCAAAAGTTTATTCTCTTCAAGGGGGAGATTTTTCTTTACTTTTAAAGAAAAAGAATGAATACCGCGACGCTAAAGTTAAAGAAAGAAAGGAAGGGCTTAAAAAAGCCAAATTGGGCAAGGAACAAAAAGCTTACTACGGCACAGGAGAGAACAAAATTCAGAAAGGAAAGGAAAAAGAAAACCGGTTGTTTTTAAGCGATTTATCAAAAAGTTTAAGATCGGCCTCATCTCTTGATAAAAAGATTGAATACCTAATTGTTTTTTATTCCGAACCTTTCCAAGAAATCATCAAACCTTTTGTCAAGAAAAATAGTTTAAAAAGTCGCTTCGAACCAATATTGATGAAAAAATCTTTTCAAAAAGAAGAAGGCTTGAAAAGAAAAACTCTTGAAATTATCGATAAACACCAGGCAAAAAGAACAAAAAAAATGATGGAAGAATATGAAGAAACTCCCGAAAAGCTTAAAAAGGGATGGGAAGAAGTTTTAAAAGCAGCCAGGTTGAAAAAAATAAAGACACTTTTTATTCATCCTAAAGCGGAGAAAAAGGGTTGTGTTGATGAAAATTTCCTGCCCTACGCTTCGCAAGACAAGTGCCGTGTGGTAGAGAATATAGCCCCGTGGCTTGTTAAGATTGTTTTGGAATCAGGAGGAGAAGTTAGGGTAATAAAAGAAAAAGAAGTTCAAGCTGGACTGCGCTTTTAAACAGCTACCAAGTGAGAACAAATTCATGATAGGAGTCTCCTTCATGAGTGCATGCTACCTCTTCGCACTTTATTTCTTTATTAAGAACCATGCTTGTTACTTCAGGAAGATAACCCTGTAGGGTTAAACAGTAAACTTTGTGAACATCAAAGTTTTTTAATGTTACTACTGCTTTTTTTTCTTCAATCTCTTTCATCCTAAGACTCCCAATACTATAATGTTTTTTAAACATTTTGGGGGCTTGTTCAGCCATTTTTTCAAGAGAAGTAAAGTAGCGCAAAAATAGCTTTAGAAAGATTGAAAATCTAAAAGCTTTTCGTCCCATATCAACAAAATCTTTTTCTTCGAAACTAAAGGCTTTTCCTATTACCAATATAGAAAGAAGATCTATTCCCAAGGGATAAAAACTCATAGTTTTAATCTCTTCGTATTTTAAAGGATGCCCCAACTCAGCCATTCTTTTTTCTATTTTTTTAATTCCTTCTTCTCCAAACTTATCCTTTACGAAAGACCAATCAGTTTTAATGGCTGCTCCCCGGGCTTCACCTTCAATTTTCATTATTTCTTCGACTCTTTCCTTGTTTAAATCGTATTTCATATAAGATTAGTTTAATCTTTTATTTCCCTAGAAATTCCTTTTAAGGCGAGGATGTAGGCAGCGGTTCGAAGACTATAGTCCCCTTTTTCTTTTTCCCGCCACACCTCTTGAAAAGCTTTCTTAATTTTTTGTCTTAATTTTTTTAAGACTTTCTCTTTTGGCCACTTTTCTCCTTTTTTGTTTTGCAGCCACTCGAAATAAGAAACTGTAACGCCCCCCGAGTTGGCTAAAACGTCAGGGATAATGATCTTCTCTTTTTGGTTTAAGATTTTGTCTGCCTCGGGGGTGGTGGGCCCATTGGCCATTTCGATTATTAGGGGAGCTTTTATCTCTTTTGCATTTTTTATATTAATCACCTCTTCTAAGGCAGCAGGAACAAGAACATCTGTTTTTAGCTTTAAGATTTCTCCACTGGGAAGATCCGACGTTCCAGGCAAGCCTCTCAAAGCGCCCGTTTTTTTCTTGTGCGCTTTAGCTTTTTTAATATCTATTCCTTCGGGATTAAAAATACCCCCCTTGGAATCACTAAGAGCCGTTATTTTAAACCCTAACTTTTCAGCTGCCAGGGCAAAGTGATATCCAACATTTCCAAAGCCCTGGATAGCCACCTCGGTTTTTTGAGGAGTCAAATTCAATTTATGTGAAACTTCTTCAAGGACAAAAACACCTCCCTGACCGGTGGCCTCAACTCTTCCCTTTGCCCCTCCGCTTTCTATCGGTTTACCCGTAACAAAGGCGGGAGTTTTTTCTCCTTTGATTTTTGAAAATTCATCCAGCATCCAGTCCATCTCCTGCGGACCGGTATACATATCAGGGGCGGGTACATCTTTTTCGGGCCCTAGACAGAAAAAAAGTGATCTTACGTAACCCCTGGAGATTCTTTCTTTTTCTTTTTGAGATATTTTTTTTGTATCGACAATTACGCCTCCTTTGCCGCCCCCAAAAGGAATGTCAGCCACTGCACATTTAATACTCATCCATAAGGAAAGAGCTTTTACTTCTTCGGCGTCAACATGAGGACTGAACCTCACCCCTCCCTTGTAAGGTCCTCTTACATTAGAATGCTGAGAGCGGAAACCTTTAAAAACTTGAACCCCGCCGTCATCCATTTCTACAGGAAAATTGATTTCTATAAAACGATCTATTTTTTTAATTTGAGCTGCTTTTGTTTCTTCAAGCCCCATTAACTCAGCAACTTCACTTACTTTTTTTACAGCTTTTTCAAAGGAATTCTTCATAATCATTTTTTAAATAACTAAAAATAGAGCGAACAGCTACGGCTGATTCGCTGCAAGCCGTTACGACTTGTCTAAACCCGGCAGAGCCGTTGGTAACGTCTCCGGCGGCATAAATCCCGGAAACATTGGTTGATTGGTCTTCTTTGACCTTGATATATCCCTTCTTGTTTGTTTTTACTCCTGCTTTTTTAGCCAATTTGCTTTGCGGAACCGAACCGATTTCGATAAAAAGACCTTTTACCTTTAAATTATCTTTTCCTTGATAAGAAGAGTCGAGTTCTATCTCCTCAAGCATTTTTTCACCAGCTAGTCCGATAACGTTGGTGTTGTAGATAATTTCTATCTTGGGGTCTTTTTTAATCTTTTCAGCCCACGCCTTGGTTCCCTTCAACTTATCTCCCCTGTAAATTTCATAGACTCTTTCGGCTATTTCGGAAAGAAGAAGAGAAGCGGTATGGGCAGCGTTTCCACCACCGATAACAGCTACTACTTCGTCCTTAAAAAGAGGTCCGTCACAAGTGGCACAATAAGAAACCCCTTTACCTAAGAATTTTTTTTCTTGATCAAGGCCCAACCTTCTTCTTTTGCTTCCGGTTGCTATCAAAACAGCTTGAGCTTTTCTTTTTTCTCCGTCTCCTGTTTCAACTTCAAAAAGATTGTTTTTCTTTTCAACCGAAACCACTTTTTCAAAAATTTCTCTGCACCCTTCTGCTAAAGTATGTTCTCTGATTTTTTGAGCTAACTTTTGTCCGGTTATTTCCTTTTCTCCCGGGAAATTACAGACCTTGTGTGCGTCGGCAATCATGCCCCCGGGTTTATCCCCTATCAAAACATTGGATATTCCGTAACGGTTAGCATAAATGGAAGCAGTGTAGCCGGCAGGGCCGGATCCGATTATAATAAGATTTTTCATCGTGTATAATAATAACATAATCGTTAATCTTTAAAAATGTTTGATACGCACGCTCATTTAAACCACTCCTCTTTTGCGGGAAAGGTGGGAAAAATAATAAACGAATCCCAAAAAGAGGGCGTTGAAAAAATCCTTGTTCCGGGAGTTGACCTTTCTTCTTCTAAGAACTCTCTTCTTTTAGCTGAAAAACACCTCGGGGTTTGTTTTTCCTCTGCCGGAGTTCACCCCTCTTTTAGGGGAAACTCCAAAAAGGAATTTCAAAGGATAGAACTTTTTATCAGAAAAAATTTAAAGGAGGTAAAGGCTGTTGGAGAATGCGGGCTGGATTTTACCGAAAGATATCTAGCCTCAATGAATAAAAAAGAACAGATTTTTCTTTTCGAAAGACATATTAAACTGGCAGAAGAAGCAAGCCTCCCTCTCATCATACATGCTCGAAAAGCAGTAAAAAATGCGATAAAAATACTAGAGGAAAGAAATTGTAAAACGAGGGGTGTTTTTCATTGTTTTGCCGGCGGTAAAAAAGAAATAAAAGATATTTTGAATCTCCCGGGAAGTTGGTTTTTCGGAATAGATGGAAACATCACCTGGGATAAAAAATTAAAAAAAATAGTTTCCTTGATTCCCCTTGAAAAATTACTTTTAGAAACCGATTCTCCTTATCTTTCTCCCGTTCCACACCGAGGAGAAACAAATACGCCAGCCAATTTGAAGTTTGTCGCTCAAGAAGTGGCTCGAATAAAAAAGAAAAATTTAAAGGAGGTTCAGCAAAGAACCTCCCATAACGCCGAAAGACTTTTCCTTTAAAGTTGCGGCTCCAAGGACTCTCCCTTTATTTCGTCAAACACCTGATCAGTAACCGCATTGGTTACTTCTCCGTCTTCAACTAAAACCACAATGGTGTGAGGGGTAATAACTTGGGCTAAGATTTTACCTTCTCTGTCTCCATAACCGGCATTAGTTGACTCGAAAGTGAATTCAAATTCATAGCAGTTTTCACATCCTATTAAATCCAAACCTCTTTTTTCGACGAATTCAAGGTTCCGACCGTCAAAAATATAAGTTGGGGCGTTTTCCTTAATCCAGGTTTCTGCTTTTTCCTGCAAACGATCTTCTTTGTTTGTTGGACCTTCTTCCGATTCGACAACTTGTAAACGGCGCACGCTTACTGCTTTTTCTTTTTCCACTCCTTCCACTCTTACTCTTTCTCCGACAAAACTTTCATCAGCAAAAAGTGCTGAGCAGTTTGTTTCTTCGGGTAAAAAACACTTGCTTTCTGAGTTGAATTCAAGTTTCATTTTCAAAGCCGGTGCGCCTGGTTTTTCGTAGTTAAGATACAAAACATCTTCTTCCAACCCTGGGACGTTTTTAATCAAATTTCCTACTTCAAAAAAGTCAGCTTCTTCTGATGATTTTTCTTTTTCTTCATTTAACTGGGAAAAAACATCTTTTATGCGGGAGACGTCTCCCGCAATCTCCCTCTCTTCGTTTAAAGTGTAAAAAGCAACAAACGATAAAAGAAGAACTGCAAAAACCAACAACCCTATTTCAATTATCTTTTTCATTTTTAACTCCTTATTATTTTTTAAATCACCTAATTATACCAAAAATCTCTTTCAAGGTGTAAATCTTTTCTGATGATTCTAACACTCTTTCCTCGGGAATTTCTCCGCTTTTCACCGCTTCATAAATTATATCTCTCACCCTCCAGGCAATTTCGGGATCATACTCGTCAACGTTGTTGGAAAAAGATAAGATGTCGCATCCAGCGTTGATAGACTGAATCACGCTTTCTTTTAAGTTGTACTCGTTTTTAATCGCTCCCATTTGTAAGTCGTCAGAAATTATCACTCCCTTAAAGCCGAGCTCTTCTCTTAAGATATCTTGTAAAAATTTTTCCGAAAGAGTAGCTGGGTACCGGCTGTCAATGTTTTTATTTATCACGTGAGCAGTCATTACCGCACTTAAAAAGTTTTCCCCGGCGAGATTTTTGTAGGGTAAAAGTTCTTCTTTCTGATAAGTGTCGGTAACGTCAACTTTTTTAAGGTGGGAATCATTTTTAGAACTTCCATGCCCCGGGAAGTGTTTGGCCACGGCAACCACTTCTTTTTCTTTATGAAAACTTACAAATTCCCGCCCTATTTCAGTTACAACCTCCGGATCGGATGAAAAAGAACGGTCAAGCGCTCCGATAATAGGGTTGTCGGGGTTTAGATTCAAATCTAAAACCGGAGCCAGGTTCATGTTGACGCCCAACCCTTCAAGCTCCTCGGCTAGGGCTTTAACTTCTTTTTCCCGCTCTACTTTTGTCATGGCGCTTAACTCTTTGGCGGAAGGAAAACCCCTGAAGCCGTACTCTTCTTTTAAGCGGTGGACATTTCCCCCTTCCGCGTCAACAGCTATAAACAACGGAGTTTGCGAGTATTTTTGAAGATCCTTGGTTAAGTTTTCTAACTGTTTTGGGTTTTTAATGTTGCGGGGAAAACTTTGAGTGACATTGTCAATATCAAAAAGAAAAACTCCTCCTATCTTTACCTCTTGAATAGCTTGAGTTATTTTTGAATCTTCTTCTATTTCGGTTTCTCTGAAGCCGACCATGATCATTTGTCCTATTCTTTCCCTCAACTTCTCATCCGTTAAATCCACTTCTCCTCTTACTTTTCTTCTGCCCACCTCAATTTGAGAAGGCTCACTTAAAACAATTTGAGCTTGACCTTCGTATTTTTCAACTTCACCCTTAATCCTTACAAACTCTTCTAGATAAAATTCGTGGGGATCTTTAACAAACTTGTAAAGGTCGGAGTCAAAAATGACGGCGGAAAAGCATTGGTTGGGAAAAGCTTCTTTAAAGTTTAAAAAAACTGTGTTTGTCTTTCTGTCCTTGTAAGCATCTATAACCCGCCCCTCTATTATTAAATTATCACCCATCCTCTCTTCAGCTTCGCAAGCTCCGACAACTTCCAATCCGGTGTTTTGAGAGTTTAAGTCTTGCCAAATAAAATCTTCACTGCTTTCTTCAAAAGTATTCTCCCTTTTTTCTTCCTGCCACATGCAGCCGGTGGAAGAGAGTTTGGCTGATCTTTCCGCTCTTTCTATTTCTTCCCGGTACTCGTTTTTTTCGTTAAAAAAAAGAGAGACAGCAAAACCTTCCTCCACCATTTTCAAACTCACATTTTCATCTGAAAGAAAGGGCCACCTTAGATAACGGCAGTATTGATCATAATCCTCTTCTCCTTTTTTAAGAACTATCTTCTTACCTAAAACAAGCTCTTCCAACCTCTTTTTTGACTCAAGATAGCAGGGGTCTCCTCTTTCATCAGCATCAATTCCCAGTACTCTTACCGAGTGGCCTCCTTCTATGATAAAGGTGTCTCCGTCTAAAACTTCTGTTACTCTACGGATTTTTCCACTCGGCAGTTTGGGCAAATCGCATTGGGAATTTAAATCAAACTGCCAAGACGTGGACTGAGAAGCAAAAAGTGACCCAACAGCTAAAAAAAGAAGGGTTAATCCTCCTAAAAAAAGCTTTTTTTTCCGAGAAAGGAAATTGTTATTTTGTTTTTTAGAAGTCATTTTTTGGTTTTTAAACGACAAAATTAGCTAAAATGGGCAGATGATCCGAAAAATCTTCGTCTAAAACCTCATAGCTTTTACATTTTATCTTTTCGTTTTTAAAGATAAAATCAATTTTGTAACTTGGTTTGTCTGCTTTAACATTTCCCTTCGAAAAAGGATGCCTCGGCCAGGTAGGGTTTTTCTTTTTATCCAAAAAGGAAAGCTTTTTAGATAAAATTTTAACGACTTCACTTTCAGGAAGAGCGTTAAAGTCTCCGGCAAGAAGAACCGGGGCTTTTGTTTTAATAAATTCTGAAAGCTCCTTGGCTTCTTTTCTTTTTCTCGGGTTGTTTTTAAAATTCGGCGACATAGAAAGATGAGTGTTAAAAACGGAAACCACCCTTTTTCCGATTTTAAAAGAAGCTTTTAACACGTTTCGATCTATTTTTTTACTAAAGGTATTTGAAAAATCTTTTTTTTCATCAGGGAGACTAAAAAAAAGGACTTCAGAGTTTAAAAGAGGAAAACGAGAGAAAGTGGCGTTACCCGAAGAGAAATACTTTTTCTTTTTACGCGAAGAACAAATAGGAGCAAAGGAGCTGTTGTAATCTGGAAAAAACTTTTTAATTTCATTAAAGATGTCCACCTTTTCTAAGTTGAAACGAGGAATGTTTCTTGTAACTTCCTGAAAGGTGAACACATCCGGCTTTTTCTTTTTGAGAAATTCCAGCACTTTTTTCCAATTTTTCCCGTACCAAAGATTAAGTGTTAAAAAAGAAAACTTCATTTCAAAAAATTAAGGTTGTAAAATTAGTTCCTTTTGACCTTCAATAGAGATAACCACCTCGCTAACTGTTGAAAACTGTTTTAAGGTTTCTTCTATTTGTGCCCTTATTGCCCCCACCCGGCATGAGCCTCCGACCTGCCATCCGAGACGATCATTAAAATCAATCTCTGCTACTTTATTTTCTATAACAATCTTTTTTACTTCTACTCCTTCGTTAATACTCGTTGTGAAACCCTGTTTTTTTTCTTCATCGGTAGGACCTTTTAAAAGCTCATTTAAAGCGGCCCGGGCTATTCCTTCCGTTTTAGGAACTTCTCTGGAAACTGAAGTTACGTTTTCACAAATGGAGTTGGTTTCAGTGTTGTTGAAATAAAGGTCAAGGGTGGTTGTTTCTACTTCAAAGCGAACAGGGATCTTGACTTCATCCGCATGCTCGGGTAAACCTGAAGGGTTTGCTTTTTCTAAAATTAAAAAACCCTTGTCTGTGCTTGGGTTACTAAACTCAACCTCAGCTTGGAAAGGAATAAAATCTTCCTGCATCCATTCTTCCTTTGTCGTGGCAATTGCAGTTGTAATTGTTTCTCCTTTTTCATCAACCAACTTTACAGGAAAAACCGCTTCGAAAAACCAAGTTCCCCGGGCTTCTCCTCCTACCACAAAAGGACTTGCCACAACATCGTTAGGTTGTGGAGTTTCAACCCTGATGTCGCTTTTTGTTTCTTCATCATAAGGAACAGGCTCCCTTTTGCAGATGCTGAAATCGGTAAAATCGACAAAACGGATTGCTAAAAAGGCCCCTGCTAAAAAAAGTAAAGAGGAAAAAGAAATTATCGCTACTGTTTTTTTGTTCATAAAAAATTATTGATTAACTTATTTTGATTATAGGGGAAATAAAACAAAAGAAAAAGAGCTCCCGAAGGAGCTCTTTTTCTTTAAGTTACCTTATGCACGTTCGATATTCACGGCAGCAGGTCCTTTTGATCCTTCCCTAACTTCGAAAGAAACTTCATCACCTTCTTTCAAGGTATTGAATTCAATGCCTTGAAGATCATTGGCGTGGAAGAACAAGTCTTCCTCTTTTCCTTCGACGGAAATGAAACCATAACCTCTGTCCATGAGACGTGCGATTTTTCCTTTTTCCATTGTCTCGTTTACTAAATTTTAATTACCGCTTAAACTTATACCCAAAGATTAACCCGACCTCGTTCTCCTTAAGAGCACTTATTCAAGCTGATTACAGGCTACAACAACTTTTTATTTTTGTCAAATTGTAAACTCCTCTTGTCAAGTAAAACCGATAAAACATTTTGTGCATTTCGTCCGTCTCTCAATCTTT
>CAYLVJ010000002.1:24972-46166 GCA_964387175.1 uncultured Candidatus Saccharibacteria bacterium | reverse complement strand
CCTGACATTTCTAAATTACGTAAACCCTGACATTTCTAAATTACGTTGACAAGTTTTTTAATTCTTTCGAAACCTGTACTAAATTGAATTTAGCCGCTACTAAAAACGCTATAATCGAAGCCAAAGATTCTATCTCGTTTTTACTCCACGTTCCTTTTATTCGAAAAGGAACAAGATGGCCGTCGAACTCCGCCTTGAAGCTAGTCATTTCTTTTTCTTCTTTAAGACCTCTAATCATTACCTCCGCCTTAGACCCGACGGCGTAACTTTTCCGAGCTGCTTTTGACGTTACCACTCTCTTTTTAGAAGCGGGAGAAATAAGGTAATCTTTGGATCTTAGTTTTTTAGCTAATTTTTTAAACTCTAAAGAAGAATTTTTTTTGAAAATTAAAAAAGAACGCCGGGATCTTTTTAAAAGATTGGGAGAAATTTTTTTCGAAATAAGAGGAGTTTTTTTAGAATTTTTTTCAAAAAGCCATCCTAAAAGATCAAGGGACAGTTTATCTTCTGGGTCGATGAAAACGACCTCGTTCATCCCCAGAAAAACGCTTAATTTTTTTAGAAATTTTTTCATTCTAAGCTTTCTGTTTTAGTAGGGGGAATTTCCCAATAGTCTAAAATGTATTTTGCAAGGTCGTGAAAAAGTGGAACGGCGGAATAACCGGCTGTTCTTGTCTGAGGGGCATCTAACTTAACTACAATTAGAAATCTCGGATCATAAGAAGGAGCAAAGCCTACGAAAGTTTGGGCGGTTTCTTCTGAATAACCTTTCTTATTGACTCCGAGAGCCGGCCAAGGCATTTGAGCGGTTCCAGTTTTCCCTGCCACGTGGTAACCTTTTATCTGTGCACTTTTGGCAAACCCGGTCTCAACCACCGAAGTTAACATATTGACCATTTGCTTGGCGGCTTCTTGTGAAATTATTTGTTCCTCCTTGCGTGGAGGAAAAAAGTCATTAGTTTCGGGATCTGTGTCTTTTATAATCTTAACAGGTGTCATTTTTCCGTCGTTGGCAAAAACTGAAAAGGCTTGAGCTAGCTGGATCGGAGTCACTTCTATTCCCTGTCCGAAAGAGGCGGTTAGGAACGATATTTCTCTTCCGGATTTAATTTCTTTGTTTTGAGGAAGAAGTTCTCCTTGGATAGCTATGCCGGTTTTTTCCAAAAACCCGAATCTTTCGATATAGTCCCAAAACTTTTTATGACCGAGTTGTCTTTCTACAAATACGGCTCCGGTGTTGATGGATTTTTCCAAAACATTGGTCATGGTTTGTCTTCCCCACACATTCTGGTCATAGTTTTGTATAGTCCACGAACCCACTTCAACTTTTCCAGTGTCAACGTATTTTGTTTCCGGAGTGACCCTTTTTTCATTTAAAGCGGCAGCCATGGTAAACGCTTTAAAAACAGAACCCGGTTCGTAAGCTACCTGGACAATATTGTTTTGAAACAGCCAAGTATCTTTTATTTTTGAATATTCATTGGGATTAAAAGATGGGTAGTGAGCCATAGCTAAAACTTCTCCCGAGCGCGGATTAAGAACTATTATTTGGCCGTTCTTGAATTTGTATTTCTCATGAGCTTCCTTTAACATTTTCTCTGCTGTAAACTGAATATTCGGATCTAAGGTGCTTTGGATATTAGTTCCTTTTCCCTGAGTATTTTTTTGGTGAGAAAGAAACTCAAAAGGGGCTCCGCTTTTTTGAATCAAAGTTTCTTCTCCTTTAAGTATTTTTTCACAATACCCCTCAATTCCGTATTGACCTGTGTTCTCTCCTCCTAAAAAACCAATGACGTTGGCGGCGATTTCTCCTTGGGGGTAAAAGCGAGTGTTTTTCTCTTCGACATATACCCCGGTTAGGTTTGCTTTTTCAATTTCTTCAACAGTATCTTTGGAAAGGTCATATTTTAAAGCAGTGAAGTAGTTGTTTCTTGAAAGTTCTTTTTCTATTTCCTCCTTTTCCATTTTTAAAATCAGGGAAAGCTTTTCTGCTACCTCGTCTTTGTTTTTTATAGTACGAGGAGAAACAAAAACATATTTTTCTTTTTTGTTGGCGGCCAAAGGATCACCGTTTGCAAAAAAAACTTCTCCTCTATCTCCTTGAACCGGTTTGATTATTTTTTGCTGTCCCTCAGCAAGAGCTAAATAGAAATTATTTTTTTTGACTTGTAAAAAAATTAAGCGACCGATGAGAGTCGCTCCTAGAACGATAAAAATGAATATTAAAATATATTCCTTCCACTTCTTCATCTTCACTCTGTCTTAGCTACCTCCTGGTTTAAAATATTGATGTAGGCGATTTCCTGGGCTTTTTCAAACTCCATTTTTTCAGCGAAACTCTCTATTCTTTCGTATTCCCCCTTTCCTTCTGCTAATGTGCTCAACTCTTCATTGCTTGAAGAAAGGAAGTTTATTCTTTCCTTACATTCTTGAGCTTGAAAAGAACCTTGAACTAGATTAGTGAATTGAAAGGCAAAAGAAGTAGTCAGGGCGATATTGACGAGTATTAAAATGGTGATGCTTGCCTTGCGTATGACGTTGGTCATTTTTATAAAGATTATTTTTTAATAATTTCAGCAGCTCTGAGTCGGGCGGACCGTGAACTTGGATTTTCTTTCTTTTCCGCCTCGCTCGGCCTTACTGCTTTTTTTGTTAAAATTTTGAAGTTTTCCTCTTCTTTTTCAAAAAAGTTTTTGACTATCTCGTCTTCCAAGGAATGAAAGGAAATAACGACTATCCGCCCTCCTCTTTCGATTACTCTCAGTGTCTGGGGTAAAGCTTTTTTAAGGTTTTCTAATTCTTTATTAACTGCTATCCTTAATGCTTGAAAAGTCTTTGTTGCCGGGTGGATTCTTCTTTCTTGGTACCAGGTCGGAGTAGATTCCTTAATTATTTCCACTAGATCTTTGGTCGTTTTAATTTCTTTCTTCTTTCGTTGTTTTATTATTTTCCCACTTATTTTATGGGCAAACTCTTCTTCTCCGTATTCTTTTAATGCTTTTTCTATTTTTTCCCGGGGCCAGTTGTTTACGATTTCTTGAGCGGTTAGTTTTTCTTTCTTTCCGTCGAAGCGCATGATGAGGGGTTCATCTTTTTGGAATGTAAATCCTCGGTTGCTTTCTTTAAGATGATTTGTAGAAAGACCAAGGTCGAAAATAATTCCAGAAAAGTTATTGACGGGGGCACTTTTTACTATTTCTTCAAGTTTAGAAAAGTTTTCGTTGACAAGAATTAATCTTTTTTCAAGGTTCTTTTTTTCTTTTATCCTGCTCTTTATTTTCTCCAACATTTCATTATCCCAGTCTATTCCTAGAACTTTACCTTCGGGTTTGTTTTCTTCCAATATCTTTAAGGCGTGCCCTCCTTGATTTATCGTTGCGTCGATATAGTGTTTGTTTGATTGGGGGGATAGAAAATGAATGACTTCTTTTTGAAGAACGGGAACGTGCATCTTAAATACCAAGCTCTTCTAGTTTTTCCACCATGCTTCCGATATTTCTTTCGGTCTTGTCTTTGTATTTCTCCCATTTTTCTCTTTCCCAAATTTCTATCTTATTAATCATTCCGATTATTGTTATTTCTTTTTCGAGGTCAGCATATTTAGCTAAATAATCCGGAACAAGAATTCTTCCTAACTTATCGAAACTTACTTCTGAAGCTCCGGAAAGCATGATTCTTACAAAACCTCTTGTTTCTCCTTTAGCGGTCGGTAGATCTTGAAGTTTTTGGGCCAACTCTTTCCAAGCGTTTAGCGGATAAAGAACCAGACAATTTTCAATACCGCGGGTGATAACCGCTTTTTCCCCTAGTTCTTTTCTCATACTTGCCGGAACGGACATTCTTCGCTTTTCATCCATCGAATAGTTGTGCTGACCCATGAACATGTTGTTTTTCACATATTTATTGCTTTTTTAACATGTTTTTCCACAATTTTCCACTTCATGTTAATTATATTCCACCTAGTGTTTAGCTGTCAATAGGTTAAAAACACTTCTTTTTCCACAGCTTTTTCACAGTTTACTTATTAAAAATAAAAAACAACCTGGGTGTCCAGGTTGTTTTTTTACTCTTTTTTCTTCTCTTAAAACCTTTTTAGAAAGAAAAAGAAGTTAGCCACCTGACTTTCTTTAAAGCTCTCAAAAGGCATTAAAGAAGGGTCATCCGGTAGCTCCGGAGTTTCTTGCAGGGGTGGTGTAGGATAATAAGGTTGGGAGGGATCATCGGGTGTTGGATAGAGTTCCATTTCTGGTGTGGGGAAGGCTTCTTCCCAAGTTTTAGCGTTTTCTGGTGGAGCGATTTCGAACTCCTCGTTAAAATCAGAAAAGTTAAATTTTGAACTTATTGAGACTGTTCCCTCCTCTCCGTTTTCAAGTTGAGCCAAGTCTAATTTTTTATCCAGTGTGATTCGGTAGATGTAAAAATCATTTTTTCCGATCCACAGTTCCATTTCAATCTCTCCCATTTTTTCCAAGAGTTCGTCGAGTTCTTTTTCCATCTCTGCCCTTTCTCCGTTTTGAGTTTCTTCTGTGTTAGCACCGTAAGTGATATCCCCTTTCGTAATCTCCCAGAGTTCAAGCATTAAACTTTTAAATTCTTTCTTGTTTAGTATTACTTTGTAGTGATAAGCTTTGTTTCCGTTTACGCTTTGATCTCCCAAATCTTCTTTAAATTGAAGCAGATCTTTTTCGCTCCAGATTTCTTTTACCCTTTCGTTTATTTTTGTTTCTTCCTTTTCTTCCTCCGCTTCCATTTTTGTCCACTGGTTGTAGCTTTCCTCGGAGAGTGAAAAGAGCGGAATCATCGGAAACTCTTCTATTTTGATATAAGTTTCCTCGTCAACACTTCTTATTTTCATTTGGGCGGTAAAGGTCATCCCTGTTATTCCCCCTTCATAAGTTGTATTTAAGTCGGCTTCGTATTTACCTTCTACTTCTCTTACCTTTCCATCCATGTTCATTTTAAGATGAAATGAACCAAACTCTTGATTTTCTGCTTGAATCCCTAGTTCTCCGTCAAGGCTTTGGCTCGTAATATTTTTTTGTTTTGTTAGAGATTTTGCTAAAACTTCTTCGGGGCTGAGGCGAAAAGGATTCCAACTTGGGTTGTAGGTTTTAGTAGCTAATGCGGCTACTCCCAAAGATGAGACAAGCAAAACTCCGACAACTGGTATTATAATTTTTTTCATATTTTTTTCTTGTTTTTACTAATCGACCTTTTTAATCTCAAAGTCCGAGGTCAAAACAACGGTGTCTCCTTTTTTTATTTTGTCTTCAAGAAGTGCGGTCGCAAAAGCGTTTTCTACTTTGTTTTGGATTGTTCTTTTCATTTCCCGCGCTCCAAATTCCGGCTTGTAAGAGAGATCTACAATTTTTTCTTTAAGGTCTTCGGTGATTTTAAAATCAATATATTTCTCCTTAAGATTGTATTTCAGTTTTTGCAGCATAAGACCTGAGATATCTAAAAGGTTTCCATGGGTTAAGGCTTTAAAAACAATAAAGCCGTCAAAACGGTTTACGAACTCGGGACGAAAAATTCTTTCTTCGAAAACGTAGTCCATTATTTCCTGTTTTAAGTTTTCTGTATCCGCTTTTTCTTTTAAACTTTTTAGGATGATTTTGTAGCCAGCGTTTGAGGTGGCGATAATAATGGTGTTTTTAAAATTTATTCTTTTCCCCAGTCCGTCGGTGCAAAAACCTTCATCCAAGATCTGTAAAAACAAGTTTAAGATATCTGGGTGAGCTTTTTCTATTTCGTCAAGTAAAATTAAGGAAAACGGCTTTTGTTTTACTTTTGAAGCCAGAGTCCCTGGTTCATTCTTGTCCCCAATCAGCCTTTTGAGGTCTCTTCTTTCTTGATATTCGGACATGTCTATTCTTATCATTCTTTCTTCACTGCCGAAGTAATTTTCAGCCAAGGTTTTAGCGGTTTCTGTTTTTCCGACTCCTGTGGGTCCTAAAAAAAGAAATGTGCCGATAGGCCCCCTTTTGGTTGCTACACCAGACCTTGAACGCCGAAGGGCCTCGGCTATAGATCTTACTGCTTCTTCCTGGTTTATAATTCTCTCGTGCATTAATTTTTCCAAATGAAGAAGGGTTTCCTTCTCGTCCGTTTCTATTTGTCCCACCGGAATATTAGTTTTTTCAGTTACCACCCGGGCCAGATGCTTGGGTAAAAGAACTTTCTTTTTGGTTTCAGATAGGTAGCTTAAAGAGTCTTCTAATAAATTGATTGCTTTTTGCGGAGAAGCCTCGTCTGCTAAAAATTTTTGAGAATAACTTACTATATCCCGCAAGACTGGATAAGGGACAAAACTGTCATACTCTTTTTCATAAAAGCCGAGTACTTTTTCTAAAGCAAGAATGGTGTTTCTTTCGTCAAACTCTTCCACCTTTATTCTCTCAAAAAGATTCAAGAGTCCTTTTTTCTGCGACATTTTTTGCAGGTAGTCGTCATGGTCACAAATTCCTACTATCTTAACCTTCGGGGATTTAAGGTATTTCAAGAAAAGGCCAGACAGGTCTACTATTCCTCCTTTTTCAGAAGGAGCTACAAATTGAGAAAAATGGTTGATTACTAAAATGACATTTCCCGCAGAAGAAGCCTCTTCAAATATATTTTTTACTAATATGTTTAATTCTTCTTTTCTTTGAGCTTTAGCAACTACAGAAGCAAGATCCAAATCCAAAACTCTCTTATAATTCAACTCTTTAGTGGATTGTCCCAGAGCAACTTTTTGGGCGAATTTTCTTATAACAGTCTTTTTTCCCACCCCGGACTCTCCTATCATCAACACGTTGTTTTTAACTTTTCCAGACAAGGTTCTTTCTATTTTGCTCAATTCTTTTTCTCTGTCTACAATCTTTATCTCTCTTCCTTTTTGAAAAACACTTCTTAAATCCGTGGAGTACTTGTCTAGCTCTATTGTATAACCCGCTGCCCAGTCTTTTCCTACTCCTACAAACCTGGAGAGGTTTTTTTTGGACCAAAAGGCCGGCTTTTTCCTTTTGAGGTTTTCGAGCCACCAAGTTAGGTTTTCTATATCTTCTGCATACAGGTCTTTGTCCATCAGATATTTGTTTAGAGCGGGGCTTGTTTTAGAAAGGGCGGCCAAAAGATCCCCTGTTGTTGTTCTCTCCCCTTTTCTTTTTTTCATGGAACTTTCTGCTAGAGAAAGAGTTTTTTCAGAATCTTTTTCTGTTTTTAAGGACAGTTCTTTTTTGGTTTGCTCTTTTAATCTACTTTTAGTGATAAGAGATCGGTAAAGGATAAAGTTTACTCCCTTATCAGTTTCTAGAAGTGTTAAAAGAAGCTGGTTCGGGTTTGGATTTTTGAATCTTCTTTGAGCTCTGTAAACTACTTTTAAAGCTTTAAAACTTAAAAGCTGCACTAAGCCCTTTTTTGTTTTTTTCTCACCCTTCAGCTTTTTTTCATAAAAAGAGAAAAGAAGATGAAAGATAAGAAAAAGTGAAAAATAAAGGGGCCAAGGTTCGAGAAAGGGCGAGTTTATAGAAAAGGGAAGATGGTTGTTCTGGTAAAAAAAGGAAAAAAGGGCTGCGATAAGCGATAAAAACCTTAAAACATTTATTATTTTAAAGAAAAGTTCAAGCTTTAACGCAGGATACAGAGGATTTTTTTCAATTTGAAGTTTTTTCATAAATTAATCATTTTTAATCCCAATTCAAAAAGTTTAAATATCAAAACCGGGGTTAAAAACCATCCTGCAAGAAGCACCGGTCCAACTGTTAAAAACAGCAGCTCTACTAGAATTCCAACTATTATGGTTGTAAGACGGATAAAAAAACCTAAAAGACGTGATATTAGATTGGAAGAGAAAACCTCGATAAATCTTTCAAAGTCAAAACCCCGTCCGTATTCCCATTTGTATCTTCTCCAGGGAGCAAACAATGTTTTTAACAAGAGGGGGAAGGAGAAAAAATCTATTCCGAATTTTAAAAGATTTCCCCAAATGGAAAATATTTTTTTGGGGACGTCCCAAAAAAACCAGACGAAGAAACTAATTAGAGTTTGTAGAATATAAGCCATAAAAGGTGGGTGTGGGTGTGCCTGGACTTGAACCAGGGACCTCCACGATGTGAACGTGGCACTCTAGCCAACTGAGCTACACACCCTATTTTTAAATTACAACTTTTAATATTATAATAAGAAAGAAGTGAAGTTACAACCATGGAAGTTTATCAGATACATTTTGAAGCCGGCGAAGAAAGGGAGTTAAAAACTTTCTTTTTTCAACCTGAAAACGTCTACAAGTCCAGACTAGGACGGCTCTTTTTGGCAGGAGATACAAAGAAGGATTTGGACTCTGATAATATGCTTAGTCTTGTATCTCGAATTATTAAAGAAGAGTTTTATGCCCACAGAGGTGAAGACTCAGCCCTAGCTCTTAAAGAAACTTTAAAAGCTGCCAACAAGTATTTTAAGCAAGTAGCAGAGAAAGGAAGCGTGGACTGGATTTCCGATTTTAATTTTGCAATCTTGAATCTGGTAGAGAACAAAAACAAAGAAGGCTTTACTTTGAATTTTACCTCTACCGGGTCGATAAAAGTTGTTCTTTTAAGAGGCGGGGATGTAATTAATCTTGGGCAAAAAATTGAAAAAAGAGAGATCGACCCCTTTCCCGTGAAGGTTTTTTTTAATATCGTCTCCGGGCAGATACAAAAGGAAGACCGCCTTTTTGTTTTGAGTGAAAACGTTTACAAGAACTTACTGGAAAGTAATTTTTTGAAAAAAATCGCTCAAGCTCCTTTTCTTTCGGATCGGAGGATCAAAAGATCTCTCAGCCCTCTGAAAAAGAATTTGTCCGGGGCTTGCTTGATAATAGATCTTGTAGGAGACGAGGTTGGCCAGAAAAAAAATCGGATGATGTTTAAAACCGACAAAAAGAAGAAAGTTTTCCGAGAAATGAAAAGCAGGGTTTCTCCCTCTTTTTTGAAAAAAGTTAAAACAAACCGTGTTACGGATTTTCTCTTCGAATACTTTTCAAGTATAAAAGACGCATGCCGAAAAATTTTCAAAAAAGGGAAGAAAAAAGTTAAAAAAATCAATTTTCCTTCCTTTTCGTTGCCATTTTCTTTTCTTAAAAAACCATTTTCTTTTCCCAAAAAAGAAATAGCATGGATTTTATTACTTCTCCTCATTATTCTTCTTGCCAGGTCTTTTTCTGGGAAGGAAGGTAGGCGGGAAAGGGAGGAAATAAAAGGGAGACTTGAGATTGTCCAAGAAAAAAAAGAAAACGCACTTCTTTTTCTGGAAGAAGAAAAACAAGAAGACGCGCGCAACCTGCTTAAGGAAGCTTGGGAAGATTTAAAGACCGTTCCTGTTAAGGGCGACTACTTGAAGGAAGAGATTGAAAACACAAAAAAAGAGGTTGAAAACGAACTCCTCGCCTTGTATGGTTATGAAAAAATAGAAGAGCCGAATGTTTTTTATGAATTTCCCGAGCAGGAATTTTTGCCTCAAAAAATCGTAATCCGAGAAAGTGATATTTTCGGCTTAAGCTTCTACTCAAACTTTGTTTTTAGAATAAACGAAGAAAAAGACGTTAAAAAATACGAAACCAGTTTTAATTTTAAAGGAGGAGATTCTTCCGAAGAGGGTGTTGTAATTTTTCAAACCACCAAAGATGAATTTATAAAATTAGAAGACGGGGTTTTAACTTCACCCTTTCAGTTAGAAAAACCCCATGAAGGTTTTCAATTTAAAGAAATTTCATATTTTTCCTCAAACCTTTACTTTTGGGGGGAAAGAAGAAACGAAATAGTGAAATATTTAGCTATAAGTTCAGCTGACACGTGGTCTAGGCCGTCTTTTTGGTTAAAAGAAGAAATTGTTCCCGGGACTAAAGTAAACTCGATGTCGATAGACGGAGGAATATGGCTGCTGGGAAAAAAAGAAATATATTACTTTTACAAAAGAGAGTTAGAGAAAAGTTTCGCAATTGATGTTTTTCCTTCAAGTTCGAGTTATGAAAAAATAGTTGCTCCCTTAGACTCTCAATATCTTTTTCTTTTAGATAGTGCGGAAGAAAGAATCGTTGTCTTGGACAAAGAAAATGGAAAGACAGTTAAGCAAATTGCCAGCCCTCAGTTTAAAAACTTAAAAGATTTTGGATTGTACAAAAATGACCTCTTAATTTTAGGTGGATCCGTTTTGTACAAAATTTCTTTAGATTTGCCAAATTAAAAACGGCCTTAAAGGGCCGTTTTTAATTTTTACTTTAGTTCTACTGTTGCTCCAGCTTCCTCCAACTGCTTTTTCATTTTTTCTGCTTCTTCGGTGTCGACATCCTCTTTTATTGTTTGAGGCTCTGTCGTTACCTCTTCAACCAAGTCTTTGCAGTCTTTTAGTCCCTTTTGTGTAATCTTTTTAACCGCCTTTATCACTCCTATCTTTTTTTCACCAATGTCGGTTAAGACGACATTATAAGCACTCTTTTCTTCTTTTTCTTCTTCTTGACCTGCTGCCGGGGCGGCGGGAGCAGCAGCCATCGGTACGGCTGAAACTCCAAACTTTTCTTCTAGTATCTCAACTAATTTGGCGAGATCGACCAACTTCATTTCCTCTATCTCTTTAACGATACTTTGAAGATGCTTTGGGACTTCTACTTCTTTTTCTTCTTTCTTTTCTTCTTTCTTTTCTTCTTTTTCTTTTTTAGCCATATTAAGCTTTACTTCTTTCGTTAAGAACGTATAATAGACCTTTTAAGTTTCCTTTTAACAAATTATGAAGTTTGAAAACCGGTGCTTTGAATCCTTGAAGTAGTCTTCCGTAGAGCTCTTCTTTAGAAGGTATTTCTGCTAACTGTATTGCTTGTTCCCTGTCGATAAATTCTCCTTCCAACACTCCTCCTAGGATCCTTGGGGCTTCGTGTTCTTTTTCCATTTCATATACTCTTTTAACCGGTGTAATTTCATCTTCAAAACCGAAAACTAAAGCAACCTGCCCCTCTAAATCTTTTTTGAAAGGAACATCTTGACTTTCAAATGCTATCTCCATTAGGTTTTTCTTGGCTACAAAAACTATTCCCTTGTTTTCTTTTACCTTTTCTCGAAGGTCAAATAATTTGTTCGCAGGTAAGTTTTTGAAATCGATAAAATAAGTTGCCTTTTGCTTTTTAAGGCTTTCTTCTATTCTTTCAATCGTTTCTTTTTTTTGTTTTCTTGTTTTGGCCATGTTTTTTAAATAAAAAATCTGCGGATTAAAATACCGCAGACAAAATTTAAAATACTTTGTTTTCCTCGACAGGCTGCTAAAAAGCTATTATGTATTAAACTGCCTGCTGTCTACGGATTATTTACATCCTAACATCTTTAACTTAGGGAGTCAAGGATTTTCCTACCAAACTGCTTTGCTGCTCCGGGTCCGTCAGCGGTGATTATTCTTCCGTCTTTTACAACAGGCTGGGAAACAAACTCTGCCCTCTTTTCTTCCAACTGTCTCTTCGGTTTTTTGTTCAAGTTGCTTGTCCATACGGTTGCTTTTTTATTCTTTAAAACTCCCGCTTCCGCTAAAATTAAAGGGGAGATGCATATAGCAGCTATTATCTTTTCTTCTTTTTCAGCTTTTTGCAGCAAGTTATGCACCTCTTCGTTGTTTAGGTGTTTTAAGGCTCCAGGCCCACCCGCTAAAACTACAGCGTTTTTCTTAGAAACACTTAATTTGTCAATATTTTTGACCATAACCTCTCCCCCGCTTTCTCCAATAGCCAAACCTTCTTTGTCGCTGTAAGTTTCAACTTCAACCCCTCCCTCCTTTAGAATTTTTACAGGAGTAAAATATTCTTCATCTTTAAAATCTCGGAAAGCTACCAAGTACGCTATTTTTTTATTCATTTTTTAAATATTTTAATTTTGCTTGATTATGTCCCTCTAATGTTTCATTAAATATCGTGTCTCCTTCCTTTGTGCTTAAATAATACCAGAAATTTGTAGCGATAGGATCGATCGCAGCCTGAATACTTTCTATCCCCGGACTACAGATTGGAGCTGGAGGCAGGCCACGGTTTTTGTAGGTATTGTAGGGGGAATCTATCTCGTAATCTTTCTTCAAGAGAGAAGAATTGAATTTATCTTTAGCGTAAGAAACGGTGGCGTCTACCTGAAGAGGCATTCCAACATTTAACCTTTTCCATAAGATGCCTGCTACCATTTGTTTTTCCTCTTTGGTTCTTATTTCTTTTTCCAAAAGAGAGGCCATGATTAAAACTTCATAAAAGTTTTCCTCGTTAATTTCTTTCTCTAAAGTTTTTTTCTCCAAATTTTGGATCATTCTTTTTATTATTTCTTGGGAATCGGAGTCTTTATCGAAAAAGTAGGTGTCCGGGAACAAGAAACCCTCTAAGCTGTTTTCTTTCGGTGCGGAGCTTAAAACGAAGTATTGATCTTGATAATCAGTTATCTTTTTATTTTCTATTTCTATTTCTTTTTGTAATTTTTCCGATATGATTTTTTCTATTTGAGTTATGGTCTTTCCCTCTGGAATGGTTATCTTAAATCCCTCTTCTACTCCTTTTTTTAAAACATATGCCACCTCTTTGGTGGTTAGAGAAGAAGACAAGGTGTATGTTCCTGGCTTTAATTCGCTCCAGTTTCCCTCAAGAAGGACCCAAGACAAGAAAACGTATTTATCTTCTATAACCCCCCTTTTTTTTAATTTATCGGTAATGGACAAAACACTCTCTCCTCTTTTTATTTCAACAGTCACCTTTTTGTCCTTAAGCGTTAAAGGGGTGGTTGCTTTTTTATAAAGGAAGACATAAGCTCCCGCTATGAAAAGCGGGAGCAGAAGAAGGCAGAGAATCTTTTTCGGAAATAGTTTCATGTGAAATTATTTTTCTTCTGGTTTTTCTTCAATGGGTAATTCTTCCGGGAGTTCTGGGGTGGTTTCTTCTTCCCGGCCTTCAAATCCTTCAAAGGGGTCTTTTCCTTCTTGGATGTTAGAAATAACTCTTTTTACTTCTTGATTGTCAGGGTTTAAGTCGGATACTTTTCTTAATTCTTGCAAAGCTTCTTCTGTTCTTCCTTGTTTACTATATACCAGCCCAAGGAAATATTTTGCATTGGAGTACTCGGGACTTATTTTTAAGGCTCTTTTCAACTCACTTTCTGCTTTTTCTAAATTTTCGTTGTTGTAGTAAAGAACTCCGAGCTGAAAAGCCAATCCAGGGTCTTGGTTGGGGTCGTATTCTAAGATATAGGGAGCCATCAACTTCAGGTTTTCAAGGGTTTGTATTGCCTCTTCATTTTTTCCTTGAGCGATATAGGTTATTGCCATTTGATAAGACGCTGGCGAGTAATCCGGTTTCAACTGAAAGGCTTTTTTAATGTGTCCTTCGGCTTGTGAGAAAAGTTCTTCGTTTTGTTCCTCTTCGATTGTTGCCTGAGTAAGGTAAACTTTTCCCAACTCAACGAGAAGATAAGGATTGTTAGGTTCCAACCCGCGGGCTTCGTTGTAAGATCTTACAGCCCAATCGAAAGCTTCTTTTGAAGAACCAAGTATCTGTTGGTAGGTTTGGGCCCTTGTTTCCCAATTAGCAACATTGCCAGGATTAATGTCTGTAGCCCTTCTTCCCGCAACAGCGGCGTTGCTGATCAAATTGCTTATCTGAGCTCCTTTTTCTTCAGGGGAAAGATCTTGCTGGCCGACTTGCTGCGCCTTTAAAAGGTAAAGGGTGGAAAGATCTCTCCAAAATCTTTCCTGTTGGGGGTTTAGGTTAATCGCTTCTTGCATCTTGTTTATTATTTCGTCGATGTTTCCGGCCGTCATTGCTTCTTGATACTTTGCTTCCGCTGTATATCTTACTCCTCCGAGATAGAAAAGGAAAATAATACTGGTTAAAAGAACGATTCCTAAAAAGGAGAAGATAAAGTTTTCTTTGGAGTTCGGCTCAAGTGTAACCCTCCTCTTTTTTAAGTCATAAGAGACGACTATCCCAGCTAAAAGAATCCACCATAAAAAATCTAGAGCAGTGTTGTGGGTAGTAAAGAACTTACTGACCGAAAGGGCGATATAACTTCCGAAAAGAGCAGCAGGAATTATCCAATCTTTTTGTTCCTTTATGAGAGCTTTCATTCCTATCCAAAGGCCTGATAATGTTAAAAGCAAGAAACTTATTCCGCCTGCTAATCCAAGAGTGCCCATCCTCTCTATAATCTCTGATCCGCCTCTAAAAAACCTTGTATTCCAAAATATGGTTTGATTTATAGAAGGATTTCTATGTAGGGACCATCCATATTTGAAGGTTCCCGGCCCCCATCCTGTCACCCAGGTCTTAATGGAGTCATTTAACATATTGCGAGTAATGTTAAATGTGGACTGTAGTGAAGGAGCCACTGTTGTTGGAGTTTCAACAATACCCGGAATCCGGATGTTTAAAAATCCGAAGCTTACTGCCAGAGAGAATAAAAGAGCTGGAATTATAATACTTTGCGGGTTTCTTTCTTCGCTTTTCCAGAGAGTTAAAACTAAAAGAGTTGCGGAAGAAACCAAGGTAATAAGCCAGCCTGTCCAGTAGTTGGTTACAACCAATCCAAGAGTTAAAAGAAGTCCGAAAAGATAAAAAGCTAATTTTATTAATTTCTTTTCACTTGCAAACGCTGCTGTGATCATAAGCGGCAGGAGGGTTGCCATAAGAATATTCCAAGCTTGGATTGAGCCAACAGGACTGAAGTCGGTGCTTTGGGTAAAGGGAAGAGGAATGATAAATTTTCCGAATATCTGTAGAGTTGAAACAACACAGACCAATAAGCCGGCTATAGCTAACACTCCTACCATGCCTTTCATCTGCTTTTTATTGAAGATCTGCGTTATGAAGAAAAATCCTATTCCAAAAAGAAGGAAGGTTAAAAGATTTTCTTTAGCTTCTTGAGGAGCTCCCCAGAAGCTTCCCCATCTCCAGCGGGACAAGAAAGTGGACACCGATGCTAAAAGAAGAAAGGCAAGAGTGAATATATGGACTAAAGATAATTTAACCTCAAACTTTCCTAGGGAAAGACCTTTTACAAACCACACTCCCACCCCAAGCAGAGTGAAGACCAATAAAAAGACCTGCTTTGAAAGTTCTGTGTTAGACACCTTCCCTATTCCGAAAAAAAGAAGGACTCCCGCAATCAAAAGATAGGCCATTGATTTAAGTAGCAAATCAAAAGAAAGTAAATTTTTAATTCCTCCTTTCTTTTTTCTGTTGTGCGTTGTAGGTTGTTGCGTTTCTTTTACCTGAATTTTCATATTTTTAAATTAATTTATTAATGGGACGAAAAGAAAACCTTTGTGCTCTTTTTGGGAAAAATCATTTTCCCCGATTTTTTTAATTTCCCAGATAGAATTTTTAATTGGAGTTACGATCTTTCCTTCTTCTTTAATCTGTTTTTTCCACTCCTTGGGTATTTTTTGAGCTGACGCAGATGCTAATATTTTATCAAAAGGAGCTTGTTTTTTTAAACCATCTCTGCCATTTCCGTGTATTATTTTGACCCTTCCTTTAAGTTTCGGATACTTACCGACATTTTTTTGTCCGAACTTCACGAGCTCGTTGTTTATTTCAACTCCAAAAACCTCACCTTTTTCTCCCACCATGTGAGCCAGAAGTGCTGTTGTCCACCCTGATCCAGAACCGATGTCCAATACTTTTTCTCCGGGTCGGGGTTGAAGTTTTTCCATCATAAAAGCAACCACTAGGGGTTGAGATATTGTTTGTCCTTGACCTATCGACAACGCTTTATTCAAATCCTCCAAACCTTTCTTGTCTTCAGGAAGAAAGTCCTTTCTCTTTATTTCTTTGAAGGCTTTAATTATTCTTTCTGTCTTGAGCCATCCTTCTTCTATTAAGCGTTGTATTAGATTCATCTTAAGTTTGTTTTTAAGCAGGTCCGGGAGGAGTCGAACCCCCAACCCCTTGTTTTGGAAACAAGTGCTCTGCCAATTGAGCTACGGACCCAACTTTTAATTTAGGTCTTTTGTTTGTGTGTTGTGTGTTCTTTGCACCACTTACAGTATTTTTTCATTTCTAACTTCTTTTCTGGATCTTTCAGTTTTGGTGGAAAGTAGTTTATTCTTCCACACTTTGAGCAAGCCATTTTGACGAAGGGTTTTTTAGTTTTTTTAGCCATAAATAAGTTATTTTTACTTTAAATTTTTGAGCCCGGAGTGGGGTTTGAACCCACGACCTCGTCATTACCATTGACGTGCTCTGGCCAACTGAGCTATCCGGGCTTTTTATAATCTTCTTGGAATATTATATTTTTGCATCCAATATCTTACTGACGAGCAACTTTCTTTTGTCTTTTCAGCTATATCTTTCATTGATAGACCCTTCTCGTATAGGGTTTTTAGTTTTTGTCTAGAAATCATTTGGATTTTAAGTGGGCAGGGAGGGATTCGAACCCCCGTAGGCATGAAGCCACGTGGTTTACAGCCACGCGCATTTGACCACTCTGCCACCTACCCGATTGAGTTATAATATCAGAATTAACTCTCTTTTTCAATAGATTTTTCCCCTATTTTTTTTGAATGTCTTTTTCTCCATTTTTTTATTTTTCTATGATGACCGGAAATAAGAACCTCCGGCACCTTCCACTTTTCATCCTTATCGGTTTTAAAAACCTGCGGGCGGGTGTATTGAACGTATTCTTTGAATCCTCCTTTTTTGGTTACTCTTTCTTCTAAAATCTCTGGTTCTCCTATCACTCCCGGGACAAGCCTGGAAGTTGCTTCAACCAAAGCCATTGCTGGCACTTCTCCTCCCAAAAGGACATATCCTCCAATAGAAATTTCTTCGTCTGCTATGAACTCGGCTACCCTTTCGTCTACTCCTTCATAACGGGCGCAAATTAAAATAATCTGTTCGTAGTCGGCATATTTTGTTATTTTCTTCTGGTTTAAAGTTTCACCTCGTGGAGTAAAAAGAATCACCTTCGTTTTTTTGTTCTTATCTTTGATTTCCTTTACTGCCCTGTAAATCGGTTCTACCTTATAAACCATGCCGAATCCCCCTCCGAAAGGACGGTCGTCAACAGTGTTGTGCGGATCGTCGGTATAGTCTCTCAAATTATGAATATTAATTTCAATGAGCTTTTCTTCTAAAGCCTTTTCAATCAAGCTTTCTTTTAGAAAACAATCAAAAAAGTCGGGGAAAATTGTTAAAATATCGAATTTTATCATAAATTAAAGGCGTGTTACCTTAAGAGTAACACGCCTTTTTCTTTTCTTCAAAACAAGGTTCAAAGATCCAGGTCTTCAAGATCTTCGCTTTTTTCTTGCTTAGAAGAAGAAGTATCTCTTTTACCACCTTCGGGCTCCTCAATTTTGAGGTTTACTCGAGCGTGGCTCTTCATTCCCACAATGCGAAGAAGAGTCCTCAGGGCGCGAGCTGTGTTCCCCCCTCTTCCGATTACCTGACCCATATCGTCAGGATGAACCGTAAGAGTGAGAAGAACCCCCATCTCGTCAACCCTTCGGTCGATTTCTACTTCTTCTGGGTGGTCTACTATTTGTTTAACCACATAATCCAGAAATTCTTTGTCTTCGTGTTTTTCAGCCATGCTTCTTATTACAGTTTATTTCAATTCTTAACCGACCTTTTTCTTGTTTCAGATTACAATAAGTAAGTTTCGATGTCAATCAGCAGTATTTGTCAGCTACTCCCGAGGCTACGTAAGCCTGGGGTTTTATCTTCGGCTCAAACCCGTTGCCTCTTATCAGTCCTGTCACTTCTTTAATCATATCTTTGGTTGCTCCGTTTTTCCCTATGTCGGCGTGGATATATCGAAATTCATAGTTGGCGTCTCCCAAAGATAAAATTCTTCCCTCCAGTTTTTCTCTTAAAACGAGAGCCAGTTCGCAGGAAAGGGTAACCTCTTCTAAAATTCTCATCTTCCAGTTTTTGAATCTTTTCCTTTCGTTCTTTTTAAAATGAATCTTTTTCAAAAAGAACCTCCCTCCCTCTCCTTTTCTTAAAACAACTATAGCTACCGGAAAAAGAGGGTCTTCGTCCGAAGAAGAGTCACATCCGACTATGACGTCGTAGTTTTTCCCCGGTTTTTTTTGCATATACAAAATAATCTCCTCTATCACTTCTTCTAAAAGGAGTTTTCCTCTTGTCGGGTTATAAAAATGTCCGTTTGTTACTCTACTCATTGTTTATCATTAAAACAGAAACAACTCTAACTTTCAAGCTTTTTAGTGACCCGGGCGAATTCCTTGGGCTTTAAAGAAGCTCCCCCCACTAAAACTCCGTCAAACCCCGCTTTTTTAAAAAGGTCCGCATTTTGACCGTCAACGCTTCCACCGTAAAGAACGGAATTCTTGAAGTTGTTTTTAATAAAGGAAAGAGCTTCTTTTAATTCTTTCTGGGGCGGTGTTTTTCCGCTTCCTATCGCCCATCTCGGTTCATAAGCGATTAGAGCTTTTTTCTGAGAAAGAAAACTCAACTGATTTTTTAGAACCTTTTTTGTTTTCTTGGCTTGTCTTTCTTTTTTTGTTTCTCCGACGCAAAGAACCGGTGTTATACCCGCTAAAAGGCAGGCGTTAACTTTCTTTTTAATTTCTTTTTCTCCTTCTTTAAAATATTTTCTTCTTTCGGAGTGGCCGATTATCGCGTATTGACAGCCGATACTTTTTAGCATTTCGGGCGACACCTCTCCCGTGTAAGATCCCCTTTGCTCCCAAAAACAGTTTTGGGCTCCAAGAGAAAAGTCGGTTTTTTCTTTAACGGTTTTTAGGTATAAAAATGGAGGGCAAACTACAACTTCTAATCTTTTACCCGAAAGAAGCTTTTGCGTTTCGGTTGCAAGCTTTTCCGCCTCCTTAACGCTTTGCGGGTTCATTTTCCAGTTGGCAAAAAGATACATAGTCATTGATTTTTTAAGTATTGAGCTGCTTTTTCCGGCTCTATAGTTGATATCTCCATGTCAGATCCTAATTCAAAACCAGCTAAAATGCTTGTTTTGGGTAGAATGGTCCAGTGCCAGTGGTAGTAAGGATGTTTTTCCTCATCACAAGGAGCGCTGTGAAGATAAAAGTTGTAATCGGGGTCTCCGAGACCCTTGTAGAGCTTGCTCAAGGCTTCTTTAAAAGCGTCCGCCAACATTTTTCTTGTTTTTTTGTTTGCTTTGTGAAAATATGCAGAGTGTTTTTTGGGCGTTACAATCATCTGAAAAGCCGCTTTTGAGGCGAAAGGGCAAAGTACTAAAAACTCTTCATTTTCATAGACCACTCTTTCTCTTACTTTCATTTCATACCGAATCATCTCGCAGTAAACACAGGACTTATTTTCTTGGTAATATTTCTCGGAGTTTCGAAGAGCGGTTCTAAGATCGGTGTCGATAAGCGGGGTTGTTATAATCTGGGAGTGAGGATGATAAACAGAAGCTCCCGCTTTGGGGCCGTGGTTTTGAAAAATAGCGATGTATCTTACAAACTTTTCATCCATCAGATCTTTGTATCTTGTCCAGTAAACTTCTATCAATTCCTCTACTCTTTTTAAAGGAAGCATTCCCATTGGTTGGTCGTGGTCTCTTGTGGCCACCACCTCGTGAAAGCCGCTTGCTTTAACCTTTTTGTACAAAGGCCCTACTTTTTTTTCTTCAATCTCACCGTCTGTAATAAAAGCGGGGTATTTGTTGAAAAAAGAAACCGTTGTCCAGTTGTCGGGGATATCTTCTGCCTTGTCAGTTTTTACTCTTTTTCCTTCGGCAAAAACCAAAGTTGGTTTTTCCTGAGTTTTTATCTTACAGAAAGGACACTTATCCTTAGGAGTTCTTTTCCGCTCCTCTTTTTCTTTTTTGAACATGTTAGGCCTTTTAGCCCTGGCGGTGGCAATTACCACCCAATCTTTTGAAGCGACATCGTATCTTAATTCCGATGGAAACTTTTCTTTCTTTTTATTCATTTTTCAAATTATATTTATTTGTCCAAAAGTTCCAAACGATTTGGAAAAACTCTTTAAAGAACCTGACGTAACCCTTAAGGTTGAATCTACTATCCGGGTCGTTAACCCAATAAACAGGTACTATTTTTACTTTGTATCCTAATTTTTTCGCCAAGGCGATTATTTCCGTGTCAAACGCCCAGCTGTATCCCTTGGATAGTTTAAAAAGTTTCTTGGCCGCTTCTTTACGGAAGGCCTTGAATCCGCACTGTGTGTCCCAGATTCCCGGAAGAAGGAAGAGTTGAATTACTAGGTTCCCGATATCAGCCACTCTTCTTTTCCACCACGGCTGGGGAACCGCCTGTTTTGCTTTCTTATGATCTCTCGGGTCTCTTGTTCCAATTACAACGTCTGCTCCTTTTTTAAACTCCGGCCACATTTTCTCCACGTGTTTTATATCCGTAGAGTTGTCAGCGTCGGTGAATAAAAGATACTCTCCCTTTCCCTCCAGCATACCTTGTCTTACCACTCCTCCTTTTCCCTTGTTTTTTTCGTTGTCTATCAATCTCAAGTTTTTTATTCCTTCCTTCATTTCTCTTACCACCTTTGCGGTATCATCGGTTGATCCGTCGTTAACGACTAGTATCTCCGCTTCGTATTCTTGTTTTTTTAGGTAATTAGAGATTTTATCGAGTGTTTTTTGGATCCTTTCTTCTTCGTTGTAGGCGGGAATGATTATTGAAAGTTTCATGTTTGTTCTTAAATCTTAAATCTTAAATCTTTTACTTTTTTAATTGTATCACAAGGTTTTTAAAACAAAAAACCCGCTTAAAGCGGGTTGTAAACAAAAGTCCGCCGGCAAGACGGATAACGCAAGCTCAAAAAAGAGTGAGGAGAGAGTAAAATCTCTTCCTTGAGCCAGGTCCCTTGTCGGCGGGCTTTTACTTGTGATGAAAAACATCACTCTCAGGCCACAAGAAAGTTTATGGACCAGAGTGAATACCTATAAGCTTTCCGTCCAAGGCGGTAAGGACAGAAGGCGATTTTAATGAACGGTCATTATCCTAAAATCACTGTTTGCAATGATCTTAGGATAATGCCCTAGAAACGACATCGTTGCCCGTCCTCCCTTTGCTACTCCTTCTACCATTGCTGTGGATTTATCTTTCTTTCTCATTTTTCTCTCCTCTTTTTAAAGAGCCAATCTAAGACTATATACTATACAAACTTAAATTGACTCTTTAAAACTTAAAGCGACTCCCACCAATAGGATGAGAGCCGCTTGTCGGTTGTATTAAATGCTTTTTCTCTC
>CAYLVJ010000002.1:15000-24872 GCA_964387175.1 uncultured Candidatus Saccharibacteria bacterium | reverse complement strand
CTCCCACCAATAGGATGAGAGCCGCTTGTCGGTTGTATTAAATGCTTTTTCTCTCTCCTCATCCTGTAACTCAATACTAACATAAAGTTAGTACTTTGTCAAGGGATAAGGGTTGATTATAATCTTGTTAAAACCCTTGGTCCTTTTTGTGTGGCAGCTATCATATCTTCAAAGTGGGCGGACAAAGAACCATCCACAGTGACGAAAGCTTCGTTTTTTTGTTCCACCCGCCAACTCCCTAGAGTAACCATGGGCTCCAAACAAACCACCATCCCTTCTTCTATTTCCACCCCCGTTCCTTTTTGGCCGTAATTTAGTATTTCAGGATCCTCGTGTAAGTTCTCTCCTATCCCGTGCCCGCAAAGTGTTTTCACCACCCCGAATTTTTCTTTTTCTACAAAACCACCAATTGCGCTTGAGACGTCTCCAAGCTTGTTTCCCACTTTAAAGTTTCCAATACCGATCTCTAATGCTTTCCAAGTAACCTCCATCAGTTTTTTTTCCTTTTCTCCTACTTCACCCACTGGAAAAGTTCTACTCATATCGGCGTGAAAACCGTTTTTAAAAAGCCCCAAATCTAAAGAAACCAGGTTTCCCTCTTTTAAAACCTTTTTATCAGGCACACCGTGCACCACTTCTTCGTTGATAGAGACGCATAAAGAGGCCGGAAACCCTCGGTAACCCTTGAAGCTTGGTTTGGCTCCGTAATTTAAAATAAGCTCTTCTGCGAGCTTATCTAAGGCCTCAGCTTTTACTCCCGGTTTTACCTCTTTTTCCAGTTTTTTCATAATTTGACTCAAGGCCTGAGCGTTTCCTTTCATTATTTCTATTTCTTTTTCTGTTTTTAGTTTTATCATAAGTCGCTTAGGATTTCTTCATGTACCTCGGCAACTGTCTTTTCTCCGTTTATTCTTTTTACCTCGAATCCGTTTTCTTCAAGCCAGCTTAAAAGAGGCAGGGTTCTTTTTTCAAAAACCTTGTACCGTTCTTTTATTATCTCCGGTTTGTCCAGCTTTCTTTCCTTGAGTTTTGATCCGTCTAAAGGACAGATAGTTAAATCCTTTGTTTCTTCGTGCCACAAGATTGGATGACGCGCCAAAGAACAGATGCGCCGGTGGGAATTTCTAAATATGGACTCTTCAACCCCGATATCTAAAAAGAAAATGTTAATATTTTCTTTTTCGAAAAGTTCATCTAAAAAAGGCATTATCTTTTTTGTTTCAAAAACAGTACGTGGAGAACCGGAAAAAATGGGTGCTTTGCCTTGATTTTTTAATCTTTGAATTTCTTTTTGAAGAAGAGCGACCACAAAAGGAGGGTCGCAAAGTTCACCGCTTGCCCACAATTTTTTTTGTTTTTTTACGGAGTATTTTTCTCCTTCAAACTCTAAGGCTTCTTCTTTGTCTTCGAAGGTTGCCTCAATCAGTTTACTCGTTTCAATGTGTGTTCCTCCAAATTTTTCTTCCAAAAGACGAGCCTGGGTTCCTTTTCCTGAGCCCGGGGGCCCTAAAACAACAAAAACTTTTTGGTTTTTTTTCATAATTAAAGCTCTCTCATTTGTAGATAGGAGTTTATCTCCTGGTAGGTTTCAAGTATAACGCTTACCAAAATGAGAAGAGATGTACCGCCTACCAAGAATTGAAAGGTTTCAACCCCTGTTATTTCTCCCACCAGGTTGGGGGCTAAAGCAATAGTTGCCAAAAACAAAGCTCCAAGAGGCAGGATTCTGTTTAAAACGTAGTTTAGGTAATGAGCGGTGGGCTTACCCGGTCTGTGGCCGGGAACAAACCCTCCTGAGTTTTTCAAGTTCTCGGCTACATTTTCAGGGTCAAAAACAATCATGGTGTAAAAGAAGGTGAAAAGAAATACCAAAACAAAGTAAAAGACGCTGTAAACCAAGGTGTCTTCACTTAACGCACTTACCGTTTTAGCGATTTCACCCATCTTTCCTCCTGTTCCAACGAAGAAGTTGGCGATCATGCCCGGGAAGGTTAAAAGTGAAAGGGCGAAGATAATGGGCATCACTCCCGCCGGGTTGATATTTAAAGGAAGGAAGGTTTTTGCCCCGCCGTACATCTTTCTTCCTCTTACTCTTTTGGCGTAGGAAACTGGTATTCTTCTTTGAGCCTGCGTTATTAAAACAACGGCGAAGATGATAATGAGGGAAAGGACAAAAAACAAGCCGTAGGAAAGAAGATTGGCTTCTCCTGCGGTTGCTCCGTAGTAAAGTTGAAAAACATTTTGAGGAAAACGGGCGATAATACCGGCGCTTATAATCATAGAAGTTCCCCTTCCTATCCCCTTCTCGCTTATTATCTCGGAAAACCACATCAAAAGAGCGGTTCCCGCAGCAATAGTTAAAATCGAAGAGGCGAAAGTAAAAGGAGTAAGTTTTTCTATCACTCCTTGTCTTTGAAAAAGCGCAAGCATTCCGTAGGCCTGAAAACAAGCCAAAGGTATGGTCAGCATACGGCCGTATTGGTTGAATTTTTCTTGACCCTCGTCTCCTTTTTCCCTGTACATCTTTTCTAAGGCAGGAAAAATCATGCTTAAAAGTTGAAGAATAACAGTGGCGTTAATGAAAGGACCCAGCCCGAGCATAACAACGGACATCTGCTGCATACTTCCTCCGGTGAAGGCGTTAACCAAACCCAGTATTTGAAACTGGCTGAAAAAGGCTTTAACCTGGTCGGTGTTGATACCGGGAACAGGAATATTGGCTAAAATTCTAAAAACGACAAAGATAAGAAGGGTGATAAGAACCCTTTTTCGCAGGGACTTGATTTGAAAAATCTTTACGAACCCTTTAAAAAAGTTTTTGATTTTTTTAATCATTTTTTATTTCTCCTCCTGCTTTTTTAACCTTTTCTTCAGCACTTTTGGAAAAAGCACACTTTTCAAAGGTGATTTTTTTATTAATTTTTCCTCTTCCTAAGATCTTAATTTCGGGTACCTTTCCCTTTCTTTTTCTAACCAAGTTTTTTTCCAACAGAGTTTCAGGAGTCACTTTTTCATCTTCTTTAAAATGTTTTTGGATCAAGCCGATATTAACCACTTCGGGTTTAGGACCTGCCTTAAAACGGTATCCTCTTTTTTTAGGATATTTTTTAAAAAGGCGCCTTATAACGGGCTGAAGTTTGTGGCCGGCTCTTGCTTTTTGGCCCTTCATGCCCCGACCGGAATAAGTTCCTCTTTTTCCGCCCCGCCCTACTCTCTTTTTTTCTTTCGGCTTGTGGTCTGGTTTTAGTTCGTGTAACTGCATATTACTTTTTCAGTTTTTTGAGTGCTTTTATAGTTGCTTCGGCGATATTCATCTTGCTTTTGGTGCGGCTGAAAACTTTGGAAGATATATTTTTAATTCCCGCCAAGCTGCAAACAGTTCTCACCGGTCCTCCGGCTATAAGTCCCTTTCCTTTTGCTTGAGGTCTAAGCATTAGCTTTGCACTGGAAAACTTGGCTTCAACTTCATGCGGAATAGTCCCTTCTTTTATTGGAACCTCTATCATCTTCTTTTCTGCCTTCCTTTTTGCTTTACCGATTGACTGCCCCACGTCTTGTCCTTGAGCTATTGCTACGCCAACCTTCCCCTTCTTATCTCCAACCACCACCACGGCTCGAAACCTAAAACGCCTCCCTCCTGTTGTCATATGGGAGGTGCGGGTGATATGGAGCACTTCAGATTTTAATCCGTTTTTATTTCTTCTTGGCATATTATAATTTAAGTTTTTCTTCTCTTGCTCCTTCGGCAACCGCCTTGACTCTGCCGTGGAATTTGTAACCTGCTCGATCAAAAACAACTTTTTTTACTCCTTTCTTTTTTGCTCTTTTGGCCACCAATTTACCTACTTTCCGGGCCAACTCAACTTTTCTGTTTTCTCCCTCGGTTTTTTGTTCTTTTTTGCTGAGATCCATGTCTTTGGCTGACGCTACTACTTTTCCTACCTCGTCGTTTATAATCTGGGCGTAGGTGTGTTTGTTTGACCGGAAAACACAAAGGCGCGGCCTCTCGGCGGTCCCCTTTATCTTTTTTCTAATTCTTTGGTGCCTTCTTTTTCTTTTTTCTTGTTTTTCTAACATATTATACTTCGGAACTAATTGCTTTCTTACCAGGTTTAAGCTTTATCTCCTCTCCTTCATATCTAATTCCCTTTCCGGTGTAAGGATCAGGTTTTCTCAAACTTCTTATCTTGGCTGCGGTTTGGTTGACCTTGGCTTTATCGATACCCTCTACTTTTATAATCTTTCCCTTGACATTTACTTCAACTCCTTCAGGGGGAACAACCTCCACGTCGTGGCTAAACCCGATTTCCAAGATTAACTTGTCTTTTTCCGTTTTTGCTCTGTATCCAATTCCCTCTAATCTCAGTTTTTTTTCAAACCCTTTGGTCACCCCTTGAATGAAATTATTAACCAGGGACCTTTCAGTTCCCCAGTATTTTTTAACGTCTTTTCTTTCTTCTTTTAAGGAAAAAACTAAACTACCATCCTCTTTTTTTATGGAAATTTCCGGTCGAACCTCTCTTTCTAGTTCTCCTTTAGGTCCTTTTATCTTCACTCTTTGCTTTTTAATTTCAACTTCTACGTTTTCGGGAATTTCAATTGGCTTTCTTCCTATATGGCTCATAAAAATTTGTTACCAAACTTGACAAATATATTCACCCCCTACTCCTTTTTTCTTTGCTTCCTCGGCAGTCATTACTCCTTTTGAAGTGGAAACAATTCCAATGCCGTACCCCTGCCTTACCGGTTTAAGGTCGTGGCTCGTTGTATAAATTCTTTGACCGGACTTTGATATCTTTCTTATTTCCCTGACACCCGGATTCATATCCTCGTCATATTTTAAAGCTATCCTTATTGTCTTTTTTCTTTTTCGTCCGAACTTTTGAACTTTTCCCACGAAGCCTTTTTCTTCTAAGATTTGGGCTATTTTAAACTTCAAGTCGGAATGAGGAATAAGAACCTCGTCTTTGAGGGCCATCTGAGCATTTCTAATGGAAGTTAACATGTTTGCTATCTGATCCATGGTTACCAACTTGATTTTTTAACTCCTGGTATCTTCCCCTTCCGGGCCATTTCTCTAAAACAAACCCTGCAAAGACCGAAATCTCTCATGTATCCCCTGGCTCTTCCACATTTAAAACAGCGGTTTACTTTTTGGGTCGGGTGTTTCGGTTCTTTTTTCGATTTTTCAATTTGTGCTTTGGTTGCCATATTAATTCATTATTCTTTTTGTAATGGAAAGCCGAGGTTTTCAAAAAGTGTTATCGCTTTTTCTCTATCCTTGGTGTTGGTTTTTATAACCACCTGAAATCCAAAAGTGTCTTCTAATCTCTTGACGTCTACTTCGGGGAAGATGGTGTGTTCTTTCATTCCAAGACTTAAGTTCCCCGCTTGATCAACTGATTTTCTGGGAATTCCCCTGAAGTCTCTGCTTCTTGGAAGTGCTACGTGGATCAATCTGTCTAAAAAGTCAAACATTTTCTGACCCCTCAGGGTGGCCTTTGCTCCCACAAAATCTCCTTTTACCAAATTAAAGTCGGAAATTGATTTTTTAGCTTTTGTTAAAACAGGTCTTTGTCCCGTAATCTGGGCTAAATCTCTTTTAACTCTTTCGAAAAGCTCATCTTCTTCTTTACCTGTCATCTCAACCACCTTTTTCCCAAAGCCGGTATTTATGATGACTTTTTCTATTTCACAGGCGGCGGCTTCGTTTTTCAAGTCAAACTCTTTTTTCAATGCAGGCACCGCTTCCTTTTTATATTTTTCTTTTAGGGACTTCATTATTGAATCATTTTTTCACATTTTTTGCAAATTCTATGCTTCTTGTTGTCTTTAAAGGTGTGTCCAACTCTGGTAGGTTTATTGCAGTGAGGGCAGATCAGTTTTACGTTGGAGACGGCAAGAGGTGACTCTATTTCCATAACCTTACCTTTCTCCCCCTGTTTTTGAGCCCTAATATGCTTTTTAACCAAATTTCGTCCTTCTACGACCACTCTTTTTTGGTCGGAGATGACTCTTGTCACTCTTCCTTCTTTTCCTTTGTCTTTTCCCTTGGTTATTAAAACTTTGTCGTTTGTTTTTATCTTCATACTAATTCTTTAGCAATTCCTGTTACTTCTTCAAAACCGGCTTCCTGCACTTCTCTGGCAACAGGGCCGAATATTCTTCCACCTTTAGGTTTTTTTGTTTTTCCGTCCAAAACAACAGCTGCGTTCTCATCGAAGCTGACATATGAACCGTCTTTTCTACGGTATGACTTTTTTTGTCTGATGACAACAGCTCTTACCACGTCGTGTTTTTTAACGGGTTTTCTCGGATCAGCTTTCTTTACAGCCGCTACAATGATGTCTCCCAGTTGAGCGTATCTTCTTTTACTTCCACCTAAAACTTTGATGCATTTTATCATCCTTGCTCCGGAGTTGTCCGGTACATTCAATTTTGTTCCTTCTTGAATCATAATTTTTCAACCACGGTCCATTTTTTATTCTTTCCTCTGGGCCTGGACTCCTCTATCATGACGACGTCTCCCGGCTCGCATTCTTCTTTTTCGTCGTGAACCTTGTATTTTTTATGCACTGCAAAATGTTTCAAGTATTTGGGGTGTTTTTTAATTCTTTCCACCTCAACTACTATGGTCTTTTTCATTTTGTTTTGAAGCACCTTGGCTTTCATTCTTTTTTTACTCATACTTTCTCTTTTTCATGAATTATTGTAAGAATTCTCGCTATCTTCTTTTTTGTCTTTTTAATTAAATTAGTGTCAGACAACTGATTGTTTTCCAGTTTTAAGTAAAGATTGGCCAATTCCTGGCGTTTCTTTTTCAAATTTTTCTGCAAACTATTTAAGCCTTTTTCTCTTAATTTTTTTAAATCTTCACTAGGCATTAAAGTCCTTTTTTAATAAATTTAGATTTGATGGGAAGCTTAGCTGAAGCTCTTTTAAAGGCTCTTCTTGCCTTTTCTTCGCTTACTCCTTCAATTTCAAATATGATTCTTCCCGGTTTGATAGGATAAACATAGTCGCTTATTCTTCCCTTGCCTCCTCCCATGGGAACTTCAACACCTTTGCTTGTGATAGGCTTGTGGGGGAATATTCTTATCCACACCTTCCCTTCTCCTTTTACTATCTTTGAGATTGCAAGCCGTGAAGCCTCTATCTGTCTAGAAGTAATCCATTTTGCTTCTTTTGCTTTCAAACCAAAAGATCCGAACGCCAACGTGGTTCCTCTGGAGGCGTTGCCTTTTGTTCTTCGTTTTTGCGACTTGTCGTATTTTGTTTTTTTCGGCCTAAGCATATTTCATCACAATTCTTCTCCTTTGTAAATCCAAACCTTGATTCCTATCACGCCGTAAGTACAGTAAGCTTGTGTGAAGGCGTAATCTAGATTGCTGCGCAGGGTTTGCCTTTTGAGCTTTCCCTCCTTCATCCATTCGGTGCGGGACATCTCGTTTCCGTTCAGCCGTCCGGCAAGCTGCACTCTTGCTCCTTTTACTTCTCTGTTGCGCGTTATTTTTCCTAAAGCCTGCTTTAAAACTCTTTTGTAGGACGTTCTTTTTTCAATCTGCTGGGCCATCCATTCTGCGGTCAGCCGGGCTGAAGTCCATACATTTTTTACTGCCTTAACCTCTATCTTAACGTTTTCCAACTCAGGCACTTTCTTAACTAAATCTTCCTTTAAACTGGAAACCCTGTCTCCTCTTCTTCCGATGATAAGACCAGGACGGCTTGTTCTTATAATAATCTTTACTTCATTTGAAAAACGCTCTACCTCAATAACTTCGATGTTTTCATTTTCTATTCTTTCCTTTAAAAACTCTCTCACCCTAAAATCCTGTTCCAGTTCTTTTGCTGGTTTTCTACCGTAAAAACCTCTTGACTCCCAGTCTTCAATGTTTTTAATTCGAAATCCTTTTGGATGTACTTGATGACTCATAATTTTAAATTGATTTTCTTCTGAATACTTGTTTTTTCTTTCTTCTCTCTGGTCTCATATTAGGGTCTTTCTTTGCTTTTTTCAACTCTTTTTCCCTCTTTTCCTTGAGTTCTTCTTCATCTATTTCGTCTTTGCTTATCGTTTCAGGACCTTCTTTTTTCTTAGCTTTTACTATTTTTTCCTCTTTGCTGTCTAAACTTAAAACAAGATGCGAGGTTCTTTTGTCGATGGAATAAAAGGCGCCTTGAGCTCGGGCTCTTACTCTTTTTAAGGTCGGACCCTCGTCTACTTTAACTTCACAGATGTAAAGGCTGGACTTTTCCAAATCAAAATCGTGCTCTGCGGTTGCCACCGCGGAATTTAAAAGTTTTAAAAAAGGACGGGCGGCTCTTTTAGTGCTGAATTTGAGTTGTTCTTGAGCTTCTTCTATCTTTTTTTCGCGTATCAAATCAGCTACCAGCCGGGCTTTTCTCGGTGCAATATTCAAATGTCTTAATTTTACCGTAATAGCCATGATTATTTCTCTTCTTTACTTTTTTTTCTTTTTTGCCTTTCGGCTTCCTGGGCCTTTCTCTCCAAGTCTCTTTGCATTCTTCCTCCGTGTCTGTCGAATTTGGTGGTGTGAGAAAATTCTCCCATCTTGTGCCCCACCATATCTTCGGTCGGCTTGACCCTTACAAACTCTTTTCCGTTGTAAACTTCAAAAATGTGACCCAGCATCTCGGGGGTGATGGTGCAGTCTCTCGACCAAGTTCTAATCGGTTTACCTGAACCTTTTTTAATCTCTTTCATTTTTTCTAAAACGTTGGGATCTACGTACGGCCCTTTTTTAAGTGATCTTGGCATATTTATCTGTTACGATGTTTTACAATGTATTTATCGGTGTGTTTTCTTCTTCTTGTTTTGCCTCCGTGAGCTATTTTCCCCCAAGGAGTCTTGGGATGTTTGAGGCCGATGGAGGTTTTTCCTTCTCCTCCTGCATGAGGGTGTCCGGCCTGCATAGCCGTTCCCCGCACCGTGGGCCTTACTCCTTTTCTTCTTTTGGAACCCGCTTTTCCAACCTCTTCAAACCTGTGTTCAGGATTGGAAACACGTCCTACGGTAGCCCATCCATCGCCGTGTACTTTTCTTATCTCTCCTGAAGGCATCTTTAAATGAGTGTATTTCTTTTTTTGTCCTAAAACTTCAGCTGAGGATCCGGCTGAGCGGACCATCTTTCCCTCTCCGTTGTCGGAAAAACTCACGTTAAACACGCGGATTCCCACAGGAACGTTTTTAAGCTTCATTCTGTTGCCGGGCTCGGCTTCTGTTTTTTCATCAATTATTACCTCGTTTCCCTTTTCCACTTTGTGGGGAGCAATCCGGTATTTTTTATCTCCATCCGGGTATTCAATTAGTATAATGGCGGCTGTTCTGTAAGGATCGTATTGAACGTCTATCACCTTCCCCTTTATTCCTTTTTTACTTTGCCCAAAGTCAACCAAGCGGTACAGTTTCTTGACCCCGCCTCCTTTGTGTTTGGTTGTGATCTGTCCAGAACGTGATCTTCCCGCGTGGTTTTTCAGCCTGGTGGTAAGTTTTTTCTCTCTTTTTTTCTTCATGTTGTTACAAAATCTATTTTTTGACCCTTCGGAACTCTTACAACCGCTTTCTTGTATCCCTTTTTCCATCCGCTGGTTCTCCCGCTCCTTCTTTTTTTAGCATGAATGTTTACAATTTGAACACTTGAAACGTCTACGTTGTATAAGCTTTGAATTGTTTTTTCAACCTCTTTTTTGTTGGCTTTTTTATTTACCTTAAAAGTGTATTGGTTTTTTTCCGCCAACCTCATTGTTTTTTCTGTAATATGCGGTCTTAACCTAAGATCAAAAGAAGCTCCAGCGGATTGAGTTCTTTTCTTCTCTTCGCCTTTTTCTTGACGCTTCTTTTTCTTCTCTTC
>CAYLVJ010000002.1:0-14900 GCA_964387175.1 uncultured Candidatus Saccharibacteria bacterium | reverse complement strand
GCTTCTTTTTCTTCTCTTCTTTTTTTTCTTCGGTTGAAGGCTTATCTTCTCCCCTTATTTTATCTAAAATTCCCATATTTTATAAAGTAAACACTTCTTTAATCACTTTAATTGATTTTTCTGGCATTACCAAATATTTAAAACGTAAAACCTCCAAAGCATTTAAATTCCGTGCTTCAATGGAAGATGTTTTGGGCAGATTTCTTACTGCTCTTTCTACTTTTTCATTCTTTTCCGGTAATACGATCAGAACGGATTTTTCTCCGAGTTCTTTTTTCTTTCGTAAGGAGTTCATCCACTGAGCCATTAACTTTGTTTTTGCTTTTTCGATTTTGATTTCTTCTAAAATGATAAGCTCGTTATCTTTCACCTTGGAGCTTAAAGCCACCAAAAGAGCTTTTCTTTTCATCTTCTTTGGAATTTTGGTGCCGTACTTTTTCTCATTTCTCGGTCCGAAAGATTTACCGCCCTTTCTCCAAAGCGGTGAATATCTGTCACCGTGCCTGGCTCTTCCGGTTCCTTTTTGAGGCCACGGTTTTCTTCTGCTTCCCGACACCTCTCCTCTGTTTTTGGTGTGAGCAGTGCCTGTTCTTTTGTTTTCCCGCATGCTTTTTATTACCTGCCACAAAAGGTCGTTGTTTTCTTGAAGCCCGAAAACGCTTTCAGGAATTGAAAGTTTTTTCGTTTTTTCTAGCTTTTTATTGTAAGAATCTATTTTCATTTTTCTTTTCCTACGATTTTAACAAATGTACCTCTTTTACCGGGTACGGCTCCCTTTACGGCTAAAATGTCTTGTTCGGGGTCTATCTTTGCTACTTTAAGGTTGCGGACGGTTACGGTTTCACTTCCCATTCTCCCGGGCATTTTTCTTCCTTTAATTACTCTTTGAGGATAACGGCTTCCGATAGCTCCGATTCTTCTCATATCTTTGGCCCCGTGTGCTTTTGCTTTATCAACAAAGCCCCATCTTTTTACGCCTCCGGCGAACCCTTTTCCTTTGGAAACGGCGGTGATATCAACAATATCTCCTTCCTCAAAAAGCGATACGTTTATCTCTTTTATCTTTTCGGGAAGCTTTCCTCTTATCTCCCGCAGGAAGCGGTAAGGCTTGCCCTTCATTGTTTTTTTGATCTTTTTATCTTTTTCAATCTTTTCATAACCGATTTGAACCGCTTCGTACCCGTCTTTCTCCTTGTTTTTAATTTGGGTTACGTAACAAGGCCCGGCCTGTATGAGGGTCACGGGAACAACCTTTTCGTCTTTGAAGATCTGGGTCATTTCAATTTTTTTGCCTAAAATGAATTTCATACTGCTTTTAACTAACAATACCGGGCTTACCCGGTATTTACTTGGGTACGCCTTTTTTGAAAAATGGGCTAATAATTTGTCGTTATCATTTCTTTAAGTTTTAATTTGAATTTCCACTCCCGTAGGCAAAGACAAACGCCTCAAACCTTCAATAATGTCCGGCTTCGGGCCTGGAACCTCAATCAATCTTTTGTGGATTCTCATTTCAAACTGCGCCTTGGAGGGGTTGTGCACAAAGGTTGACCTGTTTACGGTATATTTCCTCGTTTCAGTTGGCAGCGGCACCGGGCCTACTATCTCCGCCCCGTGTCTTTTAACCGCTTCTACAATTTGTTTGCAGCTTTTATCCAACACTTTGTGGTCGTAGCCCTTCAACTTTATCTTAAGTTTTGGGATTTCTTGTTTTTTTTCTTTGTTCATTTTGCCCTTTGGGGTGTCAACGACTCACGAGGCCCTTTTTGGGCCTCGTGATTGTATCTTATTTTATTATCTTAGTTACTACTCCGGCTCCGATTGTTTTGCCTCCCTCTCTGATAGCGAATCTTTGCTCTTCTTCGATAGCAACCGGTACGATTGTTTTTACATTGATGGTTACGTTGTCTCCCGGCATCACCATTTCTGTGTCTTCGGGAAGGGTCACCTCTCCTGTTACGTCGGTTGTTCGGATAAAAAACTGGGGTTTGTAACCTGAGAAGAAAGGTTTGTGTCTTCCGCCTTCTTCTTTGGTGAGGATATAAACTTCGGCTTCGAACTCGGTGTGGGGGGTGATCGAACCTGTTTTTGCTAGGACTTGCCCTCTTTCGATTTCGTCTTTTTTGGTCCCTCGAAGAAGAATTCCAACGTTGTCACCGGCCACTCCTTTGTCTAGAATCTTGTTGAACATTTCCACGCTGACTGCTACTGTTTTGTCAATCTCGTCTTTCAACCCTACGATTTCTACTTCTTCTCCTGAGTTGACGACTCCTCTTTCAATTCTTCCGGTTGCAACTGTTCCTCGTCCTGAGATGGAGAAAACATCTTCCACGGGCATAAGAAAGGGTTTTTCGGTGTCTCTTTTTGGTTCCGGAAGGTATTCATCCAAACTTTCAACAAGTTTCATAATAGGCTCCAAGGCGGGATCATCTTCTCCCTCCGCCTCCAAAGCTTTAAGGGCTGATCCTCTTACAACTGGGATCTCATCCCCTGGGAATTCATATTTTTTAAGAAGTTCTCTTACCTCTTCTTCCACCAAATCAACCATTTCTTCGTCTTCCACTAAGTCGGTTTTGTTTAAAAAGACCACCATACGAGGAAGACCGACCTGCTTAGCAAGTAAGATGTGCTCTCTTGTTTGAGGCATAGGTCCGTCTACCGCTGAAACTACCAAGACGGCACCGTCCATCTGGGCGGCTCCCGTGATCATGTTTTTTACAAAGTCTGCGTGTCCTGGACAGTCGATGTGAGCATAGTGTCTTTCCGGGCTTTCGTACTCAAGGTGAGAGATAGAAATGGTAAGTCCCCTCTCCTTTTCTTCAGGAGCGGCGTCGATTTCATCAACCGCCTTTTCAGGGACATCGTACCCTTTTAAGCTCAAGGTTTTTAAAATCGCGGCTGTCAAGGTTGTTTTTCCATGGTCCACGTGACCGATGGTTCCCACATTCATGTGGGGTTTATTTCTTTCAAATTTTTCTTTTGCCATACTTAGGTTTTATTAATTAAGTTAGGGTTATAATAATAAATTTTAGTGTCGGCGTCAAGAGGGTGGAAGGTTTTACCTTCTTTCTCCCTCTATAATCTCCTCCGCTACATTATCAGGGACTTTTTTGTATCTGTCAAATTCCATGGTGAAAGTCCCTCTTCCCTCGCTTAAGGAGCGGATGGAGGTTGCGTAACCAAACATTTCTCCCAGAGGAACCTCGGCGCTTATCACCTTCAAGTTTCTTCGCTCAAAAGTCTTTTTAATCTGCCCCCTTCTGGAGTTCAAATCAGAGATTACGTCTCCGAAGAACTTTTCCGGAACGATAACCTCAAGCTTCATCACCGGCTCTAAAAGAACCGGGTTGGCTCTTTGAGCCGCTTTGCGGAGAGCCATAGAACCTGCAATTTCAAAAGCCATATCGGAGGAGTCGACCTCGTGGAAGGAGCCGTCGTAAAGAGCAGCTTCAACATCCACCAATGGATAACCCGCCACCACTCCTTTGTTTAGAGCTTTTTTAATCCCCTTTTCAACTGCGGGGATAAACTCTCTGGGGATGGTTCCTTCTCTAATATCATTAACAAATTCAAACCCTTCTCCTCTTTCTTTGGGGGACACTCTAAGATAAACATGTCCGTATTGCCCGCGTCCGCCCGACTGTTTTACATATTGAGCTTCCGCTTCCGCCGTAGAGCGGATTGCTTCCTTGTAGGCAACCTTCGGCCGTCCTAAATTTACATCAACCCCGAATTCTCTTTTCATTCTGTCAACCAAAATTTCCAAGTGAAGTTCGCCCATGCCGGAAATAACGGTTTCTCCAGTTTCCTTGTCTTGTCTAACTTTAAAGGTTGGATCTTCTTTCATAAGTCGGGAAAGAACCTCACCCAGCTTGTCTCTGTCTTCTCTGGTGGCCGGTTCGATCGAGGCGGTTATAACCGGGTCGGGAAAGACCGCTTCTTCTAAAAGTATGGGGTGGTCCTCATCACATAAGGTGTGTCCGGTGGCGGTGTCTTTTAGTCCTACGGTGGCGGCTATGTCACCCGCTCTTACTTCTTCAATCTCTTCTCTTTCATTGGAGTGCATTCTTATTAACCGCCCTACTCTTTCTTTTTCACCCGTGGTTGCGTTTAAAACGTAGGTTCTTTTTGTCAGGGTGCCACTATAGACACGAAAATATGTCAGGGTACCGACATAAGGGTCGGAGGCGATTTTAAAAGCGAGAGCGGTAAAGGGCTCATCATCTTCCGGTTTTCTTTCGATAACTTCTCCCGTTTTCGGATCGGTGCCTTTTACCGGAGGCAGGTCTTGGGGAGAAGGAAGATAATAACAAACTGCGTCCAAAAGAGGTTGGACTCCGATGTTTTGAAGAGCCGTGCCGCAAAAAACAGGTATCAAGTCATATGAAATAACGGCATTTTTCAAGGCTTTTCTTAACTCATCAACCGAAATTTCTTCTCCCTCGAGGTATTTTTCCATAAGGGCGTCATCTTCAGAAACAATCCTTTCCACCATTTCTTTTCTTTTTTCTTCTGCTTTTTCAACCAACTCCTGAGGGATTTCTCCTCTTTTGGTGATCTGGCCCCACTCTCCTTCGAAGTAAATAGCTTCCATTCTTAAAAGATCCACCACTCCTTTCATTTCCTTTTCAGCTCCGATGGGAATCTGCATTGCTACCGCGTTGGGAGTTAACTTTTCCTCGATTGATTTCATACTTCTTTCAAAAGAAGCTCCGGTTTTATCCATTTTATTTATAAAACATATCCGCGGGACGGAAAATTCATCCGCCTGGCGCCAAACTGTTTCGGACTGAGGTTCTACTCCTGCTACCCCGTCAAAAACAACCACTGCTCCGTCAAGCACCCTTAAAGAGCGTTGAACCTCGGCTGTAAAGTCAATGTGGCCGGGCGTGTCGATGATATTGATCCGGAATTTATTTTCTTTTTTGTCTTCTTTGTCTTGGGGAACCCAAAAACAGGTTGTAGCAGCGGCGCTTATAGTGATTCCTCTTTCTCTTTCCTGCTCCATCCAGTCCATAATCGCTTCTCCGTCGTGCACCTCCCCTATCTTGTGGGCGATTCCGGTGTAAAACAAAACACGCTCGGTAGTGGTTGTTTTACCTGCATCAATATGGGCTATAATCCCAATGTCTCTTGTTCTTTCTAATGGATATTCTCTCATATAAAAAATAAATACATTGCTTTTTTAATTATTTTTAAGGTAGCAATGTAAGTAATTACACTTTATCTTGCTAAATGAGTAAACGCTTTGTTGGCTTCCGCCATGCGGTGAACGTTCTCTCTTTTCCTTATCGCTTCTCCCTGCTTTCGTGTGGCGTCAAGCAGCTCGTTGGCTAATCTTTCGCTCATATCTTTTCCTTTTCCCCCTTTAGCTCCTCTTATCACCCACCTTATTGCCAACGTATGGCCTCTTTCTTGGGGAACGCGGTAGGGAACTTGGTAGTTGGCTCCTCCAACTCTTCTGGAGCGTACCTCCATCTTAGGGGCTGCGTTTCTTATCGCCTTTTCAAAAATTTCCAACGGATCCTGTTTCGTTTTTTTCTTAATGATGTCGAAAGCGTCATAAACTATTCTTCGGGCGGTTGTTTTTTTGCCCTTTTTCATGACATGGTTTATGAACTTTGCTACCTTGACGTTTTCGAATCTGGGATCAGGACTTATTTCTCTTTTTTTAATCTTAGCCATTATTCGTTTGGTTTTTTAGTTCCGTATTTAGATCTGCGGTTGACTCTTCCTTCAACCCCCTGGGCATCCAAAACCCCTCTTACGATGTAATATCTGATTCCAATAAGGTCTTGAACGTTTCCTCCTCTGATTAAAACCTGGGAGTGTTCCTGGATGTTGTGCCCCTCCCCTGGAATGTAGGAGGTAACCTCCATGCCGTTGGTGAGTTTAACCTTGGCCACCTTTCTCAAGGCGGAGTTCGGCTTTTTGGGTGTAATGGTAAAAACTTTGGTTACTACGCCTTTTTTCATAGGGGCGTTGTCCTCAACATACTCGTTTTTAATAGGGTTGTATCTTTTGGACAGCGCAGGGGTTTTAGCTTTTTTCTTCGGATCCTTTCTCGGTTTCCGAATCAATTGATTGATTGTTGGCATTTTTCAAATTTAAAAGAAAAATAATAAGTGCTAAGCACTTTCTTTACAAAAGTTAACAAATAACTTTTTGTCTGTCAATAACATATTAAGGTAAAAATCTTTTTCCCACAAGTGCGGAAAACGTTTTGAAAACCAACGGGCTTACAAAATCCATTCCGAACATAATGAAAACTACTAATATTATCATCCCGTATCTTTGGAAAAACTGTCGGATTTCATATTCATCTCCCGGCCAAAGATGGATTAAAACGTGGGAGCCGTCAAGGGGCGGAATGGGGAGGGCGTTGAAAAACGCCAGGGCCAAGTTGGTGATGGAAACCAAACTGGCGGAGAAAAATATTAATTCCATGTGAGTTGTAAAACGGGCAGTGAGTCCGAAGACAACGGCTAGGACGAGGTTTGACAAGGGTCCGGCTAAGGAGGTAACAATTTCTCCCTTCTTCCTTTCTTTAAAGTTTTGAGGGTTGATGGGGACGGGTTTGGCCCATCCAAAAACAGGACCCCTCCCCTGAGTAACAAGAAGCATGAGCCCGGGGAAAATAATGGATCCCATAAGATCCAGGTGTTTAACGGGGTTTAAAGTTACTCTTCCCAGCCATTTGGCGGTCGGATCCCCCATTTTCCAAGCCGCAAATCCGTGGGCGGCTTCGTGAATCGAGACTGAGAAAAGAAGAATTATTAGGTATAAGATGGTTGAGTACATATTTTAAGTATAACAAACTTGTTAAAAAATAAAAAAGTTGATAGGATAAAAATACAACGATTTAGCAACTTAACTTTACTATTATGGCTAGAGAATGCAAGATTTGCGGCAAAAAGGGCATGCTTGTAAACAGACGCAAGAAGCTCCGAGGTAAATACAACCCTACGGGTAAAAGAAGACAAAAACCCAATCTTCAAAAAGTGAAGATCCCTGAAAATGTGAAAAGAAAAGAGTACCAAGAGAAAAAAGGGGAAAAAGTTTTGATGTGCTCCAAGTGCCGTAAAACAATGTTCAAGGAGAAATAAGAGAGGCGCGTGATAGGGTGCTTACATGGGATGGGGAATAAGTTAACGGGGCGTAGTATAACAGCAGTACGCTATCATGGGGTGGTAGTAGTTCGAGTGCAATTCTCGGCGCCCCGAAAAACAAAAAACCGGGAATTCATTCCCGGCTTTATTTTTTTATCAATGCTCCCCCCAAGCACTCCCTTTTTTTATAAAAAACACATATCTGCCCCGGAGTGGGAGCGAATTGTTTGGTTTCAAACTCTACTAAAAATTTATCATTTTCATGTTTTAAAACTGCTTTGGAGGCAGGGTGACGATATCTTATCTTCGCTTTAGCTTTTAGGGGAAAGCTTGGTTCTTTTCTGATCCAATGCGGACTATCCACCTCAATCACTTTCTTTTTTAATTTGTTTTTGTCTTTAGTTACTATAAGTTTGTTTCCTTTTTTTTCTTTAACGTAATAAGGTCCTCCGGAAAGACCTATCCCCTTTCTTTGTCCTAGGGTATAAAAGTGAAGACCCGGATGTGTGCTAAGTTTTTCACCTTTTTCGTTTACTATCTTTCCCGGATTTTTACCCAGTTTTTCTTCCAACAAACTCTCAAGACCTTTTTCCTTTAGAAGGCAAAAGTTTTGACTTTCTTTTGTGACAAAATCTAGCAGTCCTTCTTTTTTAATTAATTTTGTAATTTCTTTTTTAGTCAGGTCCCCCAAGGGAAAAACTGTTTTGCCAAGTTGAGCCTGGGTTAAAAAAGAAAGATAATAGCTTTGATCTTTCTTTTTGTCTTTTCCCTTTAAAAGAGCCCACCTCTTTTCTCTTTCCCCTTTTTTTGCGTAGTGGCCCGTTGCAATTTGGCTGCAGTTTTTATCTTCGGCTAATTCTACAAGTTTTTTAAATTTAAAATGGCGGTTACAGTAAACGCAAGGGTTGGGAGTTTCCCCCTTTTTAATTTTTTCTATGAAAAAGGAGTAAACCTCTTTTTTGAACTCGTTTTGAGCGTCAACAACCTCAAGTGGAACTTTTATCTTTTGAGCTAACTTTCTTACCTTTTTAATGTTGAGATTTTCATGAATTTTTAAGGTTAAGGCTTTAACACGAAAACCTTCGTTTTTCAAAAGAAAAACTGCTGCGGTGGAATCGATTCCACCAGAAAAACCAACTAAGATATTTTCTTTATTTTTAGTTATTGGCAAAAGTAAGGCTTTATACAAATTCCCCGCCTTCTTTTCGGTGTTTGTTGGGAAGACGGGGAATCAAATAATTTTACTTTGCAGTCCAACCTCCGTCAACCACTAAAACTTCTCCATTTACGAAATTGGAATCTTTTGAGGCAAGATACAAAACCGCTTGAGCGATGTCTTCTGGTTTTCCAAGACGAGTATAAGGAGTGTTTGCGTTAAAGGTTTTAGCTTGTTCGGGGTCTTCCAGGAGGGGGTTTGTCATGGATGTTTCAATCACTCCGGGAGCAACAGCGTTGATGTTTATCCCTCGAGGAGCGTAGTCAAGAGCCATAGATTTGGTCAAAGCGATGATCCCTCCTTTACTTGCGCAGTAGGCTCCGGCTTCGTTAAAGCCCCGGAAACCGGCGATTGAGGTAATATTTACAATCTTACCCGACTTTTTCTCTACAAACTCTCTAAGGACTCTTTTTGAGCCCAGAAAGACTCCTTTGAGGTTGACACTTATAATCTGCTGCCAGGTTTCCTCTTCCATCTCGTGGAGAGGGCTGGTTTTAAAGATTCCGGCGTTGTTGACTAAAATGTCTACCCCTCCGAATTCTTCCAGGCAGGCATCAACCATTTTATCTATATCTTCGGCTTTACTGACATCGGTTTTTACAAAAATTGCTTCTCCTCCCTCTTCTTTGATCTGGGAAACCGTTTTTTTACCTCCCTCTTCGTTAATATCGGCTATAACAACAGCCGCCTTTTGACGAGCAAAGGTTTTAGCTATTTCCCTGCCGATGCCGGATCCTGCACCGGTTACTATTGCTTTTTTATTTTTTAACTTTTCCATTTTTTAATTTGTTATTAGTTATTGCGACCTTTTAAATTGTTTAAACCTTCAAGTATTTTTTCAAGGTCTAACCCGTAGTTTTCAGCTACTTTGCCGATTTCCAACTCTTCCATCTCCATTTTGGCGAAAGGACAATGAAGACAGGGCAGCTCGAACTCGGCCAAAACTTCTTCAGCCCCTTTTATTTTCAAGATTTCTGCTAAGGTTGTTTCTTTTGTAATTTTCATTTTAGTTTATTTTACTTTTTATTAAAAAATCGACCGCTTCTTCTTCCGTCAACCCCCGGGTCATTAGAAGCTCCAGCTCTTTTTGACTTATTTTCCCCACCGTTGCTTCATGGGTGACTCTTGATTCAGGATGTCTGGCTTCAATGACGGGGACCGCTCTGGCCACGGAGTTTTCACCGACTAATATTTCTTGGCAGTCGACGTGTCCTCTGCTTCCCTTGGCCAAGGCTATTGTTTCTCCCCGGGCGAAAACCCTGCCCCCTTCCACCGCAGCTGTTCTTATCTTAACCAGCCCTCTGGAGTTTTCTCCTTCAAGAATTAACTTATCGTTAATTTTCAAGCGGTCTTTTTTACCTTTACCCACGGCTTTAGTCACCACCTCGCAAACCGCTTCTTTTTTTAATTCCGCCTTAAAATCTATATCCAACTTTCCTATCGAACCGGTGTTTAAAGAAAAAACGGCTTTAAGGTTTGATTTTTCTTCCAGGGTGACGTTGAAAACGGGTACGACGCGGGCTCCGTATTTTTCTCCGTGAAAGTGTTTTTCCGTGTAGTTTAAGCTTCCTCCCTTTTTTACTTTCACCTCGGCTTCCATTTCGTGGACAACATTTTCAGCTTGAGGGAAACTGCAGTGGGCTAAAATATCGACCCGGGCGTCTTCTTCCACGACAATTTCAGGGATTATTATTTGTTTTCCCTCCGGCTTTAATACTCCGAAGCACAAAAACAGGGGGTTTTCAACTTTTTCTTTTATTAAAAGCTTTACAAATACTTTTTTATCCCTTACCTTGGTTTCTAATTCAATTCCCTTCGTCTTTTGGAAAGACAAAACCTTGTCTTCCTTAATAACTAAATGAGGCGTCTCTTTTTTTAAAAGATGACTTTTGAAACTACATTTTTTGGCGCTTTTTACGAACTCTTGAGGCAGATGGGACATATTTGTTTTCTTTTAGTGGTCTGACAATACCTTCTCATAACGTTTTGGAACTTTCCGGAACAAACGGACTTTCCTTCTTTAATAAAGGTGGCGGAAGTTGAAATGGCTGCTATTTCTTCCCGGTGGGTGATAAGAATAATGGTGGTTTCCGTTTCTTCTTTAATTTTTTCTAAAATATTGTGAAGCTCCCGATAAATTATTATATCCAGCCCCGCATCCGGTTCATCCAAGATGAGAAGCTTGGGTTTTTTAAGTATAACGGAGGCGAGTTCAATTCTTTTTCTTTCCCCCCCGCTTAATTTTTGATCCATTTTTCTTTGTAAGAACTTTTGGGGGTCAAGTCCGACAACGGTTAGGATCTTTTCAACCCTTTTTTCTTTTAAACTCTTTTTTCCAAGTTTAAGATAATTTTTAACTGAAACCCCCTCGAGCGCCGGCGGGTTCTGCCAGGCTAACTGGAAACCTCTTTTTACCTTTTTGTGGGGAGGAAGATTTGTCACTTTTTCTTTTTCAAAAAAAATATCACCCTTTAAAACCTTAAAACGGGGAAGACCCATTAGCGTGTAGGCGAGGGTTGACTTTCCTGAACCATTCGGCCCTATGAGAGCGTGGATTTCTCCTTTTTCAACTTGAAAATCAATATTTTTTAGTAAAATATTTTTCTTCGTCCCCGCTTTTAAATTTTTAACTTCGAGGATGTTTTTCATTTGAGTTTACTATAACACAAAAAAGACCCCGTTAGATGATGAATTCGCGAGTACGCGATCCAAGTGGGTGCCCTCAAGCCTGCGGGACGAAGCCTGCAGAACAAATATTGAGCTCCCTTTCGAAGTTAATGACTCCGAATTCTCTCTAACGAGGTCTTACTTACACAATACCGTAAAAAACAACCTTTGAAAACCCCCTTAAAGCTCGAAAATTTCCACGATTTGTTTAATCATGGAAACGACAACGGGGGGAGCAAGCAGACTGTAACACTTTACGCCTTGGTCGTTTTCTACTATGAAAGGCTTTGTTTTTACTTCAACCTCATCCTTTTCTCCTTTCCACTCGTAGTAGTATTCGGGGGTTATTTCATATTCGTTGACGCATTCATCCGCTTTTTCCACCGGGACAGGGTTTCTTAAAAGAACCTTGGGGATGCCGTAGAGTGAATAAGCTTTTTCAAGCAGTTTTTCATCTCGATCAAGTCTTTCTCTTATGGTTTCTATACCCAATTCGTCTCCTTCTTTTTTAATCATTCTTTCTCCGCTGCATTCGGGGTTGTCGCATAAAAGATAAAACTCTTTCTTTTCTTTGTCCCAACCCACTTTGTTGCTTGGAAAAAGCTTGAGGTTTCTCGGGGTGTTGCACTTGGGGCATACGACTCTGGATTTCATCCGGGCGTCGATTATGGACTCCGGTGTATCAATTAGAATGAAAATGTCGGGATCCTGGCGGTAATCCACAAGATCTCTAAAGAAAAGAGAGTAGGAAACTTGATCCATATTTCTGGGAAAACCGTCAATAAAAAGGGTTTTCTTCGACCTTCTGGTGATCTCTCTTTTAATCAGGGTTAAGATCAACTCGGTGGGTAAAAGCTTTTTGGTGCTTCTTTCCTCCAGCGACTCGATTATTTTTTCAACAGGTACAAATCCCCGATAATTATTTTCTAAAAAATTTATTAACTCCTCTTTTTTTTCCGGGTCCGCTAACTCATCGTCCACCCTCCTTATCATGTCTCCTACGGAGAAATGATCTATTTTTTCTGATCCTACAACTTCCCGAAAAAGCTTGGAGTAAGTACCCTTCCCGGCGCTTTTTTTACCCAAAAGATAAGCGATGAACGTGTTTTCGCTTAAATACTCTTTTAACTTTTTTATTTCTTCTCCTGCTTTTAACTCAAAGTATTTTTCCCTTTCTTCGGGATTTGAAAGATCAAAATCTTTTGGCCCTTCTTCGACTCTGGTTTTAACCAGAGGAAATTTTATTTTTTTCATATTACTTATCTTATAATTAATTTTTTACCATCTGACAATATTTGAACGTCTTTTCCTTTGTCTGTTCTTAAAATTACCGCCTCCGTTTCTTTAAGTTTTTCTAAAACTTCCGGGTGTGGATGTCCGTGTTGGTTTTCCTCTCCGCACGATATGACGGCTATCTGGGGTGAAACTTTTTTCAAAAAGAGAGGGTTGGATGAGGTTTTGCTTCCGTGGTGGGCTACCTGAAGCACTTGGCTTGTAACTTGTTCAAGTGATTTTTCCTGTTTTTGGTGGATGTCCCCTGTAAATAAAAAAGAGACGTTGTCTCTTGTGACCTTCAAAACAAGGGAGTTTTCATTGGGGTTTTTTCGTATTTCTTTCGGCCAAAGAACTTCTATCGCGTTCCCTCTTATCTTTGACTCGTCTCCTGCCCTTAGAACAAGGTTTTCTTTTTCTTTTGTCTTTTTCTCCCATTCCTTTTGCAGTAGGGTGTTTGTCTTTTGGCTGTTTGTGGCTGTTTTAGCGACGGGATATTTTTCCACCACTTCCAGCAATCCCTCTATGTGGTCTCTGTCCGGATGAGTCAAAACGACCAGGTCAATTTTTTTTAAAAGAAAAGGAAGGTGAGGGGGAAGTCTTTCTAAGACCTTTTTCCCAGGGCCGCCGTCGATTAATATTTTCTCTATGCCGTTAGTTTTAATAAGGATGGAGTCTCCTTGACCTACGGCTAAAAAGTTAACTTCCAGGGGGGCGGCCCGGGCAAGTTGATAAACGGAAGACCAGACGAAAAAAGTAAGGGAGCCGAGGATTATTAAAAAGCCCAGTACTCCCCTTTTCATTTTCAGTCAGCCTTGCCTAATATCTTAAACATCGTGGTCCCGCACTCGGGACAAGTTCCTCTCATAGCTCTCCTGTTTCCTCTTTTGCTTTTCATCACCTCTTCATTGGCATTTTTCATTTCTCTTTTTTCCTTGCACTTAACGCAATAGCCTATTGTTTTATCAGCCATGATTATATATTTATTATTTTTTCTTAAAAATGACCTTTTCCAACTTTTAATATCTTACCTTAAAAACCTTTGAAATTAAAGGGGGAAAGATTAAAAACACAAAAAACCCGGAAGCTCCGGGTTTTTTGCCGTAAAGACGTTTTCTTTACTCTCCCTTTATCTTTTTGATTTTTTCATCCAGCTTTCTTTGAGAAAGATTTTTACTTTCAAAGGGATTCAAAGAAAGAAGGATATTTTTCAGACGAGATTCAGCATCTTTTACCTGACTCTCCTGAACGAGTATCGGTTCGCCTAAGATTCGCTTGTAGACGAAGTAAAGAAGTAAAAGCAGATAAGTGGTGCCCAGTGTTATTCCTACGGAAACAAAAAGATTGTCAATTGCTCCGGTGGGAACATCTGTAGCGCCTCCAATATCTTTTTTTCGGACAATTACGACGGCGTTCGCTTTTTCTTCAACTCCGTTTGAAGAAGCGGCAACCGTATTTTTGACTTCGTTGTTTCCGTAGTTGAACTCTTCCTTGTCTTCCAGAAGAACCTCGAACGTTATTTCCATCCTTTCACCCTTGGTTAAGGTTTTAATTTCAATAGGTTCATCGAAGTCGTAGTCCGTACTTTGACCCTCTATCTTCATATTTCCAACCCATCTAACTTTTTCAGGCAGAAACTCCTCAATCTCTATATCCACCAAGTTTTGATCAGAAGGTGCTTCTATCAATATTCTGTAAGCCAATTTGTGGTTGGGTTCAGCAGCAGTTGCTTTCTTCCAGCTGTTTTCTCCTTTAGTTAAGTTTTTTACTCTTTTTTCAAGGTAAAAGTGGTCAACCTCTTCCTTTTCAACATATATATTTTTGGTAGAGGTGGCGGTTAAGCCTTCCCAATATACCTTGACTCTGGCTTTGTAAGTTCCTTCTTCTTCGTAATCACAGGCGTTTTCCACGGTTAATTCGGTGTCATCTATGTCGTAATAAGCATAATCCCAACTTCCATCATTGGTACAGTCAAACTTGTAATCTATATCTTCATGTGCGTCTCCACTTACTGTTGCTTCAAGATCAACGTTTTCCAAAGGAGCATCTCCTTCGTCGGGATCAGCGTCAAGTTGAACACTGAGATCGTTTTCTTCTTCAACCACGATTACGTCGGTGTCGTAGGCGGAAAGTCCGTCTCTGTAGACTTTAACCTCGGCGGTGTAAGTTCCTGCATTTTCGTAATCACATCCACTGTAAGTTCTTGCTTCACTGTAACTGTCGGTTGTGTACTCCCAGCTTCCATTATTGGTGCAGTCGAACTTGTAAGTTATTTCTCCTTCTGCGGTACCGCTGACACTGGCTTCAAGGTCAACGTTTCTTAATGGTTCTGTTCCTGAATCGGGATCTGCGTTGAGATAAACACTTAAGGTCTTGTCTTCTTCCTCCACATACACGTTAACCGTATCGGAGTCACTTCCACCCGGTCCATCACAGGTAACTGTGTAGGTCTTGTCATTGGTTAAATCATATTTCCATTCAGAACCGCTTGTTCCCTTTGAACCGCTCCAATCTCCCGAAGCGTAACAGCTGTCGGCGTTGGAACTGGTCCACTCCAACCTTGCGTCTCCTTCGTAGTCAACGTTTGTTGAACCGCTGTCTCCATTAGCGGTAAGGTTGACGGTTGGAGCTTCGGG
>CAYLVJ010000001.1:0-66580 GCA_964387175.1 uncultured Candidatus Saccharibacteria bacterium | reverse complement strand
GTACCGAACCGGGCCGTCGATATGAACTCTCGGGCCCGACCAGCCTGTTATCCCTGGAGTAACTTTTATCTGTTGTCTCCCCCTTTTCTACGAAAAGAGGTCGGTTCACTAAGTCCTGGTTTCCCACCTGCGCGGGCTATCACCCTTGCAGTTAAGCCAGCTTATCTCTTTATAGGACCACTCCGATTTCCATCCGGAGCTAGCTGACCTTTGAACGCCTCCGGTACTCTTTTGGAGGCGAGCGCCCCACTCAAACTACCCAACACCCACTGTCCCCTTTGTGTATCAAAGGGTTAGAGCTACTAACCTGTAAGGTGGGTATTTCACTGATGACTCCACTCAACCCGAAAGTTGAGTTTCAAAGTCTCCCCACTATTCTACGCATACAGTTTAATAGACCAATAAGAGCCTGTAGTAAAGCTTCCAGGGTCTTTCTGTCTAGCCGCAAGTAACCGGCGTCTTGACCGGTCTCGCATTTTCACCGAGCTGCTCCTGGAGACAGTCCCCCGATCGTTAACCCATTCATTCAGGCCGGAACTTACCCGGCAAGGGATTACGCTACCTTCGGACTCTCAAGGTTAGAGCCGACGTTCACTCAAGGCTTCGTCCACTCAGCCGTCTTGTAAACAAGACAACCGGCAGACTCAACACTCAAGCACTGGTCAGGGTTCAGCCCCTATACATCCTCTTACGAGTTAAGCAGGGACCTGTGTTTTTGATAAACAGTCGCCAGGGGATCGTTTGCTGCGACCACGCAAAGCGTGGCGGACCTTATCCCTAAGTTACGGTCACTTTTTTGCCTAGTTCCTTCAGGAGCTTTCACTCGTTGGCCTTAGCACACTTACGCCAGCCTACCTGTCTCGGTTTTGCGGTACGGTTTCTTCGTCAATCTAACCTACAAACGGTTTTTCTGGGAAAAGCGCTCCTCCAAGTTTCTCCCGTAGGAGATTCTACCGATGCTTGGATTGCTCCTTACATCGATAACGAAAATCCAATAATTCGATTGGAATACTGCTCTTCGTCGCCGTCTGCAAACTTGACAAAGAAGGGCCGGAATATTAACCGGCTGTCCATCACCTATCCCTTTCGGGTTCGGCTAAGGACCGCCTAACCCTGGGTTGATTGTCATTGCCCAGGAAACCTTAGGCTTTCGGCCAAGAAGAATCTCACTTCTTTTGTGGTTACTCATGCCAACAGTCTCACTTCTCTGCGCTCCATCGGCTCTCGCGAGTCCGACTTCAGCGCCCAGAGAACGCTCTTCTACCACGCATCAAAAGATGCATCCGCATTTTCGGCATTGGACTTAGTCCCGGAAATCTTAGGCGCAAGATCCCTTGACTAGTGAGCTTTTACGCACTCTTTAAAGGATCGCTGCCACTAGGCAAACCTCCTAGCTGTCTCTGGAACCTCACTTCCTTTAGAAACACTTAGTCCAAATTTGGGGGCCTTAAATGGCGGTCTGGGTTGTTTCCCTTTCGGAATATGGAGCTTAGCCTCCATAGCCTGACTGCCTGCTAAAACTTTCCGGCATTCGGAGTTTGGTTGGGATAACCGGGTTGCCCCAAGATACCCCATCCAGTAGCTCTACCTCCAGAAAGATACGACAGACGCTAGCCCTAAAGCTATTTCGAAGAGAACCAGCTATTACCAAGCTCGATAGGCGTTTAACCGCTTACCACAAGTCATCCCAAGATTTTGCAACATCTACGGGTTCGGGCCTCCACCTGCCTTTCGGCAGACTTCACCCTGCTCATGGCAAGATCGCTTGGTTTCGGGTCTTATCCTTTTCCTTCTACTTAGACAAGCTAAGTAACGCGCGTTAACACTCGGTTTCCCTCCGCCTCCAGGGCAAAACCCCTTAGACTAAAGGAAAAAGATAAACTCGTTGGCTCATTATTCAATAGGCACGCCATCACCGTTGTAAAACAACGGCTCTGACTGCTTGTAAGCAAGATGGTTTCATGTTCTATTTCACCGCCCTCAACGGGCTGCTTTTCACCTTTCCCTCACGGTACTAGTTCACTATCGGTGAGAGGATAGTATTTAGTTTTGGCAGGTAGTACTGCCTGCTTCCCACAAGGCTTCCTTTTCTCGTGGTACTCAGGTACAGTTCTCAAGAAGATCATTAACTTTCGTCTACGGGACTATCACCCTCTTTGGTAGCTCTTTCCAGAGACATTCGACTAGCTAATGTTTTGTAACTTCTCGGGCGAAGCCCAAGAACTGCCCTACAACACCGAGTAAACTCGGTTTGAACTAATTTCCTTTTCGCTCGCCGCTACTGGGGAAATAAACTATTGTTTTGTTTTCCTCCGGGTACTGAGATGTTTCACTTCCCCGGGTTCACTTCCAGCAAAGCTGGATATCGCGGGTTTGCCGCGATAGGTAAACTCCCATTCGGAAATCCCCGGATCAAAGGCCGCTTAACGCCTTCCCGAGGCTTATCGCAGTCACGCCACGTCCTTCATCGCCTTCCTCTCCCTAGGTATCCACCATCCGCCTTAGAGTAACTTTAACTTTTTTTAGACCTGGTCAAGTTAAGCTTGGCAAAACCAAGCTCAACCTTCTCAAATTTACTTGCATTATTTAATTTTTAAAGTACTAAAAAGCTGCTTCCAAAGGAAGCAGCCAAAACCCACTCCATAAAGCGAGCTTTAGCCACTTCCTTTGTTTAAAACTTTTTGCATGTCAATTTGATTTTAACTTAATTAAAAAAAAGTGTCAAGAAACAATGTTAAAAAAACAGTGTTTCAAAGTTTTAAGTTAAAATTATTTTAATTTTCTCTGAAGTTTTCTTAAGATTTCACCGGCGATTTCTTTTCCTCCCAAGCCAAAAGCAAGACCCAAGGAAATAACAAAGAAACCAACTACTCCTCTAAACAGAACAAGTACCATTTCTTTGGCAATACCCAACTGAACCAGAATAGCCAGCAAAGAAAACCCTATTATCGCCCACCTAACTAAAAGTCCAGCTAGTTTCGTGTAACCCAGTTTTGCTTTCTCCAAAGAAGCAACCACTATTTTCTCTAGGATATCGGAAATAACAACCGCTGCTACAAAAATTAAAACAGAAACAATCACGCTGGGGATATAAGCTAGAACTTGATTTAAGAATCCAGCAAACTGACTGAGTCCTAAAACTTCAACCCCTATCGCCAGAAAAACAAAGAAAAGAACCCACTTGCAAACCGCTCCCAAAAATTGAGAAACATCCACCTCCACCTCCGCTCTTTTTAAAGCTTCCTGCCACCCGGATTTTTCAAATAATTTGTTAAACCCAGAAGCTTTCAAAAGTTCACTAACTAACTTTCCAATACCGTTGGCCACCAGCCAACCGAGCACTAGAAGAATAATCGACCCAATAATATTAGGGAAAAACCCAATCATTCTTTGAAAAGCCACTGTAAAAGGCCGAGGGCTTAAAGCGCTTTGCCAACTTTCCGGAAGATTACCTCCTACTTCTAAAAGTAATTTGTCATTCATGTTATAAATTAATTGTAAATTTATTATTAAAGACCTTTTTAGATGGGAAAGTAGTGTGGACCGTACCAGACTTGAACTGGTAACCTCCTCGATGCAAACGAGGTGCTCTGCCATTGAGCTAACGGCCCAAATGGTGGGTGTGCGTGGACTCGAACCACGGACCTCGTCTTTATCAGAGACGTGCTCTAGCCAACTGAGCTACACACCCTAATCTTCTTATATCTTAAAACAAAAACTAACTTTTCTCAAACAAAAAAGGCCATTTCGGCCTTTTTTACTCTTGGACCCTTTGAGTTGCTTCAAACCAGGTGTCTCGGTTTAGAGGCCTCGAGACCAATACCTTTAAGATTAATAGCCAAATTTCAGCTATCAATCTTAGTCGACAACATCGAAAATTATTCGATCCACCGACAGCTTCCGCTACCGGTGCCTTGTTACGACTTCTTCCCTCTTACTGAGCCCAGCTTAGAACCAGGTAAACTGGCGCTTCGGCTGTTCCCAGCTCGTTTGAAGTGACGGGCGGTGAGTACAAGGCCTAGGAACATATTCACCGCGACGTGATGATTCGCGATTACTAGCGATTCCATCTTCATGAGGTCGAATTGCAGACCTCAATCCGGACTGAGACCGGTTTTAAGAGATTAGCTCCGCCTTACGACTTCGCGACTCGTTGTACCGGCCATTGTATCATGTGTGCGGCCCAGGACATAAAGGACATGCTGATTTGACGTCATCCTCACCTTCCTCCCGCTGTACGCGGGCAGTCCGCTATGACACGTAAAACATAGCGCAAGGGTTTCGCAGGTTTCCCCATTTAAGGGAGCACCTCACGGCACCTGCTGACGACAACCATGCACCACCTGTCCTAGTGTCCTTGTGGAAACCATAGTTTCTTATGGTCATCACTAGGATGTCAAGCCCTGGTAAGGTTTCTCGCTTGTTATCGAATTAAGCCACATGATCCACCGCTTGTGTAGGCCCCCGTCTATTCCTTTGAGTTTCGGCCTTGCGGCTGTACTACCCAGGCGGGGTACTTAACGCGTTAGCTTTGCCACTGCAAGGGTCGACACTTGCAATAGCTAGTACCCATAGTTTACGGCCAGGACTACTGGGGTATCTAATCCCATTCGCTACCCTGGCTTTCGTTCCTCAGCGTCAGAGTCATCCCAGCTGAATGCCTTCGCTTTTGGTGTTCCGCACGATATCAACGGATTCCACCCCTACACCGTGCGTTCCATCAGCCCCTAATGCTCTCTAGCTTGACAGTTTTCAAAGCGTTCCTCAGGTTAAGCCCGAGGTCTTTCACTTTAAACTTATCATGCCGCCTACGAACTCTTTACGCCCAATAACTCCGGATAACGCTCGGGGGTCACGTTTTACCGCTGCTGCTGGCACGCGATTAGCCCCCCCTTATTCCTCGGGTACTATCAACCAGTAAAAACTGGCTTGCTCCCCGAGAAAAGCCCTTTACACTCCGCAGAGCTTCTTCAGGCACGTAGTGTCGCTGCGTCAGAGTTTCCTCCATTGCGCAAGATTCTTAGCTGCTGCCTCCCGTAGGAGTAAGGCCCGTGTCTCAGTGCCTTGGTTGGCGACCACCTTCTCAGGCCACCTACCCATCATAGCCATGGTGTGCCATTACCACACCATCTAGCTAATAGGACGCAGGCTGCTCCCAAAGCGCAAAAGCTTTACCGCATGAAACAAATCATGCGGACCATCAGGTATTAGCCCAGATTTCTCTGGGTTGTCCCTGTCTTTGGGGTACATTACCCACGTGTTACTAACCCGTTTGCCGCTTCCTTAAAAAGGACGCTCGACTTGCATGCCTAAAACACACTACCAGCGTTCATCCTGAGCCAGGATCAAACTCTCCTGTTCAGGTGTAAAGCAATAAAGCTTTACGAATACAAGGTTCGAAGCAACTCAAAAGGTCCATATTTAATTTTCAAAGAACTTTGGGTTAAAAAAACCACGAAGGCTCGTGGTTTTACCAAACCTTCTTACTTTATTTTTAATTTTAATTACCTCCGTCTCCTGGCATGGTAAGTTTTACTTTTAACCTCACTTTTATTATAATGCCCGGAAATTTTGTGTCAAGAGCCAGCGGTCGGATTTGAACCGACGACCGATGGTTTACAAAACCATTGCTCTCCCACTGAGCTACGCTGGCACCTTACTCCTCTTCTTCTTTCTTGGACAACCGAGCCAGATGTCTCCAATACTTCTCACTTTCTTTTTTGCGTTTGATTCTTTTTCTCAAGTTGACAAGAGATTTGCTGGCCCTTCTTTCAACCCGTAGAGCAACCACCTTGATCCAAGAAAGAACTTCTTGAGCTACAACCTCCCATTCAAAACCACCAAACAGCCTTTTAAAAAAACCTGTAATTTTACTCCAGCCTCTTTTAAAAAAAGATTTATTTGGGGTAGGAGAGGGTTCGAAGTCTTTCAATCGGTGTAGGCTTTTCGAACTCAAATAAGTAAGGCCGGAAAAACCGAAGACAGCTCCCGCAATTAAAAAATAATGAGACATTTTAACTTAATTATATCTCGTAACGCGTAAAGCGCTCAATGGTAATATTTTCTCCTATCTCCGCAATCGCAGACTGCACCAAATCTTTCACGCTTTTGTCTGAATCTTTGATAAACTCCTGCCTTAAAAGACAAACTTGATCCTTCCATTTAGAAATTTTTCCTTCCGTAATTTTATCAATTATATCAGCCGGTTTTTCTTTTTCTTTCATCTTCTCCTTAATCGTCTCTTTTTTTTCTTGTAAAACTTTTTCAGGAATGTCTTTTTCACTAACAAAAAGAGGGTTCATAGCCGCCACCTGCATCGCTAAAGCCTCGGCCAGTTTCTGAAATCGTTCGGACTTAGAAACAAAATCAGTCTCACAATTCACCTGCACCAAAGATCCCATTTTTTTGTTGGCGTGAATGTAGCTTGCAACCACTCCCTCGCCGGTGGTTCTTCCTTTTTTCTTTGCAGCTAATCTTCTTTTTGCTTTTCTTAAAATTTTTTCAGCTTGAGAAAGATCTCCTCCGGCCTCTTCTATCGCCTTTTTACACTCCATCACCGATATCCCCGTCTTATCTCTCAACTTTTTAATTTTTTCTATTTCAACCATAATTTTAAGTTAATTTAATTTTCTTTTTCTTTTGATTTTTCTTCTTCTTGCTTTTTTTCCTCTTTTTCTTCTTCTTGCTTTTTTTCCTCTTTTTCTTCTTCTTGTTCTTCTTCCTTTTTCTCTTTTTCTTTGGTTTCTCTTTCTTCAGGTTTTTTAATTTCTTTTTCTTTCAATTCTTTTAAGGTTTTAACCTCGCCAATTGCCTCTTCTACTTTTTTTAAAATATATTCCATAGAAGAGACGGCGTCGTCATTGGCAAAGATAGGGTAACTAACAAAGGTCGGATCAACATCACTGTCACAAACTCCTATCACCGTTACTCCTTTTTTCCTCGCCTCCTCAAAGGCAAGATCGTCTCTTCCTAAATCACAAATGAAGACAGCGTCAGGAATACCTTCAAGTTTTTCTATACCTCCGAACTTTCTCTTTAATTTATAAAGTTCGTGCTTCATGTCCAGTTGTTCTTTGTTGGTGTATTTTTCGAAATCAGAAGAGTTTATCTTTTGCCTAAACTCTATAAAATAATCAATCCTATCCCTTAACACCCCGAAGTTGGTAAGAATTCCGCCCAACCATCTTTGGGTGACATAAGGAAAGCCGCATCTTTTAGCTGTTTTCTCCACCAATTTCTTGTGTTGAGACTTGGTTCCCACAAAAAGAATTGTTTTCCCCTCTTTCGCCTGTTTTTGAATAAACTGGAGTGCCTCAGTAAATTTTTCAACGGTTTTCTCCAGATCCAAAAGATAAACATTCTTTTTTTTCTTATGAACGAAAGGGGCCATTTTAGGATGAAGATTGGAAGGATTGTGTCCAAAGTGGACCCCTGCCTTCACCATTTCTTCAGGATCCAAGTTAAACGCCTTTTCTACAGATTTTGAATTAGTTTTGTTATTAATCATATGATTTAATATAACAATTGTCCTTTTCTAAATCAAGGTTGCAACCTCCAATGACTTCTGATAGGATAAAATAGATAATAATAGAAATAAAGGTATAAGTCATGAAAAAAGACGTACACCCAAAATATTTTCCGGAAGCAACAGTTGAGTGCGCCTGCGGAAATAAATTTAAGACTGGATCCACCCAAGAATATATAAAGGTGGAGATATGTTCCGCGTGCCACCCTTTCTACACCGGAAAAGAAAAAATAGTAGACTCTATGGGAAGAGTTGAAAAATTCCGAAAGAAGATGAAAAAGCACCAAAAGATGCAAAAAAAACAAGTCAAAACAGAAGAAAAAGATGGGGAAAAACAATCTTGAAAGCGTTATTGTTGAGATTAGACCCGGCGCCGGAGGAGAAGAAGCAGCCAAATTTGTAAAAGATCTTTTCAAAATGTACTCCGGTTACGCAAAAAAACACGGCTGGGGGCTTAAAACTCTAAACATGGAAACAACCTCTCTAAACGGGCTTAAAGAGGTTGTTTTTGAATTAAGGGGAGAAAAAGCGTACACTTTAATGAAAAACGAAGCCGGGGTTCACAGGATTCAAAGAGTACCAGAAACCGAAAGCAAAGGAAGAATCCATACCTCAACCGCCACCGTAGTAGTTCTTAAAAAAACAAACGCAAAGCAAGCAAAACTTAAAAGAAGCGATGTAGAAATAGAGTCATACAGAGCTTCGGGGCCGGGAGGACAATATACCAACAAAACGGAAACCGCCGTTCGGGTTACCCACAAACCGACAGGACTAACGATTAACTGCCAGTCAGCCAGAAGCCAACACAAAAACAAAGTCAATGCTATTCGAATTCTACAGGCGAAACTGGTAGAAGAAAAAAAGAAAAAGCTGCGACAAAAAAAAGAGAAAAAGAGAAAAAATCAAATGGGCGGAGGGAAAAGATCATTCAAAATAAGAACTTATAACTTCCCCCAAAACAGAGTAACCGACCACCGTCTTGAAAAAACTTGGCACAACTTAGAAGAAATACTAGAAGGAAATCTAGACCCGATAATAAAAAACTTCTCTTAAAAACAAAAAAGGCGCTTAAAGCGCCTTTTTTATTTCTTTTTAAATTATTTACTACCGTATTTTTCAAGTTGCGCGATATCGTTTTCATATTGTTTTACAATGCTCGTTACAGAATTGGCATAGTAGTCATGACCAGAGCTACAGGAACCGGAATAATAAACCATGGCCGCACACCACTCTCCCTCTTTAGAAGTAGCTCCCGCATCTCTTAATAAAAGACCAGCCGCTAAAAATGCATCTTTAATGTCCCACGGATCAGCTGGCTTCCCGGTGACAGCTTTCACATTGTGCTTGTAAGTCGCCCACGTAGTCGGAATAAACTGAGCCGGGCCCATCGCTCCTCCATATCCAATAATTTGCCCATCGCTAACGTAAGGACAAGAAATAGGAGTACTGTAAGGATCTCTTCCCACCTCACTGCAGGTGGCAATAAAGTCATCCACATCTCCTTTCCTTCCTCCGACATTCATGGGTTTCATTACCCTGCTTTGCGTCTGGCCGGTTCTTATCACAATACCGTCTCCGGTCTCTTTGTTCTTAAGATAACACTGGCCAACATTTTGACCGATGTTAGACTCCTGCCTTAAAATTGCCAAGAGGAAAGCAGGCCTAACTCCCGTTACACTTTCTACGTATCTAGCTATCTCTAAGGCCTCCCCAAACTTGGGAGCCTCAGCAACACCCACCAAGCTGAAAATTCTCTCTCTTATTTCTTGAGCTTTTTCTCTGTTCTCTGCTAAAAGTTTCTGATACTCTTCTTCCTCTCCCCTGGTCTGTGTTAAAAGCCACTCCTGTTCTTGTTTTAAACTTTCTCTCTCCTGTTTTTGTAAAATTTGAGCCTGCTTTGTTCTACGCCACTCTTCGGTTTCCGACTCCAAATCTATTTTTTGACCCTCCAAGCTTGCTTTCATCTCTTTGATTTGGACTAAAATCTTTCTGTTTTCGGAAAGAACGGTTTCTAAAGCAAATACATCTTCAAAAAACTCAGACAAATCATCGTTCGCTAAAAAAATTTCCAAAGTACTTTTTTGCTCTTCTTCATTTATTCTTCTTAAAACCTCCGTCAAGCGTTCTTTTGATTTTTCAATCTCTCTCTCGCTTTTTTTAATCGACTCTTGTGTGTCTTTAACCTGCTCCGTAAGATCTCCTATCACGATATTGCTTCTTCTAATCTGATAATCCAAACCGTTTATTTTTTGTCTTAAAAGATATATTTTATTATTTAAAGTATCTTGCTCCGCCTGTGTCTGAGTGACAATTTGCTGATACTCGGCAATTTTTCTCTCATATTCTTCCAAAAGAGCCCTACATTCTTCTACGGTTGAGCACGACTCTTCGGCATTTACAAACCAAAAAGCATTTCCTAAAAAAACACAAACCCCTAGAACAATAAGGGAAAGAAAAGCTCTTTTTAAAAACTTTTTTTGCATTTTGATTTTTTAAATTTCAATTTCTTCCTGTTCTTCCTCTGACTTTTCTTCTTCTTCACCCTCCTCAAGAGGCTCTTCTTCAATGAGCTCTTCTTCGCCGATGAAGAGCTCTTCCCCTTCAGTGCGGCCCATCTCTTCTTTAAGTTCTTCTTCTGTTTTAGGACTGGAAACGGAAACAACAACATCTTCCTTTTCCCTTTTTATTTCAACCCCCTCTCCCAAACTTATATCCCCCACCGTAATATGGTCACCGAATGTTTTAAGCCCGCTAACGTCTATTTTTATCTCAGAAGGAAGCTCTTTCGGAAGAGCTGAAACTTGAAGCTCTGAAATGTTCTTTATTAAAACTCCGTCTTTTTCTTTAACGACGGGAGCTTCACCTTCAAAAACCACGGGAACAGTCGCCTCCACCTTTTCACTCATAATGGGCTGATAAAAGTCAATGTGAAGAAGCTGGTCTGTTACGGGATGAACCTGGTAGTCTTTAATCAAAACTATATGCTCCTTTTTATCACCTTCCACCTCTAGTTTGAGAATGGACGACTCACCTGCTTTTTGATAAGCCTTTCTAAAGGTTTTATCCTCCACGCATACTTTCAAAGGATCGGTCTCCGGACCGTACAAAACAGCCGGCACTAAACCTTCTTCTCTTAGCTTTTCGTTTTTCTCGTCTCTTTTTTTTGCTTTTATAGTTAACATACACACCTAGAGTAACTTACAAAAAGAATAATTGTCAACCCTCATTTTTAAGCTCGATACAACTTACAGGGCAAATGTCTGCAGCGTTTCGGGCGCAGCCCGCCTCTTTTATCAAACGGACTTCTGTCTCTCCACCTTCTTGATCTTTCTTTTTTGACCCCTTCAAAGAAGCCTTGCCATCGTCAGCCATTTCAAAATATTCCGGGCATACTCGGACACAAGCCCTACACCCTATACACTTGTATTTTTCGTGTATTATTTTCATCTTACTACTTCAAATTCTTCTGAAAAAAGATCTCCCTCTTTTTTAAAACGCTCCCCCATGCTGCAGCTTTTACAAACCGATATCATCACCCTGTAGGTTCCTTCTTTTACCTGGGGAACGGATGTTTTAAATTCTTTTCCCTTTAAAGGACTAATACAAGTTTCTATTTTATCCTCAAAAGGACACTCTGCGTACTCATAAGTTTTCCATTCTCCGCTTTCGTTTTTTCTTTGGAGGTAATAAGGATAACAAGAAGATAAGCACAACTCTTGGCTTAAAAGAAGATTTTTAACCTTGATGTTTATATCCTCCCCGTTACGACAGCTGTATTTACTCAACGCCACCGCACTGTTGGTTTTTAAAAACCAAACAACACCCACGACAAGTGAAAAAAGAATTATGAGAAAAATAGTGAAATAAGTTGTGCGTTTACTGAGTTTCACTTTTTCCGGAAGCGTTAAGTATTTTAATGTACTCTTTACATTTTTTCTCAGTTGCGTCCGACACGCTAGGAAGAATCTCGTAAGGTTTGATACTTTTTTTATTGCGTAGAGATTTTTCCAAAACTCTTCTCCATTCTTTACGCAAAGCGGTGTTGACGTTTACCTTTTGAAATCCTTCTTCAACAACTTTCTTGATTTCTTTTAAAGAAAAACCAGAGCTGCCGTGAAAAACCAAAAATATATCTGCTTCCTTCTTTATTTTTCTTAAAATATCAAACCTCAAACGCGGCATCTTGTCTAAAACTCCATGTACATTGCCTATCGAAACAGCCAAACTACTAACTCCAGTCTTTTTTACAAACTCGGAAACAAAGGAAGGATCCGTGAAAACACTTTTCTTTTTCCCTCCTCCGATCACCCCCAACTCTCCTTCCACCCACACATCCTTTTCTTTAGCATATTTTACCACTTTTTCAGTTATTTTCAAATTTTCATCGAAAGGAAGCTCCGACCCGTCAATATGAACAGAGTCGTAACCGGCCTCAACAGCATCTTTAACAACCTCAAAACTTTTCCCGTGATCTAAATGAGAAAAAACATCTTTTTTGCCTTCCTTTCTTATCGCCTCAACCAATTTTGCCACCTTCTTCATTCCTAAAAAACCAGCCTCCCCTTCCGAAGTACCCAGAATAATTGGAGAACCTAAAACACTCCCAGCTTGAATGATTCCTCTTAGTTGAGAAAGAGTTGAAAAATTAAATTGAGGCACGGCCCACTTTTCTTCTTTTGCTTTTTTAAAAATGTCGCCTAAATACATACTTGTTTCATTATACCTTAAAACTACTCCAGTTTTTCTTTTTTGACCTCTACTTTTTTCCACTCATCACCTTTTTTTAAAAGACCGTTTTTAGCGCCTGTTTTTGAAATACAAGCGGCAGAATTAGCAACCCCTTTCTGAAGCGCGTATTCCACATTTTCCTTTTCAAAAAAACCCCCTACAAAACCGGCCCCGAAAGAGTCTCCGGCTCCCGTTTTTTCCACAACTTCTGTCGGTAAAACATCCGCCCGCCACAAATAATCACCGTCTGAGGCAACCACCCCGTCTTTTCCCTTGGTCATAATAGCCAGGCCGTCCACCAACTCATCCATTTTTTTAAAAACCTTCTTTTCTTTTTTGTAGGAAACACCGGTAAGAAGAGAGGCTTCTTCTTGATTTAAAAGAATCACCTCCGAACGCTTCAAAAGAGGCTCAAGTTTTTCAAGACCCATCTTTATCTGGCTGTTGCCCGGATTGGCAAAAACCTTCATCCCCCTGCTGTGAGCAAAGTCCATCAGCTTAGAAGAAAGAGGAGCCAATCTTCCCGACAAAGGAGCGAGATAAAACCATTTCGCCTCCAACTTTTCTTTGTCCACGCTTTCCCAATCCAAACACTCTGAAGCTCCCCGCCAGACAAAACAAGTTCTTTCTTTTTTTTGAGAAAAAATGACGGAAAGGTTAGTCGGCGTCTTATCGGTTTTTTGAACCAAAGAAGCATCCACATTAAATCTCTCCAAGGCCTCTAAAACTTTCCCGCCGGCAAAATCATCTCCCACTGACCCGCAGTAGGAAACCTTAAATCCTTGAAAAACTAAAGAAGCAGCCGTATTTGTTCCCCCTCCTCCGGAGGCAAAATCAACCGACTCCAGATCAACCTTAGAAGAGAAGGGAAAACAAATTGATTTTCCGCTTTGAAATTTTTTCTTGTTTTCAATCAAAAACTTATCGGTTTTTAGAAAAATATCAAACGTGCCGGAGCCGAAAGTGACAAAGTCAAACTTCATATTTTTTTCAAATTAAAAATATTTATCGAACACCTCAAAACCAGCCTGGCTTTTAACAAAGTTTTCTGCTTCTTCCAAGTTTCCACTAGACAAATAATGCTCAAGAACACCGGAAAGTTTTTCAACAGCAGAAAAAAGTTTTTTAAAGTCAACATTCACCTTCCCTTTTTCATCCAGCCACAAAGCTCCGCTCTGTTCGTAAAACTTTTGGGTCAACGCCGCTCCGCGGGCATAATCTTCTACCTGTGAATTTTCTTTAAAATCCCGGTACCAAACGAGGTTGCGAACAATATGAAGCAGCAAGATGCTTCTTAGTTCTTTCTGGGTTAAAACTTTTTTTAGGATGAGGTGCCCGCAGGCTTTTATTCCCAGGATATAAGCTAGGGCCTCGTCAAAAACGGGAAAGATAGATCCCAATCTCTCTTCCGCATCTTCGTAGCGTATCAAAGAGTGACTTATCTCATGCAGAAGAATGCAGCGTAAGGTTCCCTCATACAACTCATCTTCTGAATACTCTTCTTCTATCTTCTCAGGAAAAATTTCTTTAAAAACAGGAAGTTGGTCTTTTTCAAATTTTTCCTTTAAGGAGCTGGAAAAAATAGTCAACTTGGACCCCTCCTCCTCCATTAGCTCCATGCTGTTGGGGAGATTGGTCCCCGTAAACATGTTATTAGCTATAAGACCGGCAAAGCAAACCGTTTTATTAACCTCCACCCTCAAAGAGGGAACACGCACCTTGGGAGCGTCTGATAGGATTTTTCTTCTCGCGGCTAAAATAATTTGTTTGAATTTTTCAGCTTCTTCGGTTCTTTTCTCATTAATAACACCCAGCCAGCTTTGATAAGCGCACTTTTTAAAAAAAAGACGGTCCAAGTATCTTTCAATAGGACCGATTATAAAACTAAACTTGAAAAGAGGGCTTGTCACCCAAAGCATTTCGTTTCTGGCATAATCATCCTGCAGTAAACTTTTGCCCATCTCTTTTAAATAATTTTTAAAATCCTTATTGGAAGAAGCTTTAGCTGCCCTCTCGATTTCTCTGCGGACCTCCTTCAACTCTTTTTTAAAACGGTTTTTAAACTTCACCGCCTTCAACTTCCCGTTTTTTTCTTCTACAAAAGTATAAGGATCCAAAAGCTTGGAATTTTTTTCTGCCTGTCTTTCAATTTTTTCTTTTGAAACATTTTCAGGGTAAAAGGCAGCTCCTTTTTGCCCCGGTCTTTTTTGTTTCTCGTAAAGAGATGCTACCTTCCGCGCTGCTTCTTTCAAATGATGTAAAACTTTTTTTTCTTCTTCGGTTAGAACGCTCTCATCAAAGTCGAAGGTTTTAAAGCTTGTCATAACTTATTTTTAAAATCTTGTAATTTTGCTTGATCATGGAAGTTTCAACTTCTACCTCCTCCCCTACTCTTTTTCCTAAAAGAGCCTCGCCGACAGGCGACTCATTACTTATCTTACCAGAAAGTGGATCAGACTCGAAACTACCGGTGATAGTAAATTCATCCACCTGACTGTTGCCTTCCACAACTACAGTAGCCCCCAAATGAACCTCCTCTCTTCTTTCTTTGGGAGGTTTTTTAATCAACTCATAATTATCCAAAATACACTCCAATTTGTAAATCTTTTTTTCAACCGTCTCCATATCTTCCTGGTATTTCACGTATTCTATATCCGCCTCGCCGTAATCCTGCTTTTCAGGAGATCTTTCCTTAATTAACCTCATCTTCTCTTTTTTCACCTCTTCTAACTTCTCTTTTGCTTCTTTCAAGCCTTTTTCGGTGAGGTAATATTTTTTTTTACAAATCATCATAAGGAGAAAATAATCTTAGTATAGTATCAAGCATCCTCACCCCCCTGTCAAGCATAAAAGTATGTTATGATAAAATAAATATGATTGAAATAAACGGCAACTTAAAAGAAGGGGGAGGACAAATCCTAAGAACCGCCGCAAGTCTCTCAGTGGTGACCCAAAAACCATGCCGGATTACAAAAATCAGAGCCGGAAGAAAAAGTCCGGGACTTAAAAGATCCCACCTTAAAACAATAAGAGCTCTCGCCGTCTTAACAAGAGCCGAAACCGAAGGGGTTAAGCTCGGCTCCCAAGAAATTACTTTTACCCCCACCTACCTTCAGTCAAGAGATTTAAAAATTAAAATAGAAACAGCGGGAAGCATTACTCTTATCTTACAGGGAATTCTTCCTCTTGTTTCAGTTTTAGAAAAACCGATCAGAGTTACCTTTAGTGGAGGAGCAACAGACACCTTCTTTTCACCCAGCCTGGATCACTTCAACCTTGTTTTTTTAAAAATCCTGGAAAAACACGGAGTAAAGGTCAAAATCGAAACCGAAAAAAGAGGGTTTTACCCCAAAGGAAAAGCACAACTTAAGACATCTCTTTTGGTGGCGGAAATAAAGCCGATAAAGATTAAAAAAAGAGGAGAAATAAAAACCTTGAAAATCATTTCCCGGGCATCAAAAGATCTAAAGGAAAAAAAAGTGGCTGAAAGACAAATCTCAGGCGTAAAACAAATTTTAGGCAAACTGAACCTCCCTTTTGAAGAAAAAATAGATTATGTCGAATCCGAAAGTACGGGAAGTGTAATAAATATCATAGCAGAGCTTGAAGAAACTATTTTAGGAGTTGACAATTTGGGAAAGCTCGGGAAGTCAGCAGAAAAGGTGGGTGAAGAAGCCGCCGCCAGCTTTTTAGAAGAGATAAAAACAAAGGGTTGTGTTGACCAACATACAACCGACCAGCTTTTACCCTACATGGCTCTTTCCAACAAAAAAAGCGAAATAAAAGCCTCCCACGTTACAAAGCATGCTGAAACAAATATAGAAATTATAGAAAAATTCCTTCCCGGCAATTTCAAGGTAGAAAAAGAAACAATAACTTGGAAGCCAAATTAAAGAACTCAAGAGTCCGACTCTTTGTTTATAGTAATCAAGGTCACCTCCGGAAAAGAGTTGAACCTGAAAGGAAGGTAGGTTTCCCCCACCCCCCGGTTGACATAAAGATAAGTTCCGCTTTCTTCAAAAAGTCCCTGTTTATACCCTTTGTCATATGCCAAAGGGAGAAACCACTCTCGAACGATCGGAACGTTAATTTGACAACCATGGGTGTGCCCAACTAAAACCAGATCAACTTCTTTCTTCTTCACCTTTCTAAAAATCTCAGGAGAATGAGCTAAAAGAATCTTGGGGCCGGGAATATAAGGGTCAACAAACGTTTCTGAAACGTTGTCATATCCCAAACGCGGATCATCCACTCCTAAAAGGTAAAAATAACCGCCTCTTTCCAGTTCAATTTTTATCCTTTCATTTTCCAAAACCCTTATCCCGCTTCTCTCCAAAATAGGTCCTATCCGGGCAAAACCCGGATTTTTATGTTCGTGATTGCCGTAAACAGCAAAAACCCGCCCTTCAAAACCTTGACTTAAGTCCCGCCAAAAAAGAGCACACTCTTCAAAATCCGACGTTCTCCAGTCAACAAGATCTCCCGTGATGAAAATAAAGTCGGGATCCAGCCTTTTAGCTGCGTTAACAAGCTTTTTTTCTTTTTCCCCATATCCAAAAGAATGAAGATCGCTCAGGTGAAGAATAGTAATCTCCTCATCCGGAAAAGTACTAAAGTTAAACTCCAACTCCTCAAGGGATAAAACGTTTGGCTCCACAAAGCGAACCCAAATAAAAAAGAAAAAAGAAAATCCAACCAAAATCAGAAGCCACCTTGAAAAATTTTTACCGACCATTGTTTTTTAATTAAAAATTAAAGAAAGAACCGCCCCGCTTATAAAAATAAAAATAAGCAGCCAACGAACCTTCAAAGGAATTTTCAGGTTGTAAGCCGGCTCCCTTTTGCCCCGTGACTTGGCTCTTTTGTGCATAAGAAGAATAAGAATTCCGATCAACCCGATTGAAAGAGCCCCGCTGAACTCTATTATCCCTAAAAAATCTCTAACCCCCAAGAAGAAAAGAAGAAGAGGGGGGAAAAGAACCAAAACGAAAGACCAAAATTTGGGGAATTTGTAATCCCGATACCAACGCTCCCTTAGAACATAAGCAAAGCTTACAAAAGAACTACTCATGGTTAAAATTCCCAAAAAAGCAGTCAACCCCACCGCCCAAGAAGGAAGAATGCCAGGTAAACAAGAAACGGAGTCGGGAGAAACACTTTCTCCGCAAATCCCTCCCACCAAGCTCACGAAGATAAAATAAACGACAAGAGGAATTAACGTACCTATCACTACGGCATTTTTTAATTTCCCGTGTTCTTTTCTTAAAACCTCTTCCATTTCGGGAATAACTGAACTTCCATTTAAAGCAAACAAAATAACGCCGTAGGGTAAAAAGAAAAAACTGAAATCAACCTTTCTTAAAATCTCAGGATTAATGTGTGAAAAATTAAAAAGAAAAAGACCTCCCAAAACTAAAAAGATTAAAAAAACCGCCACAAAGTCAAAGAAGGAAACCCACCGCAATCCGAAATAAAGAGCAATAGTTGCTAAGCCAAAAAACAACAGGCTGTAAAAATCAGGCCCTTTTCTTCCCAAAAGAAGAACGGAAAAATCACCCACCTTAACCAGATAAGCAAGAAGAGCTCCATAAGCAGAGATGAAAAAGCTGACCAGCTCGGCAAAACGTAAAATATGCTCCTTTGGTTTTAAATAAAAGTTTAAATAACCGCTGAACTGATGATCCCCCGGCGTTCTAAGTATCACCTCTCCGTAAGCAAGGTTTAAAAATAAAACAACTCCTCCTAAAAAAAGAAGGTAAAGAAAACCTAACGGAAAACCAACCTTGACTACAACATAAGGAAGGCCGAACATCCCGGCCCCTATAGTTGTCCCCACCAAGGTAGCAACCGCTTTCCACTTTTTGTTTTTGAATATTTTTTTAAACAACTTCATTTTTTCACTCTGTCTAATTTTACCAAAAAAATCATTAAATAAAAAAGAAGGGGGAGTAACTTACCCCCTTCTAGCGAAAGAGCTTTCCTAAGGAGAAATGTTGACTCCCTTGGGCGTAGGAGAAGACTTCTTGGAATTTTTTTCCTTTTTCTTCGCCTTTTTCTTTTTAGGCACCATGAGTTTGAACATTTTTTCTCACCTCCTTTGAAAACTTGAAAGAGCTAAAAAACAAATCAACCCCTCCGATGGAAGGGCTGAAGAATAACCTTAAGTTGTTTCATTTATTTAAAAATCATTCTTCAACCCTCCCGGGCAAAAACCGGTAAAAAGACCTTCGATAAGAAGGGCGAAGAAAAAGTTAACTAATTTTTTTATTTCAAACAAGTTCATTTTTAGATTGGTTTGGGCGGAAAAGACGAATCTTTTCCGCCCCTTAAGGGGGTAAGTTCAACTCCCCTTCTTGGCAGCCGCTCGGGCCGCCTCCTCCTTTGTCTGCCCGCATTGCGGACAGACGTCGCCACAATAAACGTGCTCACAGTCGGGACAAACAATTTTTTCCCTGAGCCCACTCATGTGTCTCACCTCCTTTGAAGTCTAAAGAACTAAAAACAAATCAGCCCCTCCGATGGAAGGGCTGAAAGGTTTTCTCGAATATTTTTCGTCAGCTTAACTCAAGATTACTTTTCAACCCTCCAAAAGGCACAAGGTCAATAAACCGTGTGACAAGAAGGAGTTGAATTGTAATTAATCTTGAATCCATAAAACCTTTATTTCCCTCATTTTAAAAAAATAAAGTTTTTTGTCAAGTGAAAAAACGAAAGACAAAAGAAACTCCCCAAACTTCAAGAAAATTAAAAAAGGCAAAAAGAAGAAAAAGCAAAACAATTTTTTTCAAAAAAACCTTTGCTTCTTTTTTAGGAAAAGTAAATTGATCCGAAAATACTTCTAAAACCAAAGTTCCTGAAAACTGCAGGCAGAAAAAAGTAGCTAAGATTAAGGGAAGAATTTTAAAAATTGAAAAAGGGAAAAGTAAGAAAAAAACCGGACTGACTCCCGAAATCCGGACTGCCGCCCCGGTCAAAAAAGAGTAAAAAGAAAGATAAAAAAGAGAAGGCAGAGAAAGAAGAAAAGAAGAAAGAACAAAAAAAGCCAAAAGTAAAAGATCTAAAAGCAGTAGAAAAAGAAAAAGATTAAGTGACTCTATAGGGGCTACCATGGAAAAAAGCCTGTCGGCAATAAAAAGAATCTCCCGAGCTGCGTCACTCCCGCCCCACAAAAAACCTAAACCGACGGAGACTGAAAATGCCAACAAAGATAAAAAAAGAGAAATCTTTGATCTTTTGCTTTTCATATCAAAAAAAACTTGTTCCTTCAGAAAGTGGAAACTGAGTCAATAAAAACCAGATTAAAAAGATGTAAAAAAGCACTATTGTTATAGCATCAATAAGGCTCGCCCCCTGAGACCTAAGAAAAAAAACAATAAGCACCAAAAAAATTCCCAGCAAAAGAATAACTATTCCACTCATATTTAAGATTTTTCGTTAAAAGAATAAAGCTCCGGCCTTTTGAGAATAATTTTAACCACGTTTTCTATAAAATCACCGCCCGCGTAACCGATAAAAAAGGCAAGGGCGGGAGTAAAAGTTCCTTGAAAAAAACGCATGCCCAAACTCTCTCCAGCGGCAGCGACTAAAACCCCGACCACCCCGGAAAGGAAACACATCGAGAAAAAATAAGGAAGATCAAACCCCACATTCTTGTAGGAAAACTGATGCTTAATAAACCCCACTAATCCTCTTATCAGTCCCCCTCCGAAACCGGCGATTAATATAGGTAAAAACATATATTTTAATTAATTATACTTTTTTTCCAACCTCCTCAAAAGCTTTTTCTTCACTTACAAGTTTCTCTAAAACTTCAGGGAGATCTTTTGTCTTCACTCTGACTTGGCTGGTCGTATCCCGATTTCTTATAGTAACCGTCTCATCTTTAAGTGTATCAAAGTCCACCGTTACACAAAAAGGAGTACCTATCTCATCTTGGGCAAAGTAACGCTTTCCGATGTTTCCCCTGTCATCCCAAGCTGTGTGAAAATTTTTTTGCAAGTTTTTAAATACTTTTCTTGCTTTTTCAACCAATTCGGGCTTGTTGGCCAAAAGAGGAAAAACAGCCGCCTGGTAAGGTGCCAAACGAGGTTTAATCTTCAAATAGCTTCTACCTTCCTCTTCTTTCAATGAATCAAGCATCAAAGCTAAAAAGGTTCTATCCACTCCTCCAGAAGCTTCGATTACAAAGGGATAAAACTTTTCATCGTCTGGAGTCCGGTATGTTAAATCCTCACCGCTCCATTTGCTGTGCTGCCTTAAGTCATAGTCAGACCTGTCGTGAAGACCTTCGAGCTCATCCCATCCGAAAGGATACTCGTATTCTATATCCCACGCATCCCGGGCGTAGAAAATAAGTTCATCTTTCGTATGACGCCTCCATCTCAACTTTTCCTCATCAATTCCAACCGAGCAAACAAACCAATCCCACCTTATCTTTTTCCAATCCTCATAGGCGCTGTCGGCTTCCTCGGGGTGAACAAAAAACTCAACGTCCCACTGTTCAAACTCCCGCATTTTAAAGATGAATTTTCCAAATGTTATTTCATTTCTAAATGCTTTTCCGATTTGGGCGATTCCAAAAGGAAGTTTAGGAGAAAAAGAATCCAAAACCGGCTTGAAATTTAAATAAGTGTTTTGACAAGACTCACCCTTAAGAAAGGTTTCCATTTTTTCACCGGTCACAGACCCGAGATAAGTCCTCATCATTAAGTTAAACTGGTTGACTTCAGTTCCCAGCTCCCCTCCGCAGTAAGGACACTTCCTTTCGCCTACTTTTAAAACTTCCCACTCTCCCTTTTTATTTTTTTTGGCCCGCCAACCTTCCAACTTATCCGCCCTCACTCTTTTCTTACACTCCGAGCACTCAACCAAGGGGTCGTCAAAGCCCTCAACATGACCACTTGCCTGCCAGACCTTGGGATGTAAAATGATGGATCCGTCAATACCATAAATATTCTCCATATTGTGAACCATCTCCTCCCACCACAAGTTTTTTAAATTGCGTATCACTTCCGCTCCCAAGGGTCCGTAATCATAAAAACCAGCCAGTCCGCCGTAAATTTCAGTAGTTTGATAGACAAACCCTCTTCTCTTGCAAAGTGAAACCAGTTTTTCCATTTTTGTTTTTGACATATTTTTTAAATTTAGAATAAAAAACTACGACTCTCGTCGTAGGGACCCAATGGGCGGTTCCACCCTAATTCCTCTTAAAAAGAGGCTCTTAATTTACTTTAAAACTCCAGGGCTCCTTTCGAGAGAAACTTTTCCACCGCTTCTCAGCTTAAGCGCGGCTTTCTTTGGGAAAGTATTTCTCCTACTTCTCCCCTTCTTCGTTCATTAATTCATTTTACCTAAAAAAGTTCAAAATTCAAGATCCGTCCTGAACCACCCCCTCTTCCGCCGAAACTGAATCATCATCCGGTAAAGAGCTGTCCACTCCTTCTACAGAAATCTCGAGCTCTTTTTCGGTCCACTGATCTTCTCCCAAAAGACGAGCTTCACTTACAAGAGGAACCACCAATCCTTTTTGGCTTTCGGTGGGTTTAAGCTCGACTTGAAAGGCCAAACTCAAAGCATCACCATTAAAACCAACTCCCGGCTCCAAGTCTCCCACTTTCCAAAGAAGCTCACGCGAACTAGAGTCAAAAGCAAAGTTTGATTTTTCATCTTCGGGGAAAACATTATCTGTCAAGCTCACTTCGTCAGGCAGTATAGCTTTCACCCGCACATTTTCAACCCGGTTGAAAGAATTTTTAACGGTCCAAATAATAGTATAGGTGGTTCTTTTCCCCACTTCGGGAGGAATCGGCCCGGAAGCCTCGAAAACCTCGTTTTCATAATAACCTTTTTGTTCTAAAACCAAACGTGAATTAACCTTTGTTTCAAAATGTTCATTCACCTGCCCCAAAGAAACATCATTTTTAAGAACCGGCTGCTTGTACTGAGAAGAGTCCCACTCTTTCTTTAAACTAACCCAAAAATCTACCTTACCTTCCTCTCCGGGAGCCAAAAATCTTAAATCGGAGCTGTCTCTTTCATCCCAAAACAAAGTATTTACCGAATCACTCACCCTGCCCGAAGGAACCTTTAAAGTATCAAAGTCAAAAGGACCTTCAAGCTCTGACACTAAGTACAAATCTTCCAAGTAGTCGTTGCCTATGTTGCGGAAGTAAATTTCGTAGTGAAGAAGATCCCCCGGGCTGGCAACATAATCCGAGCTGCCGTTTACCTCGTGGGTAACAACAATCCCCGGCTTGGTAATTTGAACCCCTCTTCTTATACTCTTTAAAACCACGAAGTTGTCTTGAACCCAAACCCCTATCTCTCCCTCAAAAACCTTTTCCCCGCCGAGTCCTCCGATAAAACTACCATAAATCTCGATCTTTCCCCCTTCTCCTTTGTTTAAAACACCGATCTGCCATTCGTCTTTTTCGATTCCCTGAGGCCTTGTTTTCTGAAATTCAAATTCAGAAGGGTAATTGACATTAATAGCAAGATCAGAAATAGGCTCTTCGAAATTGGAATAGTAATTTAAAGACAACTTACTTTCTCTGTCCACCGCCATTTTGGAAGGAAAATCGAAAACAAAAGTAAGGGGTACTTCACTAATCTTTGTGGAAACCGTAGTTTCAGATTCATAAAAAGCTTTCAAATTTTTAGGACGGTAATTAAGTGTAGCCCGGGGTTTAACCAACTCCCCTTCTTGACCGAAAACCTTGGCCTTGAAAACGATGGTTTCTTCCTGACCGGGATAAATGTCGTCAATTTCTTTTATCACCCGATCTTTTTCCCGTTCCAAAGGAAGAACCTTTTCCGGATATTCAAAAACCAGCTCCACTTCTTCCAGCCTTGCCTCTCCAGTGTTTTTGTAGCGGACGGTGTATTCCACCCTTTCCCCTGCTCGCGCTTCTTCAGGGCCGAGTATTTCAAACTTCAAAACATCTTTGGAATAAGTATTTCTTTGAAAATACCAAAAAGTGAGGGCAGCCAGCCCCAAAAAAATAAAAAGCAGGATTATTAATATTTTTCCACTTTGTTTTTCCTTCATTATGATTATTATAGGATAAAAAGTTAAAAAGAGCCAAATTAATACAAGTCCTCCAAAAAGAAATCAAGAACCTTTTCTGCTTTTTTAGCCTCAATTAAACTCACCTCAACTCCTTCCAATTCATCCAAAGAAGATCTCTTTATTCTTTCCAACACTCTTCTTTCGTTCTTTTCAAGGCGTATCACGTTTTCTTTTTGGAAAGTTTCTTCGCCGCAATCAGAGCATAAAAATCCTTTTTGAGAAAAAAGCCCAAAAGAAGAAACTTCTTTTTTGCACTCAACGCAGGCTTTAAAGTTCATTTCGTAACCCAGTTCTTGAAGCGCCTGCCAGGAAAAGTTTTGATAAATCAAAAAAGAGAAAAGCGGAGAAGAAGATTTTTTCAATGCCTCAACCGCTCTTGAAAAAACCCGCCATATACCAAGATCCGGCTCCGTGCCTTTAATAACGCGGGAGAGAAAATCTCTTGTCTTAAAAGCAGCCTTCAACCGGTGGAGAGATTTTCTAAAAGAAACCGCCTCGTTTTTTATTTCAGCATAAACAAGAATTTTGTAACTTCTCCCCTGGATAAACTCAACCCGGGAAAGAGCGAAAAAATCCAACCCGGCGTTTAACTTTGAAGAAATTTTTCTGATTGATTTTCCAACCGCAAAAATCTTTCCATATTTTTTAGAAAAAAAAAGGAAAACTTTATCCGCCTCCTTGCGGGGAAAAGAATCCAATAAAAAAGCTTCCGTTGAAAAACGTTTAAACATCTTTCAGCTGACGGAGAATTTTAAGCTCCGCCTTCTTTTTTTGGGTGTCGTAAACGCCGAAAGTCGGCTGATACTTTATCCCCGCTACATTGCCCGGGTTAAGCATCAATGTTTCGGATTGTTTTTCTTCCCACGGTTTGTGAGTATGCCCGTAAAAAAAAACGTCAAAGTTTTCATCCCTCACTAGCTCTCGAGCTTTCCTTGGGAGGTGACAAAAACCAACCCTCACCCCGCCCAACTTGATCTTACCGTAAGAAGTAAAAACAGATTCCCCTAGATCCGGATCCCGTCTTTTTTCTCTTTCCCAGTTAAAACCTTCGTCCGCATTACCCAAAGAAACAAAGGCCTTACCGTTAAAATCTTCCAGCGCCTTTTTCCAAGTAGTAGGTGAAGAAACGTCCCCGCAGTGAATAATGGTTTTTATTCTCTTTTTTTCAGCCCAACCAACCACCTTTTTGAAATTGGGAAGGTTGTCGTGGGTGTCGGACAAAAAAACAATCTTCATATCTTTTTAATCCCCAGTTTAATTTTCATGGACTTTATCTCGTATTCCCTCCACATCACACCCTCCTTTTCTTCTGCTTCTTTATCAACGGAAGAAGCAATAGTTTCCTTTTTTAGTTCTTTTTTTTCTTCCTCTATCATTCTTTCCAGCTTTGAACTACCGTTGTAGTAGATTTGAATCGTATCTGAAGGTTTTAAACCGCTTTTTTTTCTCATAAACTGCACCCGGCGCACCACCTCTCTTAACACCCCCTTTCTTTTAAGACGAGGAGTAATTTCGGTTTCCAAAGACACTTCTATTCTTTCCCCTTTCACCCGTTCTTCTTTTTCAAGCTTACGGAAGTTTTCAACAAAGTAGACTTCTTCAACGTTCACCTCGTCTTTGATAAGAGTGGTAAAACCTTCTTCTAGTTTACTTTTCAATGTTTTAACCTGCATCTCTTTTAAAGCCTGCCTTGTTTTTATCCCCGCTTTTCTTCTCGCCCGGTGGGCCAGACTGCAGACTTCCCGCACCATCTCCATTTTTTCCTCCACCTCTTCATCTATTTTCTCCCTCTTAAAAGAGGGCCAATCCTCCAGATGGACAGAGTTCTCATAGCCTAAACTATGTGAAAGTTTTTCACTTAAAAATGGAAGGAAAGGAGCTAAAGTCTTAGCAACCTCCGTTAAAACAAGATAAAAGGTTAAATAACAGTTTTTCTTGTCCTCACCGTCTTCTGCTGAAGGACCAATCCTGTCTCTTGACCTTCTGATATACCAAGTAGAAAGATCTTTAAGTACAAAATCTTCTATGGCTCTTACTGCTGGAGCGGGGCTGAATTCTTCTAAAGATTCTGTGACTTCTTTTTTAAGCTTGTTGAGACGAGAAACGATCCATCGGTCAAGCACTGTTTTTTGCTCCAATCCTTCAAGATCGATCTCTCCCCCCACTTCTAAACTCGCGTATTCTAAAAAGAACTTGTAACAATTCCAGAGAGTAAAAAGAAATCCTCTTTTTACTTTTTCAGCCAGTTTGTATCCGAAATTAACCGGAGCGTTCGGGTTTTTAGAAAAATATATCCAGCGCATCACATCCGCCCCCATATTCTCCACCGCCTCATCGTAAGGAATTCCATTTCCTTTACTTTTACTCATCGCCTCCCCTTCTTCGTCTCTCACCTCGTCATAACTTACTACATTTTTGTAAGGAACCTCATCTTCCAAAACCACCCCGTAAACAAGCATGGAATAATACCACAACCTAACCTGCTCTATCATCTCTGAAATGAAATCAGCCGGAAACCATTTTTTCCAATAAGCTTTGTTAGAAAGATAATCAAGGGTAGAAAAAGGAACGACTCCTGCGTCCAACCAGCAGTCACCGACCTCTTCTATCCTTTTTACCAACTTCCCGCATTCCGGACATTTTACCTCCACCTCGTCTATCCAGGGACGGTGAAGGCTGGGCAAGGTGTCAACCCTTTCCGGGTTAACCGCCAGTTCAGACAGCTCTTCTTTGCTTCCTACAACCGTCAACCCCCCGCATTCTCCGCATTCATAAAAAGGAAGGGATAATCCGTAAAAACGCCTCCTGGAGATCATCCAGTCGCCCATATTTTCCAGCCAATCTTCCATTCTTCTTTCAACATAAGAAGGAATCCAGTTTGCATCTTTCATCTTTTCTTTCAACCTCCCTTTTATCTTCTGACAATCAATAAACCAGTTGTCTTCAAGGCGAAAAAGACATTTGGTTTTACACCTCCAGCAGTGAGGATAGGAGTGGGTAATGTTTTCCGTTTTAAAAAGAAGGTTTTTCTTCTTTAAAAAACTTATCACTTTTTCTTTCACTTCGTGGGCGTTCTCCCCCGCAAACTCTCCCCAGTCACTTTTAAACTCACCCTTTTCGTCAATGGGAGAAAAAGCAGGAACACCAACTTCTTTCCCCAGTTCGAAGTCCTCCTCTCCGCAGCCGGGAGCAATATGAACTACCCCCGTCCCTTCACTAGGATCAACCTCTTTCCACTCGACAACAAAGTGATCAACTTCTCCTCCGGCCGGAAGATGAGGGAAAAGAGATTCATATTTCAAGCCGACAAGTTTTTCTCCGTCAATTTTTTCATAATCAAGGTTTAGCCTTTTAGCCGACTCTTCAGCTAGATAAAGAGTTTCTCCTTCCTTTTTAGATTTTACGTATTGAAACTCGGGATTTACAGCCAGCAAAACATTGGCGGTCAAGGTCCAAGGAGTAGTGGTCCAAGCTAAAAGATACTCATCTTCTCTGTCTTTCAGAGGAAACTTGATGTATAAGGAAAGGTCGGTAATCATTTTGTAGCCGTCGGCTTGTTCGTGTTTGGAAAGTCCGGTTTCACACCTGGGACACCAAGCAACCGCCGAGTGACTTTTGTAAATCAATCCCTTTTCGTAACATTTCTTTAAAAAATGCCAAATATGAAGATTGTTTCTTTCGGAAAAGGTGAAATAAGAGTTGTCCCAATCCATAAAGTAGCCCAGTCTTTTTGACTGATCGGTTATCTTTTTGGCGAACCTTCTTACTCTTTCTTTGCATTTTTGGGTGAACTTCCCTAAACCGTAATCCTCAATATCTTTTTTCGTGTTAAACCCAAGAGATTTTTCAACCTCCACTTCAACCCACAAACCTTGACAGTCAAACCCGTTTTGGAAGCGCTGCTTGTAGCCCTGCATATTCTTAAAGCGCTGAATAAGGTCTTTAAAACTTCTCCCCCGGGCGTGGTGAACCCCCATAGGATTATTAGCCGTTATGGGGCCGTCGAAAAAGGAAAACCTCTTACTTTTATCTTCATTTTTTCGAAGATATTTTTTTAAAACATCGTTTTCTTTCCAATATTTTAGAACCTTTCCTTCAAGTTCCGGGAAATCAACTCTTTTTTCGAGTTTTTTAAACTTCATATTTTATTTGTTTATACAAACAAAAGGGGCCAGGCCCCTTTTGTAACCACCCTACTTTAGTTAAAAAGCAGGGTTATTCGTTAATAATTTCTTCAACTTCTTTTTTTCCTTCTTCCATTTCCTCCAACTGTTCCGGGTCTCTTTTCAAAAGAAGGGCCTGGAATTCACCGACGTGTTCCTTTTCTTCTTTGGCAACGTCTAAAAGAACTCTTTTAAGCTGGGGGTCGTCCGTTTCGGCAGCCAGCTGCTCATAAAGATTTATAGCATCCAGTTCGGCAATGAGGCCGACTCTTAGTATTTCCTTGTCTATATCCTCTTTTTTTACCTTTTTTAAGTCAATTGGAAATTTAGCAAGCATGTTTTCAAATTTAGTTTGTTAATTATCTTCATTTTAACTCAACATCCATTAAAAATCAACACCGTTTGCACACTGCGTACAATCTGTTAAGATTAAACAAATGCCAGTTTTAGCCAAAAACAAAAAAGCTTATCACGAATACAATATCCTTGAAACCTTAGAGGCAGGGATAGTTTTAACCGGTCAGGAGGTGAAAGCAGCCAAAAAGGGAAGGATATCGATAAAGGGGAGTTACGCGAAAACCAAAGACGAAGAAGTTTGGCTCCTGGGAGCAAACATCCCTCCTTATCAACCCGCCAACGCTCCCCGAAACTATGACCCCCAAAGAAAAAGAAAGCTTCTTTTGAAAAAAAGACAGATCCGCCGTTTAATCGGTAAAACAAGCCAAAAGGGGTTGACTTTAGTACCCTTGAAGGTATATACTAAAAGTGGCCTGATAAAAGTAAAGATAGGACTGGCTAAAGGAAAAAGACAATACGACAAAAGAGAGGCAATAAGAAAAAGACAGGCCAAAAGAGAGATAAGACGCGAACTAAAAAAGCGTCGTTAGTTTTGTTGTTTAACAATGGGGATGCATGCATCGACAAAACTTATTGTGAGAATGCCGCAAGCTCAGTTCCCAGGAAACTGATCAAAAACCTGGAAGGCAAACAAATGCCAACTTTGATTTCGAACCTGCCCTAGCTTACGCTTAAGGGTAGTGCCGCCTTGACGATTCTCAATAGTCAAGATCCGGTATCATATATTGAGATAGAAAGGTTTGTCTTCCCAACAAGTCTTTCGAAACAAAAGGGATAAAGAAATCGAAGATTTTGTCCATTTACTACTCGGTTTCTTGAAAAAAACAAATGGACTAAGCTTGTAGAAACACGCTCGCGGAAGTTTTGGACGGGAGTTCAATCTCCCCATCTCCACAACTTAATTTTATTAATATCGCCAAACCAAGAAAAAACAAAAAGATAAGGGCTGATAAGGTGCGCCTAATAGACAAGGGGGAACACATAGGAGTGGTTCCCACCAAAGAAGCGCTTGAAAAAGCCGAGGAGCGGGGTTTGGACTTAGTAGAAATAACACAAACCGATCCGCCGGTCTGCAAGATCCTTGACTACGGAAAATATCTTTACGAACAAAAGAAAAAGGAGCAGGCGGGAAAAGCAAAAAGCAAGGCCGGGGAAATAAAGGGAATCAGATTGACTTTCAACATCTCGGAACACGACCTTGAAACACGAAAGAGAAAAACAATTGAATTCCTAAACAAAAACTACAAAGTAAGAGTTCTTCTAAGCTTGAGAGGTAGAGAGAACGCTTTAAAAGACCACGCTAGAAAAAAGATAAATCATTTCTTAGAAAAGGTTAAAAAGGAACTTCCCATCAAAGTAGAAAGAAAAATTAAAAAAGAAAGAGGAGGGTTGGCAACGATAATTTCAAAAGAAACATGAGCGGAAAAACAAGAAAATCACTGCAAAAAAGATTTAAAATAACAAAAACAGGCAAGGTTTTAAGGCGCGCATGCGGGCAAAACCATTTTCGTGCTAAAAAATCAGGAGATAAAAAAAGAAGCCAAAGAAAATGGGTTCCTGTTTCAAAAGGAGAGGCCAAAATAATTAAAAGATTACTTAAAACAGGTTGATATGCCACGCTCTACTCAAAGTTCAACCAGAAGAAAAAGAAAAAAAGGCCTCATAAAAGAGGCTAAAGGTTACAAATGGCAAAGAAGTAGAAAATACAGAGCCGCTAAACAAGCCCGGCTTAAAGCTTTAACTTACGCTTACAGAGACAGAAAGACGAGAAAAAGGTTCTTTCGAAGATTATGGCAGATAAGAATAAACGCCGCCGTGCGTAAAATGGGATTAACTTACTCACACTTTATTCATCTTTTAAAAAAAGGGGGAGTAAATTTGAACCGCAAGGTTCTCTCAGAACTTGCAGTTCAAAACCCTAAAGTTTTTGAAGAAATCGTCAACGAAGTAAAGGAAAAATAAGAAGGGATAAAAATCAAAAACCACCGACGGTGGTTTTTTTATTTTCAAGTTTTTGAAAAAAAGCTCAAAAGATCTTCCAGCTCCCAAGAGTTAATAATATCTTTTTTCTCCGCCCATCCTCTTCTTGCCTGCCCCACTCCAAGACGTATCCCGGAAAGATGAACCTTGGCGTGAGAATCAGATCCGATAACCATTTTTACCCCGGTTTCTTTAACTCTTTTTACCATCTCCCCGTCCAAGTCAAGTCTCGCCGCGCTGGAGTTTATCTCCAAAGCAACTTTGTTTTTTTGAACCGCCCCCAAAAATCTATCCCAATTAATGTCAAACTCCTTTCTTCTTTTTAAAACACGGCCCGTAGGATGTGAGATAATATTGACCTCTGGATTTTGAAGAGCTTTGATTAAACGATCCGTAATTTCCTTTTTTCCCATGTGAAAGTGAGAGTGAACTCCCGCAATCACATAATCCATCTCGGAAAGGATTTCTCTTCCCATGTCCAACGAACCGTCTTTTAGAATGTTGGCCTCACATCCTTGAAGCAGAACAAAACCCGTCTTTTTAAACCCGCGGTTGATTCTTTTTATTTCTTTTTTCTGCCTTAAAAGTTTTTCTTCGTCCAACCCGTTTTCAACCTTCAAAAACTTAGTGTGATCTGAGATACCTCCGTATTTGTAACCCATTGATTTTAAGACCTTTGCCATTTCGGAAATGGAATGTTTTCCACCATTCCAATCAGAGTGCATGTGAAGATCTCCTTTTAAATCTCGTTTTTTAATTAAATCCGGCAAATTACCCTTAAGCCCTGACTGCACCTCTCCTCTGTTTTCTCTGAGCTCGGGAGGGATATAAGACATTCCCAACTTTTCATAGATTTCTTCTTCTTTTTTTCCGGCAATATTTTTTTCATCTTTAAAAAGACCGTATTCGTTTAGTTTCATTCCTTTATTCTTTGCCACTCCTCGAACTGCGATATTGTGCTCCTTGGATCCCGTGAAATATTGAAGGGCGGACCCAAAAGAAGAAGGAGAAACAATTCTTAGATCCACGTTGATTCCTTCTTGAAGCCGCACCGAAGAACGTGTAGACCCTTTGCTCCAAACCTTAACCACCTCCGGCATACCAGTAAAAAATTCCATCACCTCTTGTGCTTTTTTGCTTTTCTTTCCCCCCTGAACCACAACCAAAAGGTCCACATCACCAATGGTTTTTTTCATTCTTCTCACCGATCCGGCTACCTCCATTTTTGAAATCTGACTCAAGCGAGACATTTTTTTCTTTAGTCTTTCCACCTGAGGCAACACCTCCCCCAAAAGAAAACGACCCTTGGAGTGTTCAAGAAACTCAATAGCCTGAGCAATATTTTCTTGGCTTTTTTCTCCAAACCCTTCAAGCTCAGCTATATCTCCTTTTTCAACAGCTTTTTTAAGATCTTTGAGGCTTCTAACGTCAAGCTTTTTAAAAAGCTTTTTAGCACCCTTAGGCCCTAAACCTTCCACCCTGGTAAGTTCCTCCACCTTGAAAGGGGCTTTTTCTTTTAAGTTTTTTAAATATTCAATCTCCCCCGTTTCTAAAAACTCAATAATTTTTTGAGCGATACTTTCCCCTATATCCGGTATTTCCTTAAGGCCCTCTTTTCCTTTTTCCTCATAAATTATTTCAACCTCTACATCTAAATCCTTAATGCTGCGGGCCGCTCTCCTGTAAGCCCGGGGTTTAAAATCCACCTCCTCCGCTTCAAGAAAATCCGCTATCTCGTTAAAAATTTTTGAAAGACGTAGGTTTGACATTTTACAAATTATTAAATATCTTCTTCACCTTAGAAACTATTCTTTTTCGAAATGAGCTAAGGCCAATTTTAACAAGAAAAAAGGATCCCAAACAAACAAGAGCTAAATTCGCTCCTCTAAAGATAAAAGCGTAAGCCGCCCCGCTGCCTTTAGTCAAACCGATTCCTTTAAAAACCAAGGCGGAAGTTAAATCATGACTTCCCAAGTCCGCCGAAATGGGAGTTTCTAAAGAGGCGGTGGTGGGACCAAAAATAGCCAAGCTTTCCAAGACACCCACCTGGTTTCCCAAAAAGGTAATGATTAAAAAACATTGAAAAACCATCAAAGAACTTCGCAAAAGTCCCAAAACAAGCACCTTTCTTAATCCACCCCCTTTGTTTTTAAAAAAGTTGATTATTTCTTGCTTTATTTCCCTCCCGATATTATTCTCTTTTGAAAAAGAGTTTAAAAAGAGCTTCAATACCCCCATTTTCTGTAGAAGGTTGGAATAAAGAAGAAATATTAAAACGAAAAAGATTATAAAAGCGAAAAAGAACAAAAAGCCGAGATATATATGCCCGAACTTACCAAAAAAACCATCCGCTTCTTTAAAAAACAAAAACGAACCGAGACAAATAAGAAGAAGGTCAAAAAAGGTAGTCAAAATCCTGTCTGAAAAAACAGAGGCGATTCTTTTAGTTAAAGATATTTCGTCTTCCACTGCCCGGGCTCTAAAAAAATCAGCCCAAAAAATAGCGGGGGGGATAAGATAGGTAATTGCAAAAGCAGAAAAATGAGCTTCAAAAATAGTTTTAAAGGAAGCGGTTGACCCGAAACTTTTAAGAATTGACCGCCACTTTAAAGAGGCAGCCAAAAGACTTAAAAAAGAAACTGCTAAAACCAGAGTCCATTTCCAAAAATAAAAAGAAGCCATGCTCTCTTTAAGTTCCTGCCAGGCTACAAAGTACCTGAAAAGACCTAGAACAAAAACAAGGCCCAAAAGTAAAGAAACAAAAAATGTCAATATTTTTTTCATTTTTCCGGATGAGTTACCAAGCTTTGTAAAATACCGAGCCCCAAAAACTTAGCGATGATCCCACTTCCTCCATAGCTGACCAAAGGAAAGGGAAGACCTACAATAGGTAAAATTCCAAGATTCATTCCGACATGAACAAAAGCTTGAAAGAAGAGGGAAATAGCCAGCCCTAAAGCAAAAAGACGGGGAAAGTTTCCACGAGACTCGTAACACACTTTAACAATTCTCCAACATAAAATCAAAATCAAGCCCAAAAGAAGGGTCACCCCCATCAATCCGAATTCATGAGCAATGGAAGCAAAGATAAAATCGGTCTGGGGAAGAGTTAAAAATCCCCTTTGAACCTGCTCACCCTTTTTAAAACCTTTTCCCCACAACCCTCCAGTGCTTATTGCTATTTTAGACTGCATCTGACTCCAACCTCCTCCCAAAACATCCTCTTCTGGGAAAAGAAAGTTGAAAACCCTTTCTTTTTGATAAGGCCTTAAAAGAAAAGACCATGCTAAAACGGAAATTATTAAAAAGATAACCATTAGAAATAAGAAGTCCTTGATTTTAATGCCGGAGGCCACAAGTATTCCAAGCCAAATCACTCCGAAAGACACCGCCGATCCCAAATCCGGCTGAAAAAAAACAAACAGGAATGGTAAAAAAGCGTAAAAACCAGAGATTAATATATGTTTAAAGTTGTAAAGCTCGACATGCCTTTCTGAAAAATACTTAGCCAAAACAAGAATAAGAGCTATCTCCATAAAAGGAACGGGATCAAAAGAAATAGCACCGAAACGATACCACCCTTTCACTCCCTTAGTTTTCTGCCCAAGAATAAAAAGGAAAAACAAACTTAAGACTAAAATAATCCAAATTCCCAAGAGAATATGAGACTGATCTTTAAACATCCGCCAGTCACAAAAACTTACCAAAAACATTAGAACAACCCCCAGGGCAATAAAAATCACTTGTTTTTTGAAGTTAAAAAAGTCATCCCTAAAAAAAGAGGAACTGTAAATAGACAAAGCTCCAAAAGAAGATAAAAAAAGAGCGGAAAAGACAATCACCCAATCTATTTTCTCTAAATGTTTTTTAGTTTTTTTCATTATTTCAAAAGCTTTAAAAAACTTTCTTCTTTTAAAACTTCTATCCCTATTTTTTGAGCTTTATCCAGTTTGCTACCGGGGTTTTCACCAACCACCAGATAATCAACATCCCTTGAAACAGAAGAAGAAACAACACCCCCTAAACTTCTTACTTTTTTCTTTGCCTCCTCGCGGGATAAAGACTCGAGTCCGCCTGTAAAGACAAAGATTTTACCTGCAAGAGGGCCTTCTCCTTCAAACTCTTCAACGACCACCCCTTTTTTCTCAAGCTTTTTCAAAAAATTAATGTTTTCTTTTTTACTAAACCATTTTTTAATAGATCCCGCCACTTCCGGTCCGATATCGGGGACTTCCTCCAGTTTTTCCCTGGAAGCTTTTTTTATCTTTTCTAAACTTTCAAACTCTCTGGCCAGCAAAAAAGCGGTTTCCTCTCCAATGTTTCTTATGCTCAAGGCATAAAGAAAACGAGGAAGAGAAATTCTTTTTGAGTCCTCAATTGCTTCTTTTAAATTTTGGGTCGCTTTTTCCTTAAAATTTTCTAAAGATAAAAGATCACCTTTTTCAAGATCAAAAAGGTCAGCTGGATCTTGAACCAATCCAGCATCTAAAAGCTTATTAATTATTTTAGGCCCCAATCCTTCAATGTCAAAGGCTCCTTTGCCCGCAAAGTGATAAAAACTTTTTCTTTTCTTAGCGGGGCAATCAGGGTTGGGGCACCTTTTTATAACATCCCCGGCAGGTTTTACAACCTCTTCTCCGCAAACAGGACATTCCTCCGGCATTTTAAATTTTTTTTCTTCTCCAGTTCTCATTTTCGGTAAAACCTTAATGACCCGGGGAATAACATCGCCCGCCCGGCCTACCACCACCGTGTCCCCTATCTTAACACCCAATCTTTCAATCTCCTCTTCATTGTGTAAAGTAGCGCGGGTAATTGTAACTCCTCCAACCTCAACCGGCTCCAAGAGGGCAACCGGAGTTAAAACACCGGTTCTTCCTACCTGCACATTTATATCCCTTACTTTCGTTGTTGCCTTTTTTAAAGGAAACTTAAGAGCTATGAGACCTCTCGGTCCCTTCCCCACCGTCCCTAGTTTTTCAAAAGTATCTTTCTCATTAACAGAAACTACCACCCCGTCTATCTCATAAGAAAATTTATCCCTTTTCTTTTTTATTCCCTCAAAAAATTCAAAAACTTCATCCAAGTTTTCACAAACCTTTTCTTCACTGCTGGTTTTAAAACCGAGAGCCTCAACGGCTTCATGTTCCTCCTGATGAAAACTCTGCCCTAAGTTGCTTGTCACTTCATAAGCAAAAAAATCAAGGTTTCTTTCCGCAACCACCTTAGGGTCCAACTGTCTTACTGTTCCAGCTGCTAAATTACGCGGGTTAGCGTATTCATCTTTTCTCTTTTCTTTTCTTTTTTTATTAATTTTTTGAAAGTTTTTTTCCTTTATTAAAACCTCTCCTCTGATAACAATTTCCGAGTAGGCTTTTTTAATATCAAAAGAAAAATCAAGTTGATTTTTCACTTTTTTTAAAGACCGAAGTTTTAAAGGAATGGTTTTAACAGTTTTAATGTTAGTCGTAACGTCTTCCCCTACCTTGCCGTCTCCCCGGGTAGAAGCTGTTTTTAAAACACCGTTTTTGTAAATCAATTCTATAGCCAGCCCATCAAACTTAAGTTCGCAAAAATACGTCAATCTTTTTTTCTCTTCAGATGTTAAAAGTTTTTCATTTCTTTCCTGCCAACTTTTCATATCCTCGCGGGAAAAAGCGTCATTCATAGAAAGCATAGGAAAGGGGTGTTCAAATTTCTCAAATTTTTCAAGCGGTTTTCCGCCAATCCTTTGAGTCGGCGAATCGGGAGTAATAAGATCGGGATGCTTTTGTTCCAAATCAAACAACTCCTTTTTCAAGGAGTCCAATGCTTCTTCAGATATTTCTTCCTTATCCAATACGTGATACAAATAACGGTGGTGACGGATAGTTTTTTTCAAGTTTTCTATCCTTTTTTTTACTTCTTTTTTGTTCATTTTAGTATTTCACCCGCACCGATCGATTTGTGTCTTGAAAGGTTCCTTTTGAAATCGGACAAAAACGAACATCACACCAAGACTCCGTTGTGCACGGGCTTCCGGAGCAAGCATCAACGCACTCATCAACCCCTTCCGCACAATACATTTCTACCTCAAAAGAAGAATTATTACTCAAACTACCGGTTATTGACCCGGGGAAACTAGTCTCAGTTTTTGTCTGGTAGATCATTTCTTCAACGCCTGCTTCGCCGGCGTAATAAGCTACGATGGAGTCACCCATACTGCTTAAAATCTTCAGCTGTCCTAAAATTAAAGCACTGAGCCCCATCGCCAGACCAAACAAAACAAAAAGTAGAATAAGGGTGATATAAATTGAGACTCCTTTTTCGTGAGAACTACTCATTATTTCTAATTTAAGAACTAGTATCTATATCTAAGTTTCTTTGTGAAACGGTGGTCTGAAGAAAAATAACTTCGTCAAAGTCCTTGTGGGTGAACTTGATAGTAATCGTTACCTTGGGCTGAAGCTCATCACCTGATACCTGCCCTTGGATTAAAAAATCAAGTTCTAAAACATCAATATCCGGCGAGGTAAGCGAATAAGCAGAACTGCCGCCGTCATTAACACAAGCTTCATCCATACAGTATTTTAAAACGCCCCTTCCACTTTCCTCCGCCAAAAAAAGACTTTGACAGGGAGCAGTGTCTCCTTCTTCCTGAAGCTTATTTAAAAATTTAATCCCCTCTCCTCCGTTTATGCTTTCATAAAAAATATCCGGAGAAAGACACGTTTCATCTTCTTGTCTTTTAGCCATTCTCAAATTTTTGGTCATAAACTCCATGTCAAAAAGGGCCACCTCAGCCAAAACCTGTTGTTTTTTTAAAATTTTCCTCTGCAAGCGGAGACTGTAGATAAAAACACCAACCAGCCCTCCCAAAACCAAAAGGAAGATTGTTATTCCCATAATAAGCTCTATAAGAGTAAATCCTTTGTTTTTCTTGTTTTTCATGATTCTTCGGGCATGTGCCAATTATATAACCAAGTGCAAGCCTCCATCTTATGAGTATCCCAGCTTGTTTTCGTACATACTTCAATCTTTTCCTGAGAAACCTTCTCTACTTCTATCAATCTGGAAAAAATAGTTGCACTTCCCACGCTGTTATGATTGTAAAAACCGCTGTTTTCATAAATTGTTTCTCCCCCTGACCCACAATGTAAAGATTCATCGTCTCCAAGGTCTCCATAACATGAGTAGGTCTGGCCCGTTTGACATTCACTGCTTCCACACAAACCCGTATCCCAGTCTTCATCCTGGATCCAGTTGCTGTCTCTGATGTTTCTCGTTATCTCCATTCCTTCTTGGGTTAAATAGGAAGCGGTAGCCTTGTCGGCGGTAAAACGAGTATAAGTAAGTAAATCCGCAATCATATTAGAGGATCCAACCACTCCAACTATTAGAATAAAAATGCTGACGGTAAGCTCTAGTATTGTAAATCCTTTATCTTTCATCGGTATAAATTAAACCCCCCTTATTAACCCATATCTTTTGATCAGGTGCAGAACCTTCCAGAGAGATTATATAAAACTCCGTTGACCCTTCTAAAGAACCATCAACCCGAATAGTGGTAACAGGACTTGGGCCTTCAAAATTAATGTCCACTTCGCTTGCCCCTCCCAAACCGAAGTAAAAATCTTTTTCCAGCTCAACCTCTTTAATTTTTTCTCCAAAATCATAGTGCTGATTATCATCCTGATCAGCATAAAGAATATAGCTGTTTGAGCCTGTAAGATAAAATCCGAAACTGTCCGGAAGAGAACCTTCTATCTCCTTACCCGAAATAGAGTGCTCCTGCATGGCCCTCAAGCTCTGCACCGTGTTGTGAGCTTCATTTAATATATTAAAACGGGTGCTTAAAACCTTGTAACGGGCTAAAACTACTCCGACTAAAAGCGCAACCACTCCGAAAGAAACCATAAGTTCCATCAAGGTAAAACCTTTTTTATTCTTAAAAATTGACATTGTTAAATTATACCACAAGGTTAAAAAGCAACTAAATTAATATAAAGACGAATCAAAGCTTCCCCCCAAAAAAGACTCAAAATCGCTCCGAAGACCAAAAAAGGGCCAAAGGGAACTTTGCTTTTCCATCCTTTCTCGGTAAAAAAAAGCAAAAAGCTCGCAACCAAGCCTCCAATAAAAAAAGCGATAAAAAGAGCTGGAATAATCAAGGGCCAACCTAAAAACAAACCGAGAAGGAAAGCAAGCTTTACATCTCCGAACCCCATCGCTTTTCCCTTGGAGAAAAAATGAAAGGAAAAGAAAAAAACCGCCGCACCAAGCCCCGAAAGAAAAAAAGAAAAAAGCTCCTCTAATCCATTAACCCCTTTTAAAACTTGAAAGGCGTGAAAAAAAAGAACAAGCAAAAAAGACGGCAACAAGACCTTGTCCGGAATAATGAAATGAAGTAGGTCGTAGACAAAAATCACCAAAAGAGAAAAAGCCAAAAAAGAATAGTAAAAAACAGAAACTAACTCCGGATAAAAAAACAAGAAGACAAGAAGTAAAAGAACCCCCGAGAAAAACTCCACCAAAGGATAACGCCACGGAATCTTCTTCTTGCAATAACGACACTTACCTTTTAAAAACAAAAAGCTAAAAAGCGGTACCAGATCAAAGAAAGAAAGCTCGTGGGCGCAATAAGGACAATGAGAGCGGGTGAGAAGTATAGACTCTTTTGTTTTCAAACGGTAAATAACCACATTCAAAAAAGATCCAACACAAAGACCTAAAACAAAAACTAAAACAAAATCAAACATATTCTCAAATTATATCACAAAAGAAAAAGAGCCCGGCAAGCGGGCTCTTTTTTAACCCTAGCCTTATGGACAGGTATAAGTGTCCCCGTCACATGAAGTAGAAGCGTCACTTACCTCATCAGCAAAACCGGTGCTGTCTATGCAATAGTCATCTCCTTCATTTAAGGAAACATAAGCGCAGTATTCGTCGCCTTGTTGGTGTAGGGTTAGGGATCCGTCTGACTGTGCGTTGATGTCAGTTTCCAGAGAATCATAATCTGTGCCTGATATGTTGTAAGCTGCTCCATCATAGCTAACCTCAGCTAAACTCCTCAACTGACTCATTTCTGCTATAATCCTACCATCTTTGGCCTTGTTTCTCGCTCCTCTTAAGGCTACAAGAACAATAGAGGATAAGATACCAATTATGGCAATAACCACCAAAAGCTCAATAAGTGTAAAACCTTTTTTGTTGTTCATATTTTCTTAGTTTTTAAGCTATTACGACCTTTTTTAATTTTTTAAAATCAAGCATTTGACAAATTAGTTGCAGGAAAAACCGCTGTCACAACTATGAGAGCTACTTTTCCCCGCGTAACCGCTGCTATCAACACAATAACTATCTCCTCCATTCAAATCAGCCTCGATACAATACTCACTTCCGGTATGAATAGTTAGAGCGGCGCTAGAATTTTGCTCATATATATCTTCACACAAAGATTCTATGTCTCCTTCGGTACAATCGCTGCAATCAGCGGAACCTATAACCCCATCACCCCCACACCCCGCATTCAAGTCATTATAGCTACTTCCTGTATAATAGACTTCTGCCAAACTTCTCATCTGGCTCACGCTTGAAATTATACGAGCGTCTTTAGCCTGATCTCTCGCTCCTCTTAAGGCTACAAGAACGATGGAGGATAAAATGCCAATAATAGCAATAACCACCAGAAGCTCTATCAGGGTAAAACCCCTTTTTCCAACTTTTTTTATGACTCTTTTTTTCATATTTAAACTCTTGATTAGCTGGTTATTCATTAATTATAACAAAAAAGGGAAGAAAACAAGAATTACATGGCGAGACCTCCCTGCTGGAACAAAGGAATAAACAAGGAAAGTGCTAATCCGCCCACCAAAACACCGAGAACGATAATAAGGACAGGTTCAATAAATTTAAGAAGTCTTTCCAGGGTTTCGTCAACTTCTTTTTCATAAAAGGTAACTATGTTGCCCAGGGTCGACTCCAGCTTTCCCGCTCTTTCTCCAGTAACCATCATCTGATTAAAGAATACGGAGAACTTATCTGGATAAGACCTAAAAACGCTGCTTATCTCACTGCCCGCCCTTACCTCTTTTCTCGCCTCAAGAACAATCTCTTGGTAAACATGGTTTCCCACCAAGTCAGCTGTAACCTCCAAGGCGTCACTGATAGGAACTCCACTTGAGATAAGAGTAGACAAGTTAAGTGCGATCCGAGAAAGATAAACTTTTTTCAAAAGTCCGCTTATCAAGGGAACACGGAGCAAAAGTTTATCCATCTTTTTTTTCGTTTCTTCGTTTTCAAAAAGATAAAAAATTAAACTGGAGACTCCGAAAAACAAAACGAGAAAAACCCACCACCAATTCTTCAAAACTTCTGACGCCCCAATTACAATCTGAGTAATAAGGGGCAGTTCGATCTCCATATCTTCAAAAACGGTTTTAAAATTGGGAACAACAAAAATACTCATAACAAACATCAAAAGAACAAAAAACACAGAGACAAATATCGGATAAAGGAGAGCTCCTATCAGCTGACTCTTTAATTTTTGATTCTTTTCCAAATAATCGGCCAGGTAATCCAAGCTTTGGGGAACCTCGCCTGCTTTTTCCCCCGCCCTTATCATTCCTATATAAAAATCGGAAAACATGTCGGGAAAGTTTTCCATCGCCTCGGACAAGGGCCGGCCGTCCTCAACAAATTGAGACATCTTTAAAATCTTTTCTTTAAAGATCTCCTTGTCCACCTGTTTAGCGATAGTCTCTAGTGTTTCAACCACCGGAATTTCAGACCTCACCATAATAGAAAGCTGCCTGGTGAAAAGAATTACGTCCTGTCTTGAAACATCACGAAAAGCAGAAGGCAGCATCTCTTTTAAAGGTCTGCGGTGGGGAGAAAGAGAAGTTGGATAAAGTCCGTATTGTTTTAAAATATCTAAAGCGGCTTCTCGTGAAGAAGCTTCGATAAACCCTCTTTTACTCTCTCCTTCTTCTGTTCTCGCTTGATAGGTAAACTTCATAGTTTAAAAATCACCAACGAGTTGCCTTAATTCCCCGGGGTTTAAAGAATATTTAACAGCTGTTTTTAAAGATATTTCCTTGGCCCTGACATGGTTGGCAAGAGCCTTGTTTAAAGTAATCATGCCCTCGTCAGCAGAAGTTTCAATCACCATCGGAATCTCGTGTATTTTATTCTCCCGAATTAAGTTAGAAACAGCTGGGGTGGAAATAAGTATCTCGCAGGCAGGTACAAGACCTCCTTTGATCCGCGGCAAAAGACGCTGAGAAACTACTCCCAAAAGAGAGCTGGAAAGCTGGTTTCTTATCTGCGGCTGCTGTTTGGGGGAAAAGCTGTCAACAACACGGTGGATAGCTTGAGAAGCGCTGTTGGTGTGCAGGGTGGAAAAAACCAAGTGACCCGTTTCAGCGGCGGTGATAGCGGTGGCAATCGTTTCTTTGCTTCTCATTTCTCCCAGCATGATCACGTCCGGATCTTGTCTGAAGCTTTCTTCTAAGGCTTTTTGGAAATCTTTCGCATCTCTGCCCACTTCTCTTTGATCCACTATGGACTCTTTATCCTCAAAGAAATACTCGATCGGGTCTTCAATCGTTATAATATGAGCTGAACGGTTTTTGTTTATCTCTTCCATCACTGAAGCAAGAGTGGTTGACTTCCCTTGTGAAGAAGGCCCGGTAACCAAAACAAACCCTTGTGGAGCCTTGGCAAAGCGGTGAAGCACCGGGGGAAGATTAAGTTCTTCTATGGGCTTTATCTCAGCGGGAATAAGACGCATGGCGATAGAGATAGAGCCTCTTTGATAAAAGACACTGGTCCTAAAGCGCGCCCGCTCTTCCAACTCATAAGACAACTCCACAGTTCTTTCTTCAGACAATGTTATTCTTTGTTTTTCGGTTAAAAAAGATTCGGCTATTTTCCGTAGATCATCGTCACGCAGTTTTTCAAAACGCTTCAGAGGCACCAAGCTGCGATCTATCCTTAAGATAGGTTTGTGACCTTTAGAGAAATGAACGTCCGATGCTTTTTCCTTAAGGGCTAATTTTAAAATTTCTCTCGCTTTTTGTGGATAAATACTCATTTTAATTTTCACTTAAAGTCTTTTTAACCTCCTCTATGACTTCGGTGGGGGTGTAATGCGCTTTTATCAAGTAGCTTACCGCTCCCAATTTGGCTGCTTTTTCCACACTCCTTTTCTCCCCTAGATTAGAAAGAACTAAAACTTTCAAGTTTTCCAAAAGACCCTCCCCTTTTATCCTCTTTAAAATCTCAAAACCCGTCAACTCAGGTAAAACAATGTCCAAAAGAACAAGGTCAAATTCATTTTTCTTTAGCTCCCCCACTACCCTTTCCCCTTGAGAAACAACTTCCACCTCAAAGCCTTCCTCCTCTAAACGTGTCTTGTAAATTTTAACAATCAAAGGATCGTCCTCCACCAAAAGTATTTTCTTATTCATTTTTATTTCTCTCTTACTACTGATAATGCCTCTTTAATAGTAGTCTCTCCTTTTAAAACTTTCAAGAAAGCGTCTTGACGCATGGTCACCATCTTTTGTCTTTCTGCTTCCTCAGAAATTTTAAATTCATTTAAATTTCCACCAATTACAATTTCTGACAGTGGTTCGGTCATGTCCAAAACTTCAAAAACACCAATCCGGCCGGAAAAACCCCTCTGTTCACATTCCCTGCACCCTTTCTTTTTCCATATATTAAGATCGTTAAAGTCAATTTCTTTTTCAACGTCCTTCGGTAGACCCTCTAGCTCTTGTTTAATAACTTCTTCTTCTTCTTTATTGGGCTTACTTTTTTCTTTACAGTTATCACAAAGCCTGCGGACCAACCTTTGAGAGAGCATGGTGCTTACTGTAACAGGAATAAGATAAGGTTTTACTCCCAAGTTAACAAGACGAGTGGGAACATTTAAAACGTTGGTAGTGTGAATTGTAGCCAACAAGAGATCTCCCACCAACGCAGCATGAGCAGCCAGTTTAGCACTTTCTTCATCCCGCAACTCACCCACCATAATAATATCAGGGTCCTGCCTTAAAACAAACCTCAATCCCTTGGCAAAAGTATAGCCAATCTCAGGTTTAATTTGAGATTGGTTCAATCCCTGAAGGAAATATTCAATAGGATCCTCCAAGGTTACTATGTTAACCTCCTCCTTATTAAGATGCTGCAACAGGGCATAAAGGGTCGTCGTCTTCCCTGACCCGGTAGGACCGCTGACCAGAATCATCCCCGCCGGCTGCTCCACTGATCTTTTTAGTTTTTGGTAGCCCCTTTCGGAAAGGCCAAGATCATCGAAATTTTTTAAACCTTCCTTGGGATCCAAAACACGCAGCGCCACCTTTTCCCCGTGAGCTGTCGGAAAAGTAGAAACCCGGAAATCTACCTTTCGCCCGCTTACCTCTTTTGAAAAACGACCGTCTTGGGGTATTCTTGATTCATCAATTCTCAAGTCAGACAGTATTTTAACTCTTGCTACTAAAGTAGAAAGGTAATCTTCCGGTAAAAAAATAGAAGAATGAAGATCTCCCAAAACCCTAAAACGCACTCTTAATTTACCTCCGAAAGGCTCAATGTGAATATCAGAAGCACTCCCCTCCAAAGCATGCCTTAGAAGAACATCTATTACCTTAGAAATAGGGGTTCTCTCTGTTAATCTCTCCAATCCTTTTGGAGTTCCTTTTTTGAACTTCTTCTTTTCTTCTTCTTCTTCTTTTTGAGCCTCCTCTAATGCTTCTGAAACTTCTTTTTCCAAACCTCGATATTTTCTATAGATCTCCTTGAAGTTGTTGGGAGTGACAAGATATATTTCGTAATCAAAACCTCCTTGTCTTGCTAAGAAATTTATGGCGTCTTTTGCTTTCTCATCTTCCGGATAAACCATACCCAACTCAAGTACATCCCCCTGAATTCCCAAAGGAATAACTTTGTAGTGCCCGGCTGTCTTCCCGGGAATGAGTTTTAAAAGATCTATATCCACATCTTCCGGATAAACCTTTTTTAAGGGTACATCGACTAAACGACTTTTTATCTCGAAAAGTTTTTTTTCTGGAATGACACCGTTTTCTAAGAGCACCTCCTCTATCGTCTTTTCCTTGTTTTTAGCTTCGTATTGAAAAGCAGAAGCTTTTTTCTCTTCAAGTATTCCTTTTTTGACAAGTTCTTTAATTAAAGACACTGGGAAAATTTAAGTTATTAAATTATTGCTCCGGGAGTTCTTCGGGAAGCTCTTCAGTTTCTTCCCCCTCTTCTTCCTCCGGTAGTTCCTCTTCAGAAAGCTCTTCGGTTTCTTCTTCGACTTCTTCTTCGACTATTTCGTACTTTTCAAAAGGGTTTTCTCTTCCCTTCTCCTCGGGAATTTCACTTTCTTGGTCAAACATCTCTAATTTTTGAAATTCTTCTTTTTTAAAAACATCAAAATTAATACTGACTTCTTCTTCGCCGGCAAGAGGAAGGACTTCCTCTTTGGAGCCAAAAGAAAGAAGAAAGATCAAACTAGCAGCACCTCCCAAAAACAAACTGCCGACTAAAAATACCAGCTTCTTGTTTTTTTTAATTATATTTATCATAACTCACCTTGAATTTTAAAAATTAAATTCGCCTGAGCGGACCTTGCAGGTTAAGGAAAAATCATACATTCTAGTAGGCTTTTCTTCTTCAGATCCTTCTTCCACCTCCGTTCCTTCTTCCACCTCAGATCCCTCTTCTTGTTCTTCAAGGGAGTCAGCCGAGAAAGTAACTTTTTCCACCTCAATAAGGCGGACCGATTTTTCAAGCTCTTCTAAAAAGTTTAGAAAAGCTTCGTAACTTCCGTTGACTTTTATTCTAATTTCCGTCTCCACGATTTTTTGTCCGGTTGATGTTTCTGAAACAGAGGTTGAAAAAGAACCAACCTCCTTTAACGTCATCCCGGACTGAGGCGTTACTTTTTCTAAAAATTCAGCCAACCAAGATGTTTCCGGATGATCGGGGAATGCTTGATTAACCTTTTCCATTTCCTCTTCCCGTTTCTCCAGCTCTTCAGAAATCCCGTTAAGATGCTCAATATATTCTTCTCTACTTTCAAGAGTTTCTTTTTTAATAAGGAGGTCTTTTCTTTTTTGACGAAAAGTACTCATTTGCGGCATAACAAGGCCGAATCCTCCGCCCACAACATAGCTTAAAAGAAAAAGTATTGGAAGAGTTTTATTCATATTAATCTTCAGCTTCTTTTTTAAAACCTTCTTTTAAAATGGAGGAGTCAAAAGACAAACTCAAAGAAAAATCTACTCCCCTCTCCTGATTTATCGATACGCTTTTTAAATCTACTTCTTCGATTTTTTCCTCATTTCTCAATATCAAAATCTGCTGGCGGAGGCGGGCAAAATCTTCTGTTTTTCCCTCCACCTCAGCGGTTGAGTCAACCGCATTCAAATCAAGGTGGGTGAAAAAAACTTCCTTGTGACAAACGGTGGATAAATAATCAAAAAATAATGAGTTTTTCTTGTGTGAGTCTAAAAACTTCGAAAACAAGCTAATCTTAGCCTCGGCTTTTAAAATACTTTTTTCCAGGTCTTCGAATTCTCCCGAACGACTTTCAATCAATTTTCTGTCTATCGTCGTAATTTCTTTTTCCATCTTACGGCCAACCAAATGAAGGTAAAGAAATGCAAAAGTAACAAAAAGAGCCAGTCCTAAAAGAATATAGTAGATAATCTCCTTTCCGGTAACTTTTAACTCTCCTTTTTGACCTGATTTAGGTACTAATTGTATATCCATTTTATCTTATCCCTTTTAAAGCGACCCCTGTTGACACGGCAAAAGCAGGGCCGATTCTTTTAAGTTCTTTTTTTAAAATTGAAGGATAAACCATCCCTTCAAAAGGAAACCCTACTTCTACTTCTTTCTTTAAAGATTCGGTAAAGTACTCTTCCAAGCCGGGCAGGGCGGCTGTTCCTCCTGCAATCTGATATTTTTCAATTTGTCGTCCGGTCGCATGATAAAAGCTGTCAGAAGATTCTTTAATTTCAGTGATTATGAGATCCAGAACCGGAATCAAAACTTCACTCAAATTATAATTACCTTCTTTTAACCCTTGGTTTTCTTTTATCGTCTCCGCTTTTTGGTAGTCCATCTCGAACGCCTCGGATATTCTTTCCGTCAAGTTGGTTCCTGCGATATTAAAACTATGCGATCTTTTTAAAATCCCTCTGTCAACAATATTAAAGGTCGTACTCTGTGCTCCAATATCAATCAGGGCAACAGTTTTTTTGTCATCTTTGACCAAAGATCTCTGGAGGGAAAAAACTTCCACCTCCATACCTTTTAAATCCAATCCGCACAAATGAGCAATTTCCGTATATTTCTCTATCACTCGGTTAGGAACAACCACCAACATAATCTTCACCGGTTCTTTCGACCTTTCTGTCAACCCTCCTTCCATAACCACCCAGTCCAGGGTGACCTCAGAAACAGGAAGGGGTACTCGGTTGCGGGCTTCAAACTGAACCGCTTCCGGAACCTCGTCTAATTTCATAGGGGGGAGTTCAAAAGTGGTTAAAAGCGTAGAAAAATCAGGGATTGAAAAGAAAGCACCCTTCTTTTCTATCCCCGCTTTTTGTCGAAGCTCACTTATCATTTCTGCCAGTCTTTTGCTTGAAAAAAGCAATCTTCCTCTGTGGGTTTGTCCGAAATAAAGGGGGAGATCAAGCGGAATAGAAAGCTCTCCGTAGTTTTCTAACTTAGCTTGTTCACCATGCCGGCTGACCTCAACGATCCTCACCGCCGAAGTACCGATATCTATCCCCACAGAAGTCTCTTTTTCCTTTTTAGGTGGCCAAATCATAACTTTCGGAGCCCGTTTTCATATTGTAACATAAAAAATGAAGAAAAACGGACTACAATGCCTTATTTTAAAATTAAAAATTTTTTAGCGGATCTTCTTTTCCCGAAGCATTGTCTGGGCTGCCGGCAATATGGAAGTTACCTTTGTCAAGATTGTCTTTCCACTCTGGACTTTCCAAGACGTCCCATAAAAGATCCTTTCACTATTTACTTCGCCGCAGACTACAGGAATAGTCTTGTAAAAAAGATGATCGAAAAGTACAAAAATCCTCCTTTCGCCCGGCAGATTGCTACTGAACTGGCTTCTGTTATTATAACTTATTTTAACATCTTAGAAAAGAAACCTGACTTTTTAAAGAAAAAGGAATATCTTTTAACTCCCATTCCGCTTTTTCCTGCTCGGAAAAGATGGAGGGGGTTTAACCAATCATTACGGATAGTGAAAATAATTGCCGGTTACTACGAACTTCCCTTTTCCTCTTCCTTGCTTGAAAAAAGAAAGAAAACAAAACCACAGTCTGAGCTGCCCCTTTTTAAAAGAAGAGAAAGTTTAGAAAACGCCTTTTTTTGCCCCAACCCCAAAGAAGTAAAGGGTAAGAAAATAATTATCTTCGATGACGTCGCGGTCACCCTAACCACCTTAAAAAAAGCCCGCAAAGCTTTAAAAAAAGCAGGAGCCGACGAGGTGAAGGGATTGGTAATCGCTAAAGGTTAGTAATTTTTATCCTTGCCTTTTTAACCGCTTCTTTCTCTCCGGAAAAAGCCATCTTGCCTAAAGCTTCTTTGTAAGAAAACCACCCGACTTTTTCCATCTCCCAGCCGTGATCTTCAATCACACCCTTCCTAAAGCGGAAAAGATAAAAAAAGACTCTTTTTGAAACTCTTGTCTTTTTTTTGTTTTTTTCTTTGGTGTAAAAATAATGTTCCTTAACGAGCGGCTCGCGAAAAACAAGCTCGGCTTTAATCCCTGTCTCCTCTCTTATTTCTCTCCCGGCTGCTTCAATCGGAGTTTCTTCTTTTTCGGGTCTGCCTTTGGGCAGAACCCATTTGTGATAACCGGAGTGTTTGCCCAAGAGAAAAAGAGGCTCGGCCTCTTTTTTAAATACCACTCCTCCGGCTGAAAATTCTTTTACAGTTTTCATGCTTTAATACTTAGCGGTGGGCACAGGACTTGAACCTGTAAGGGCCGAAGCCCGCCGGTTTTCAAAACCGGTGCCTTGCCAATTCGGCGCAGCCCACCGTGAATGCGGAGGAGGCGGGATTTGAACCCGCAAGACGGTAAACCGTCATGGCTTAGCAAGCCATTGCAATACCATTATGCGACTCCTCCCTTCTTTCATTAGTAAAACACAAATTTTAAAGAAAGTAAACTTTCATTTTGATTATAACACAACTTTATCTTTTTTCATTTTTATGCTTTAATGAACTTACAAAGCGCCCATAGTTTAATTGGAAAAAACGTCGGCTTGCGGAGCCGAAAAGTGCAGGTTCAAGTCCTGCTGGGCGCACCAAAAGGGCTTTTCGCCCTTTTTTGATATAATAAGATATGTATGAAAACCTACACGCGCACACCACAACTTCAGACGGAGAACTAAACTACAAAGAAGTTTTAGATGTCTGCGCGGAAAATAAAATATCAGTGGTAGCTTTTACAGACCACGACCGTCTTCCAGGCAAAAAAGACCTGGAAGTTTTGGAAAAAAACAAAAACCACCCTACAAAATGGATCGTAGGCATAGAAATCTCTTCGGGGTGGCCCAGGGAAATAGGGGGAGCAGCCAGCAACTTCCATATCGTGGGACTTTTTGTCGACCCTACAAACAAACCTTTAAAAAGATACTGCCAGAAAGCTGCCGAAGCGCGGGAAGAAAGAGCCCGGGGCATGATTCAAAACCTCGCTAAGCTGGGTTTTGATATAAGCTTTGATGAGATAAAAAATAAAAAATCTTTAGGAAGACCCCACATAGTAGAAGAGCTCAATAAAAAGAAAAAAAACAGAAATCTCATAATGAAGTTTGCCCGAAAAGCCAGCAAGAAAAAAGATCCGAAGTCTAAAAAGACGTGGAAAAGAATAAAATCAAGAGACAAGAAAAAATGGCCTTACGGTTTGTTTTTAAGCGAAAATGCAATTTTTAAAAGTTGGATTCCCTATCTTTACTTCACACCGCTTGATAAAACCGTAAAATTAATAAGAGAAGCGGGAGGAATAGCAATCTTAGCTCACTGGAGTTTAAATAAGCATAAATTTAATGAAAAGTTAGCTGAAAAAATCTTCCGGCAAAAAAGGTTGGACGGGGCAGAAATAATTTTTTGCCTCAGTCTTTTGGAAAACCCTACCTTCGAAGTCGAAAAAGATATGGAAACCATGAAAAAGCTAACCGAAAAATATGAACTCACCCAAAGCGGCGGTGGCGACTCCCACACAAAAGAAGATTTACAACTTTTCGCCCAGTCAAAGTGGGCCGGACAAACCAAGGGAATGACAAGAAAGATACTTAAAAAAAGAAAGTTAAACTTCTCTTCTTTGTAAAAATGAACCTTAAAACCCCAATTAAAAAAACACCGAGGATCTCGGACAAATACGCCAAAAGACTTGAAAGCTTGGGGATTAAAAATTTAGGAGACCTTCTTTTTCATTTTCCCCATCGTTATGAAGATTTCTCTTCTGTAGTGAAAATAAAAAAAGCTCGAGGGGCAAAACCCAAAGAAAAAATCTGCGTCAAGGGGAATGTGACCCGCGTTTTAAACGATCGGACCGCAAGAAAAAGAATAACGATCACCAAAGCCTTTGTTAAAGACGAAACAGGGTTGATCCCCGCCTTGTGGTTTAACCAACCTTACTTAAAAGACACTTTTCAAAAAAAAGGAAATTTTTATTTCGCGGGACCAGTAAAAGTTGGTAAAAACGGCCCCTTTCTTTCCAATCCGATCCATGAAAGAAAAAAAGAAGAACAAATTCACACCGCTAGATTAGTCCCCGTTTATCCCGAAACGGAAGGTGTCTCCTCCCGCTGGTTGAGGTACGTTCTTTTTCCTTTGGTTAAAAAAATATCCCCCCGTATGCCGGAAACTCTTCCTTTGGAAATTATTAAAAGTGAAAATCTTTATTCTTTTAAAAATGCTTTGAAAGAAATTCACTTTCCTGAAAATAAAGAAACTAAAAAAGAGGCGATAAGACGCTTCTCCTTCGAGGAACTTTTCTTACTGGAACTTAAGATGCTCCGATCCAGAAGAAAAGTAAAACAGAAAAAATCCTGGAAAATTAACTTTAAAGAAAAAGAGGTTAAGGAATTTGTAAAAAGTCTTCCTTTTACTCTCACCGACTCTCAGAAAAAATCTGCCTGGGAGATTTTAAAAGATATGGAAGAAGAAAGCCCCATGGCGCGTCTTCTCCAAGGAGATGTAGGATCGGGAAAAACAATAACAGCCGCTATTGCCGCCTTAAACACCGCAAGAAACAATTTTCAAACCGCACTGATGGCTCCAACTGAAATTTTAGCCCACCAGCATTTCAAAAAACTAAGCAACTTTTTTAAAGAAACAAATGTTTCAACAGGTCTTTTAACCGGATCTAAAAGTAGAATTGCTGAAGAAAAAAAGATACTAGAAACAAAAAAACAAGAATTTTTAAAGATGATTGAAGGGGGAAAGATTGATATAGTGGTTGGAACCCATGCTTTGATTCAAAAAGGCGTTAACTTTTCCAAATTAGCTTTTGTTGTGATTGATGAACAACACCGCTTCGGAGTAAAACAAAGAGGGAAACTAAGGAAAAAAGAAAGTAAAAAATATGCCCACTTTTTAAGTATGACGGCTACACCCATCCCCCGCAGCTTGGGGCTAACAATATATGGTGACTTGGACATTTCAACAATTGATGAGATGCCTCACGGTGAAAGAAAAGTCCGCACCGTGATTGTTCCTCAAGAAGAAAGGGAGAAAATATATGAATTCGTAAAAAGCGAAATGAAAAAAGGAAAGCAGGCTTTCATAATTTTCCCCCGCATCTTACTCGATGAAAAAACAGATGTAAAATCGATAGAAGAAAACTGGGAGTTTTTAAGTAAAAAAGTATTCCCCGATTTGAAGGTGGAAAAAATACACGGCCGGATCGATAGTGAAAAAAAAGAAAAACTCATGAAAGAATTTTCAGCGGGAGAAATAGACATCTTGCTTTCCACCTCCATAATCGAAGTCGGGATAGACGTCCCCCGGGCGTCGGTGATGATTATAGAAGGGGCAGAAAGGTTTGGGTTGGCCCAGCTTCATCAACTTAGAGGAAGAATAGGACGTTCAAACAGCCCTTCTCATTGTTTTCTTTTCCCAACCTCCGAAGAAAAAAGAGAAACCGAAAGACTGCGGGCTTTGGTTGAAACAAACGATGGTTTTAAGTTAGCAGAGAAAGATCTAAAGATAAGGGGAGTAGGAGACTTTTTAGGACAAAGGCAGTCCGGAAAGACCGGATTAATAATGGCTTCTTTGGGAGATTTAAAAATGGTTAAAGAAGCGAGAAAAAGAGCCAAAGAGTTGCTGAAAAAATCTCCTTCTTTAAATAAGTATCCCGTTTTAAAAAAGCGCTTAAGGCGCTTTTCAAAAAACGTTCATTTGGAATAATTTATCTGGACTTGGGTGTGTTCCAGAATTGAAGATAGTCCTGGGTGAGAATTTTTGTTTGAGCATGAACGGCGGGAAGAGAATCGAAGATAAGTAGTTCAAAAGGCACTAAAAACCAACTCAAAAGAAAACCGACATAGCGAAGCTTTCCCTTCGCTTTTTTTTCTTTTTCACTGGCCGGTAAAAGCTGAGCGGCAAACCAAATTGATGTTATAAGTCCGATCATGGCAATAGTCATCACCCGGCTGGCCAAATAAGGAACACTATAGGAGACCAAAGAGCGGTTGAACTCTTTTCCTCCTAAAAAAATGGGAAGCCAACCAAGAGCAAATATCAAAACGGATGTCGTCGCCCACGTCCAGTGCCCCACAATAAGCTCCACTCCCCTGGAGATTTTTTTTCTTAAAGGAACTTTCTTGTTTTTTAAACAACCGTAGAGAAAATAAGGAACGTCTTCCGCCCCGTAGGCCCACCTTTTCTTCTGCTTGTAAATATTTTTAACCGTCGCCCAGAAGTTTTTTCCTTCATTGGCATCCATGGAGACGGGATAATAAAGAGGTTTTACCCTGTAATCTCCGTTAAATTTAAAAAAACATTGATAAAATATTCTGGAGTCATCAGCAATAATGTTGGGTTGTTTGTAACCCACCTCGTGCAAGGCCTTGAAACTCATAGAGTGAGAGGAAAAACTAACCAGTTTGCTTTTCCTCTCCTGACACATCATCTGCCAAAAGGTAGTTGAAAAAGAAGACGTTTGAGAAAAAAAAGGAACTCTCCAAATATTATTGTTAAAAAGAGGCACCGGCTGGTAAGAGGCACGGGTGGGATTTTGGGTGGTAAGATAAACATAAGCAAGACGGGCAAAGTAATCCGGGTAAACGATGGTGTCCGTATCAAAAGAAGAAATTATCACATTTTCATAACTAATTCCCATTGGATCCAAAACCTTTCTTTTCACCTCTTTTGAAGCCCAGGCGTCGTTTGATCCGTGACCCGGGATCTCACCTTCCAAATCCCCGGGATGAAAAGTAATAACGAGATTTTTAAACTTTCCTTTAAACTCTTTTTTTAGTTTCCGAGCGACTTTTTTTCTTTCCTCTCCTGCTCTTTCTTCAAAACTTAAAACAACAATCAAACGATCCTTGGGATAATTCGAGTCAAAAATTGAATCAACGCTTTCCTTTATCACCTCATAAGGTTCTTTGTAGTTGGGGAGCAAAACAACATGATAAATCTCCTTCCAGTTTTTAATATCTAACGAATAATTTTTGAGGTTCTTTAGCTTTTTCAGCCAGTTTTTACTTTGAACCTCCTTCATTTTTTTAAAACTCGTCCAAAGGTGTGAGTTTAAGTAAGTACTTCTTAAAAACCAAAAAACAGCAAAAACAATCAAAAGATAAGAAGTGAAAAAAGGCGCCATCCAAGCTAAAAGGAGGGCGCCGACTAAAGTAAGCCATGTTAGGCCTCCGGGGACCAGTTCTAGAAAGCGATATAATCTACGCTCTTTCGGATCTTTTAATTCCCCGGCTCTGCCGATTCGCAGGTAATTCATAATCTTTGCGACCCCACCGGGATTCGAACCCGGGTTGCCAGGATGAAAACCTGATGTCCTAGGCCAGACTAGACGATGGGGTCAGTTCAACTTAATAGTAAATTAAAAATAAAAAAACTTCAACTATATTAATAAAAAGATAGGGTGCCACTACGAGTGGCACCCTTGGATAAACGGCAGGAAGGAAAATTAGTGTCCTAATTCCCGCATCTTCTGATACGCTCTTTGACGAGCCTCTTCCTTGGTATTGCCGGTCGCCTCCACCCTGTCTCCACTTTCGACATGAGTAAGCTTCACCTTCCACCCATCCGCGAGGAGACCAGTGAGTCCAGTAAGGGGCTCTGCATATTCTCTATACTTCTGCCCTGCCATTATTCTCACCTCCTTTTAGTTTAATCTTCCTGGTTGATTTTCTTCCTTACCGTTTATCCCTACTAAGAAAAGTATAACAACAAATTCTTTAGTTTGTCAACTACCAGGAAGACTAGGTCGTGTTAAAATGTAATAATTACTTATGAACCAAAAAATAATATCTAAAAAAGTATTGGCTATCGAAACCTCCTGTGATGAGACAGGGTTGGCTTTTTTGGAAAAAAAGGAAGGTAAAATAAAAAAAGTGGCTGAAGAGCTTGCCTCTCAAACAAAGCTGCACCAAAAGCACGGAGGAGTTTTCCCGACTTTAGCCCAAAGAGAACACCAAAAGAATCTTCCCCTTCTTTTAAGAAAAATTGTTAAAAAAACACCAAGTAATTTAAAATTAAAATCCGAGTTTCAGATTGAAAAAGAAAAAAGAGATTTAAAAAAATCATTCAAAGACAAGGGTTTTTACCGGAGCTCTAAAAAAACCTTAAAAGAAATTAAAAGGCTAAAAATCGACCGGGTTGCTGTAACTTACGGACCGGGGCTTGAGCCGTGTCTGTGGATGGGGGTTAATTTCGCCAAAATAATATCCGCAGGGTGGAAGGTTCCCTTAATCCCCGTCAACCATATCGAAGCTCACATTTTAGTTAACCTATTAGAAAAAAAAGAGGATGGCTTTAGGATAAGAAAAAAAGAGGAGGTTTTCCCCGCCTTGGCTCTTGTCGCCTCTGGAGGGCATACTTTACTTGCCTTGGTAAAAGACATTGGGAAATACAAAGTGCTGGGAGAAACAAGAGATGACGCGGCAGGAGAATGCTTTGACAAAACAGCCCGCATGATGGGCCTTCCTTACCCCGGAGGACCAAGTATCGCCGAAATGGCGGAAAAATTCTCCCGCAGGCCAACCGGTTCTTCTATTCACCTGCCGAGACCGATGATAAAAACTAAAAACTACGACTTTTCTTTTTCCGGCCTTAAAACCGCCGTGCTTTATCTCCTTCGAGATACTGAGAAAAAAAGAAAAGAAAGCGAAAGCTTCATTCAAGAACTTTCTTTTGAAATAGAAGAGGCAATAACCGATGTTTTAACTACGAAGCTAATAAAAGCAAGTCTTAATTATCCCGCTCGATCCGTTATCTTAGGCGGAGGGGTGTGTGCCAACAAAAAACTAAGAGAAAAGATAAAAAACAACCTCTCCTCTACTCTTCAGCTTTTAGCGCCCTCCCCCGAACTTTGCACCGACAACGCCTTTATGATCGCCGCCGCTTCATTTTTTATGAAGTCAAAAAATTGGAAAGAAGTAAAAGCTCATGCTAATCTTAATTTAGAACCATGAATAGAATCATTTACGTTTTATTAGGCCTTTTGCCTAGTTTTCTCTGGCTTCTCTTTTACTTTAAAAAAGACGAAGACCCCGAACCCAAAAAGAAAATATTGGAGCTTTTTCTTTTAGGAGCGGTGAGTGCTCTTTTCGCTGCTGTTATAGAAACCTTTCTTTTAAGATGGGTTAATCCGCTTAAAATACAAGAAGTTCCCAAATTCATGCTTCTTTTTTTCGGAGTAGCAGTTATAGAAGAGGTTTTAAAATTTCTTCCGGTTCAGCTTAGAGGAATACGCAACCTTAATATGGACGAACCAATAGATCTTATGATTTACATGGTAAGTTCCGCAATGGGCTTTGCCAGCGCGGAAAATGTAGCTTTGTTTTTTGCCCGGGAATTGAAATTCTTAGAGGTGTTTGCTTACTCCGGGCTGCGCTTTTTAGGAGCCACCCTTCTTCACGCTCTTTGTTCCGGCATCATCGGTTATTTTTTAGCTCTTTCTTTTTACAAAAAAAGAAAAAAGATTTCTTATCTTTTTTCAGGGTTTTCTTTAGCCATCGTTTTGCATACTTTGTATAATTTCTCTATAATAAGGATGAAAAGATTCTCACACTTTACTTTTCCCGCCCTGCTTCTCACCTTTATGTTCTTTGTAGTCTTGTATCTTTTTCAAAAAGCCAAAGGTCTTGAAAGTTTATGTAAAGATTAATAAAAAAAATAAGATGGAAAAACAAAACAAAAAGGAAATTGACGTTAAAAAAGAAGGATGGTTCGAGCCCGAAGGAGAACTCGTCATCGATGTTTATGAAACCAATGAAGAGATAAAGGTTAGAGCTCCTATCGCAGGTATTGATTCCAGCGACTTGGAGATTTTAATCGAAGGAGATATTTTAACGATCAAAGGAACAAGAAAAGAATCTGAAGAAATACCCGAAGAAGACTTCCTTCTTCGAGAATGTTATTTCGGATCCTTTACAAGAGAAGTTACTCTTCCCGAACCGATAAAGAAAAAAGAGGTTAGAGCAACAGTGGAAAACGGAGTGTTAACGGTAACCCTCCCTAAACAAGAAGAAAAGGAAGGGAAAAGAATCGAAATAGAGGAAAAATAAAAAAGAATTAAAAAACCGTCTACAAAAAAGACGGTTTTTTCTATGCCGCGGGTGGGACTCGAACCCACAAGCCAAGAAGGCACATGGTCCTAAACCATGCGTGTTTGCCAATTTCACCACCGCGGCCAGAGAAAGCCCTAAACTATAAATTTAGGGCTTTAAGGATTCAGCCAATTATAAACTTAACTAAAGCAGGAACGGCTCTTGCCAATAAGGCAACTGCTAATCCGATGGCAGCGAACATAATCATTTTTCGACCTTTCCCAAAATTATCTGGATCTCCTCCAGCGGTCATTATCATAAAGGCCCCTATAACAACCAAGCCAACAACAACTGCCATTAAGACAATGAAAACGATGTCCATTACATAATAAATAGTACTTACCGTACAACAAAGCCCACACAACCCTCCATCGTAATCGTCTCCTTCGTAATCATACTGACATTCAGCAGCAGTGCCATCTTCCGCTGGATCTGGACATTCATCAATACCGGTTTCTTTTCTAACCGTACATGAAGTGGGAATCCCATCTTGGGCCATAGCAAGCTGCGGACCAAGCATCCATCCAGCAACACCCACAAACAAAGAAGCGAAAACAATCGCTAATATTAATTTACTATTCATAATTCAATTTTTATTTCATTACTAGTTCGACCTTTTAATTCTTTTTTAAATAAATCATCTTTTTTAACAATTCTCACCCTTCTCATACTTTCTCCGTTTTCATAACCTATGGCATGCCTGATAAAAGCAATTATTCCCCGGGCCAAAAGTAAAACGACTAATCCAATTACCGCATAAAGTATAAAGTTTTGACCCCTCTTAAAGCGTTTACTGTCTCCCCCGGCGGTAGCTATGAAAAATCCTCCCAAAACAACCATTAAAGGAACTGCTGCTAAGCCGATATAAAAGAGAAAATCAAGAACGCTTTCTATTAACTCTTCAAAAGTTTCTGCCTCAATAGAGTTTCTAAATGTCAATCCATAACTTATCAAGGAAAATAACAAGCCAGCCATTAAAAGAATTAAAAATATCTTTTTCATTTTTCAAAAATTAATGCGAAATGAAATGATCCAGGTTCAAGCTCTCTTTTTAAAGTAAGTCCGTTTTCTTGAGCCATGTCTAAAACTTCCCCCCGGTCTATTCTTCCTTCCTTAGGTCCAAAGGCCGCTTCTTTTTTCCAATCTATAACCACCACTGTCCCGCCTGCTTTTGTCACCCTGGAGGCTTCCTTAATCACATTTTCTTGTCCTTGCACCTGAAACAAAAGGTTGGGAATGAAAACAAGGTCAAAAAAACCATCGGGCTTTGCAGTTGCTCTTTCTTTTTCCAAGTCGCACCTTTCCCCCACTACATTGAAAAATCCTTTTTGATCAGCGTTTTTCTCTAAAACAGAGAGTGGCTCTTTTTGAATGTCAAACCCATAAACCTTGCCTTCCTTCAGTTTCTCAGCTAAAAGAAGAGCAAACTTGCCGGAGCCGCAACCAAACTCAGCCGCTTTCATGTTCTTCTCCAGCTTAATTCTACTTAAAACATCCTTAGGATTTAACATGTTTTTTAATTTTACCGCTTTTTTAGTTGATTTTCAACCCGCAAGCTAACTGCAGCTTATCGAGGCCACCTTATCACCCTTTCTTAGCTTCATTATTATGACCCCTTGTGTTACCCTCCCCATCTTGGAAATATCTTTCACTCTTGTTTTTATCACTTTCCCCTTTTCAGAAATAATCATCAGGTTTTCTTCTTCCCCAGTTAAAACACGAGCTGCAGCCACCAAACCGGTTTTTTTGGTGATATTTGCCGCTTTAACGCCCTTGCCGGATCTTCCCTGCACCCTGTATTCCGACATCTCGGTTCTTTTACCGAAACCTTTTTTTGTAACAATTAAAAGTTCGTTTTTGTCATCTTTTACAACCTCCATCCCTATTACTTCGTCGTCACTGTCAAGATCCATTCCCTTAACCCCCATCGCGGTTCTTCCCATACTCCTTACTTCTTTTTGATCAAACCTTATCGCCTTACCTTTTCTGCTGATGAGAAACACACTTTCTTTCTTTTTGCACTTAGCCACGTCGCACAAAAGGTCTCTCTTTTTAAGATTGATGGCTATTAGTCCGCTTCTTCTTACGTCTTCAAACTCTTTCAGGTCGGTCTTTTTAACTTTTCCTTCTTTGGTGGCCATAACAAGATAAGAGTTTTTCTTTTTTTCCGAAGAAGAAAGAGAAAGAAGAGCTAATATTCTATCTTCAGAAGAAATCTGTAAAAAGTTCATAATATTAATCCCTTTCGCCGTTCTTTGGGCCGCCGGCACCTCATAAACCTTCGTTTTAAAGACCTTGCCCGAGTCGGTAAAGAAAAGAATATCATCGTGAGTATTGGCAAAGACAAGATGCTCCACCCTGTCTTCTTCTTTTGTCTTCGCCCCTATCACTCCCTTGCCACCTCTGTGCTGCACTCTGTAGCTGGAGGGGCTTACTCTTTTTATTCTCCCTTTTTGAGTTAGAGCCACAACGCATTCTTCTTCAGGAATCAAGTCTTCAGCCGATATTTCATCGGCTTTCTTTGCAAAAACCTTGGTTCTTCTTCCCTCGCCGAATTTTTCTTTTATCTCTTCTAATTCTTCTTTAAAAATATCCCTTACCTTTTCCGGATCTTCCAAGATAGCGGTTAGTCTTTCTATTAGTTCTTTTTTCTCTTTCAATTCGTCCAAAATATTTTTTCTTTCCATTTTGGCTAAAGAAGAAAGCCTCATATTAAGTATCGCCTCCGCCTGTTCTTCGCTGAGATCAAAGTCTTTCATTAAATTCTTCTTAGCATCATCCCTGTCTTCAGAAGCTTTAATGGTTTCAATCACCGCATCTATATCATCAATGGCTTTACTGAAACCCTCCAAAATGTGAGCCCTTCTTTCCGCCTTGTCCTTATCATATCTAGTTCTTCTCCTTATTACTTCTTTTCTATGCTCCACGAATTGACTTAAAACCTCAGCCAAACTCATACGCTTGGGTTGAATGCCTTTTTCCAAAGCCACCATATTCAAATGAAAGGTCTGCTGAAGAGGAGTCTTCTTGTAAAGAAGATTTAAAATTCTTTTGGGATAAGCACCTCTTTTAAGATCCAAGACCACCCTGACTCCGTCCTGGTCGGACTCGTCCCTTATATCTTTAATTTTTTCCAGGTCTCCTTTTTGAACCAGCTTCGCAATTTTACGCAGAAGTTTTGTTTTTTGAAGTCCGTAAGGAATTTCTGAAATAACGATGCGGGCTCTTTTACGTCCTTCTACAATCTCTGCTCTTCCTCTAACTACAATCCCGCCGTTGCCGTGAGAATATGTTTCTATCATACTCTCCCGGTCATAAATCACCCCTCCAGTTGGAAAATCGGGCCCCTTGATGAACTCAAAAAGATCCTCTGTGTTGGATTTCGGGTTGTCTATAAGGTGAGCGGTAGCATCACACAACTCCTCCAAATTGTGAGGCGGTATTTTAGTCGCCACTCCGACAGCAATCCCAAGACAGCCGTTTAAAAGAAGCTGAGGAACGGGAGAAGGTAAAACATCGGGTTCTTGTTTTGTTCCGTCAAAGTTTTCACTCATGTTAACCGTGTCTTTCGCGCGATCTTCCAGCATCAAAGCCCCCATCTTAGAAAGCTTGCTTTCCGTGTTGTGACTTACAAAACCATTTGACACGAAAGAATGACAATCGCTTTCCACCTTAAAGGAATAGACTCTTTCTTCTCCTTTTTCTTCAATAGAAACAATTCGGTCAAAACAATAATTACCTTCAAGAATCTCTTTTACCAACCTATAATCTTCCTTGTCTAATATTTCTTCAAGCTTGTCCTTGTGATTTTTAATTTTCCCGTAAGAATCAAAGTCGGATTTTAAAAGCCAATCTCTTGTTTTTTCTTTAACCTTGCTTTCATATTTTCTCTTGATGTAAGAAGAAAGAAAAGGAACCCAATTTAAACCCGGCTTCTCTTTCGAGACACTTTTTTCTCCTTCCAGTGAAAGTTTAACCTTTCCCTCCACCCGGCTTAAACTTGAGACAACCCCGAACCGCAGCAAAAGAACCTGCAGCTCTTTTGCCAGTTTCTCATCTGAAACAAAGTAGCCGCGGCCTTTTTCAAAAAAGGCTTTAACAAACTCTCTCACAGATTCCCGTCTGGAGTCTAAGATAACCTCGGGTATCACTGGAGAAGACTCACTAAGCCCTAACTTTTTAAAAAACCCGACAACATCTCGAGAGGTTATCTTGAAAGTGGTTGAGTTTTTCTTTTTATCGGCAACCCTCTTTAAGCTGGAGCCCGGAAACAATTCTTCAAAACAAGCCGCGAACTTCTCTGAAAGATCTTTTGTGTTTAAGCTAACCTTTAAGGACTCCCCGCCGCAATAGCTAAAACCCCTGCTTAAAAGTGAACCCATGAAAAACGAGAGTTCGGGAGACATCCGACTAGGAAGATCTTTGTTGCTTGAAATTTTATCCAATTCCGGCTCCATCGTGGGCCACAAAACATTGCTTCTGTCTATAACAGCAAGGTCTTTTTCTTCAATTTCTCCCAAAAGTTTCCACCTAAAAACAGGTTTCCCCTCTTCACACTTTTGCAGGGTTAAAACGGGGTGGTTTTCGGTACCTTTTAGGGAGTATCCTTTTGAAGTTGTAACTTCAACTACCGGCCAAACTCCGGAGTCAAAAAGCTTAGACGCTTCGTTAATTTTTTTCCCAAACGACAAAACCTTGAGATCAACGTCTTCTTCTTCCGAGATGCTGCCGATTCTTTGGGTGCAGCGGTCCGTTACAACCATCGAGTCCCCGGTCACACAATAACGCATGCTGGCCGGAGGATCCCCGTCCAAAGAACCAAAGTTTCCCTGGGGTTTAACCAGTGGATAACGCATTGAAAAATCCTGAGCCATTCTAACCATAGCGTGGTAAGCCGCAGTATCACTGTGAGGATGGTAATTCCCTAAAACGGATCCTACTACGGTGGCTGATTTCCTGAAACTTCCGCCGGGTGAAAGACCCATCTTATCCATTGCAAAAAGTATCCTTCTTTGAACCGGCTTCAACCCGTCCCGGACATCCGGAAGAGCTCTTGATACAATAACGGACATAGCGTAGCTGATATAAGAATTTTTCATTTCTTCAACAATAGAAAGCGGCTTCACCATCCCAATATCAGTATTTTTTTTCTTTCTTTGTTTAGGCATTTTTAGTTATTTTAATTTGAAAATAAGGAACTTCCCCCTTCTAAGTTTTCAATCTCTTCTTGCATTTCTTCTTCAGACATCTCCTCAAGCCTCTTTTTAATTTCTCCACTTTCCTCCTGCAAGATCTCCCATTCATTTTTTATTTCTCCCATCGTATTTTCCACCTCTTCCTTCTCTTTTCTTTCTATTTTTCCTCCAGAATGTCTTTCAATCCTGTTTTTAGTCCTTAGAAGAAATAAATAAAAAAGCCCGACGAAAAGTAAAGCGATAAGAAACCATAAGAGGGCTTTACGATAAAGTTCCGGCCATTTCCGAACCTTATCAAGAATATTTTCTTGTTTTTTTAACTTTTCTTCAGTCACCTAAGATAAAGTACTTGGTTTTATCCTTTTCAAAATCAGACGTTCCAAAGCTGAACTCTTCCTCTTCCTCGCCGTTTTTAATATCCATCTCTTTTAAGAACTTTTCTATTTTTTTCTCCCCTCCGTTTTGCTTAACAAAAACCATAATCTCGGGCTCAATTTGCGCCACTACGTTTTTAAGCCATTTCACCCGGGGCAAATCATCCGGGTCAAGCGGAAAAAGTAAAAGATGAACGTCGTCCATCTTCTCCAACTGATTTATCTCCAGCTCCTCCTTGTTTAAAGCCGGAAGAAAACAAGTTTGAATCCTTTCCGTCTTAAAAGCGTAAATAACACCCTCACCCGAATCTTCTATACCGGTTACAAAAACTCCCTTCACCTCATACTCCCCAGGACCATCGATTAAAAAAGCACCTTTCCTTTTGCTGACCTTTGTGTCCTGTTTAATAGGAGAGGCTAGAATATCACTTTCTGAGGAAAGAGAATTAAGATCCCCCTCCCAGGGCCCTATTATAACCTTCACTCTTTTTCTTCTTTCTTTTCTATAGGGAAAAAGAAGACGTACCCTTCCCTTTTCTACTTTTCTTATGCGTACAACCATTGATTAATTTTACCAAATCTAATAATAAAAACCAAGCGAGGAAAACATTTCCGCCCCGCTGCTTTTAATTTTAAAACAAAAGGAAAGATTATCAAAATAATCACTTGCAGAGGAAAACTTTCATGTTATAGTAAAATATATGAATTTAATGAAAAACTTACTTCAAAAAGAAGACCTTTCTCCTTTTTTCGACTATCCGACGGAAGGAGATATGGTCAAAGGAAAAATAATAAGCCAAGAGAGATTGGCTCTTTTTGTGGACTTGAGCCCTTTTGGAACAGGTATAGTCTACGGCAAAGAATATTTCAAAGCTAAAAAATTAACAGAAATTAAAAAAGGACTAACTGTTAAGGCTAAGGTGCTCGACCCAGACGGAGAAGGCGGTTTCATCGAACTTTCCATCACTAAAGCTCACGAGGAAAAAGCATGGAAAAAGTTAAAAAAGTTAAAAGAAGAAGGAAAATCCCTGGAGGTTCAAATCTCAAAAGCGAACCGCGGAGGACTTATCGCCTATGTGTCCGGCATTCCTGGATTCTTACCCGTTTCACAGCTTAGACCGGAAAACTATCCAAAGGTGGAAGGAGGCGACCCGGAAAAAATCTTGGATGAGTTGAAAAATTTCGTAGGAGAAAAAATGGAAGTTACTGTCCTTACTCTCGACCCGACAGAAAATAATTTAATCCTTTCTGAAAAAGAAGTGGGCTCTGAAAAAATAGCCGAGGTTTTGGAAAAATATGAGGAGGGAGACGTGGTAAAAGGAGAAATTACAGGGGTGGTTGATTTCGGCGCCTTTATTAAATTCCCCTACTCTGAAGGCGGGGAAAAATCAACCATGGAGGGCTTGATACATATCTCTGAACTCGCCTGGCAGCTCATAGAAGACCCGCAGGACGTGGTGGAACCGGGAGAAGTAGTCGAAGCTAAAATAATAGACATCTCTCAAGGAAAAGTTTCCCTTTCCCTTAAATCACTCAAGGAAGATCCATGGGAAGAAATCGGAAAAGAGTTTAAAAAGGGAGATACGGTTGAAGGAACCGTAACCAAATTAAATCCCTTTGGAGCATTCGTTAAAATCAACGAAAAAATTCAGGGCTTGATTCATATCTCCGAATTCGGAACGGAAAAAAAGATGAAGGAAGAGTTGGACGTCGGAGAAAAATATGAATTCAAGATCTCTCTTTTGGATCCGGAAGAACATCGAATGATCTTAAAATTCGCTTAAAAATGAAGTTTCTAAATCAAAAACAAGGAAAAAACGAAGAAGAAAAGAATACCTCCATGATAGCCTACGCTTTGGCAGGCTTGGTGGTAATTTTTGTTCTTTTTTCTTTGTTTCAGGGAGAAAATAAGGAAACAATACCTTTAAGCCAGGTGGCAAAAGACATCAACCAGGAGAAGGTAGAAAGCGTTTTTTCGACAGGAGAAAAGCTGGAGGTAAAATACAAAGACGGAGAAACAGAACAGGCCTTAAAAGCAGTAGACCAGCCCTTCACGGAAACCTTGCTTAGTATCGGGGCAGAAAAGGAAAAATTACAACAGGTTGAAATAAAGTTCGAAGAAGATCAAAACATATGGGGGTGGCTCACTCCTCTTTTGGTAAGTTTAGTGCCCTCTCTTCTTATACTTTTTATCTTTTGGAAGATAATTAAAGGCGCCAAGGGCAGCACCTCAGCCGCCTTTGACTTCACAAAAGCAAAGGCCAAGCTTTTCGGAGCTGGAGGAAAAGATGGAGAGGAAACAACTTTCGAAGATGTAGCCGGGCTCCAGGAAGCAAAAAGAGAGTTGAAAGAAGTGGTTGATTTTCTCCAAACCCCGGAAAAATATTTCAAGATAGGGGCTCAAATACCCCGAGGAGTTCTTTTAGTCGGGCCACCAGGCACCGGGAAGACGCTTCTGGCTCGAGCGGTGGCTAATGAAGCCGGAGTCCCTTTCTTTTCCATTTCCGGACCTGAGTTTATAGAACTTTTCGTAGGTGTAGGAGCCAGCCGGGTAAGAAACCTCTTTTCTCAAGCAAAAAAAGCAGGCAAAGCCATTATCTTTATTGATGAGTTGGACAGCATCGGAAAAGCAAGAGGACAGGGATTAAGAGGAGGAGGAATGGAAGAAAGAGAACAAACTCTAAACCAAATTCTCACCGAAATGGACGGTTTTGAAAAAAGATCGGGTGTTATAGTTATGGGAGCCACCAACAAACCCGAGGCTTTAGACCACGCCCTTTTAAGACCGGGGAGGTTTGATCGAAGGATTACTCTCGATTTACCCGATATCAAAGACAGGAAAAAGGTTTTAGAAATACACTCAAGGGAAAAACCTTTGGCGGGGGATATAGATCTTCGGGAAATTGCAGAAAGAACACCCGGATTTTCAGGCGCGGACTTGGAAAACCTGATGAATGAAGGTGCCATACTCGCCGCAAGAAGAGAAAAAAATGAAATAAACCAAGACGAACTCTTGGAGTCAATTGAAAAAGTTCTCTTGGGCCCGGAAAGAAGAAGCCACCTCTTAGGCAAAGATGAAAAGAAAATCGCCGCTTTTCATGAGGCCGGACACGCTCTTGTTGCTCACTTTCTTCCCGAAGCTAAAAAGGTAAGAAAAGTTTCCATAATCGCCCGTGGACAAGCAGCCGGATACACGCTTAAAATGCCGGAAAAAGAAAAAAGATTGGTCACAAAATCCCAGTTCTTAGCGGAAATATCAACCGCTCTCGGAGGCTACGTGGCAGAAAACTTTAAGTTTGGGGAAATAACCACCGGAGCAGCAAATGACCTGAGAAAAGCAACTGAAATCGCTAAGAGGTTGGTTACACAGTTCGGTATGTCCTCTTTAGGCCCCATATCATTTGTAGAACAAGACGAAGGACTCTCCTCTTTCGAAAAGAAAATGTTCGGAGCAAGAAGCTACTCTGAAGAGACAGCCAGAAAAATAGACAAGGAGATAAGAAATATTCTTCTTGAAGGAAGAAAAAAAACGGAAGAAATTATGAAGGAAAACAAAGAAATTCTTGAAAAACTAGCTGGGGTTTTGGTCGAAAAAGAGACAATTGAGAGACAAGAATTTGAAAAAATACTAAATACCAGTTAAGATTAAATAGACTAAAATGGTTCGGCCCGGGCGTGTAGCTCAGTCGGTGAGAGCACTTGTCTTATAAACAAGAGGTCCGTGGTTCGAGTCCACGCACGCCCACCAAGCCGGGCGGTTAGCTCAGTTGGCTAGAGCGTCTCTTTGACGTAGAGAAGGTCATAGGTTCAAGTCCTATACCGCCCACCATCTCGTTAAAATTAAACAATTTTATGACAAACTTAACAGAAAAATTTGAAGCCAAACAAAAAAGAGATGATCTGCCGGAAATAAGTCCGGGAGACAAAGTTAGAGTTTGGAGAAAAACAGGAGAAGACAAAGATGGAAAAGAAAAAATCTCTCCCTTTGCAGGCGTCGTAATAGCCCGCAAACACGGAAAGGGAGTAAGAAGCACCATCACTGTAAGAGGTGAGGTCAAAAAAACGATGATTGAAAAAATATATCCTCTCCACTCCCCTACTATTAAAAAAATAGAGGTTTTAGACCGACACAAAGTAAGAAGCTCTAAGCTTTACTGGCTTAGAGAAAGAAAGGGCAAGAAGGCAAGGCTTAGAAGAAAAGAGTAAAATTTTGCCCAGGTGGTGGAATTGGCATACACGATAGGTTGAGGGCCTATGCTCCTTGCGAGCGTGCGGGTTCAAATCCCGCCCTGGGCACCCTAACAGGACGATTAGCTCAGTTGGCTAGAGCGTCTGGTTTACATCCAGAAGGTCGTAGGTTCAAGTCCTACATCGTCCACACTGCCGCGGTAGCTCAGTGGTAGAGCATACGCTTGAAAAGCGTAGGGTCGTGAGTTCAATTCTCACCCGCGGCACAAAACAAAAAAGAGCCGTTTAAAACGGCTCTTTTTATTATTTTAGAAAACCTCCTTTATTCTAAGACCTCAATATAGGTTTGTTTTACCCCGAAACGCTTGGCGTCCCAGTACTCGGAGTACCACACGTCCAGATTCTGAGAGTTACGAGCATGCATTCTGTCTTCTACTACGAAAACCCTGTCTCCATAAACTTCAGGGATTCTTACTTTCGTTCCAAAAGGCAAAAGGTTCGTAGCAACAATACCGTCCCTGACACGTGATCCAGAAGCTGTGATAAAAGGATCGCCGTAAGTCTGGCAAGGTGTACTGGAATAAGCAGTTACCGTTAAGTAAAGACGCTCCACTTCGGGCTCTTCCTTCTTTTGAGGAATAGAAGAAACAGATCTCAAGGTGTTTTCTTGAACTGCAAGAAGTAAATCCCCTTCTTCTTTGTAAACGAAAACCTGAGCCTGATTTGACTCAGCCTCAGTTACCTCTGCTTTCATAGTAGAGGAAGCAGGGATGATAAACATCGATACCAATGCAATAAAGCCACCGAACAGAAGTCGTGTCCACCCCTTTTTAAAGAAGTGAAGTTGTAATTTTTCTAACATTCCTTTGTAATTTCTTGTTCTTTGTCTGCAAAACAGACTAAGATTGAGAAAATTAGGATGTTTTCAATCAAAAATCCCCTACAAGGGGATTACTGCTAATATATCAAAAAAAGTAATTTTGTCAAGGGCTTGGAGTGTTTTCACGTTGTTTCAAAACTTTTTAAAAGAAAGTGTCTTTAGAAGAAATTTTTAGATTTCTTGACTTGTTTTTTTAAAAAAACCACCGAAAAGGTGGTTTTTTTCTTTCTTTTAATTTTTAACTGAGCTCCTTTTACAAAGTTGCTCGAACTTATTTTATCAAAAACGCCTGACAGTAA